>NZ_CP040915.1:3817312-4171640 GCF_006352065.1 Georgenia yuyongxinii | reverse complement strand
TGTGGGTGGTGTCACGGCGCCGCGTTGCGAGCCAGCGGCGGTGAGCGATGTGGGGAACACGACGTTGCCCTCGGATTGACCGGGTCGAGCGGGCTCGCGTACTTTGGGTGGGCCGTCCCGACGGATCTTGTGTTGTGCCCGCTGGTTTCTGGCGCCGGGCCCCATGCGCAGGTTCACGGGACATGTACGTGCGCTGCCAGGACGTGGCGGGGCCTGAAGAGTTTCACCGACCGTTTTGGAGTAATGCCGTGAGCAAGCGGACTTTCCAGCCGAACAACCGGCGTCGTGCCAAGGTGCACGGTTTCCGTCTGCGGATGCGTACCCGCGCCGGCCGCGCCATTCTCTCCGCGCGCCGTCGCAAGGGGCGTTCCGAGCTCTCTGCCTGAGGGCAGACGGTGCTGCCGGCCCGGCACCGCATGCGCCGCTCGGACGAGTTCAGCGGCGCAGTGCGTCGCGGCGCCCGGAGCGGCGCTAGCCGGCTGGTGGTGCACCTGAGGCTGACCGAAGAAGCCGACCGGGAAGGTTCGCCTGCTCTGGTCGGCTTCATCGTGCCCAAGTCAGTGGGGATCGCCGTCCACCGCAACCGCGTCAAGCGGCGGCTTCGTGCCCTGATGCGGGAGCGGGTGACGACCCTTCAGCCTGGGACGCGCGTGGTCGTACGGGCTCTTGCCGCCGCGGACGGCGCCACCTCGGCCGAGCTCGCTCGGGAACTCGACGCCGGTCTTGCCGGTGCTCGGTCACGTGCCGAGGGCCGTCGTGCCCGCGAGCAGTCGCGCTCATGAGCGAGGACAGTGCACGGGCGGACCGACAGGGTGAGGTCGACACCACTCCGGACAGGCCAACGCGCAACCCGGTGACCTGGGCCGTGGTCGGGCTGGTGCGCGCATACCAGCTGGTGGTCTCCCCCTGGCTGCCGCCGTCGTGCAAGTACTACCCATCGTGCTCGGCGTACGCGGTGACGGCCCTGCGGCGACACGGAGTGGTCAAGGGCAGCCTGCTCGCCGGTTGGCGGCTCCTGCGTTGTAACCCGTGGAGTCTCGGCGGGGTCGACCACGTCCCGCCTCGCGGGCAGTGGCACGGCTCCGGCCAGCGGGCTGGACCGTCGGCGGACGGTGTGGTTGGGGACGGGAAACCCCGTACCCTCATTGCAGATACATGGGGGGCGCGCACGGGCGCGCCGAAGGACCGCTAGGAGCACACGGGCATGGGCTTTCTCGACACGATCTTGTCGCCAATCATGGTGGCGGTCGCCTGGATCATGGTGCGCGTCCATGACCTGCTGGTGTTCATCGGCATGGCCGGCGGCTCCGGCTGGGCTTGGGTGCTCTCCATCGTCGGCCTCACGGTGGTCATCCGGATCCTGATCATCCCGTTGTTCTTCAAGCAGATCAAAGCCTCCCGCAGCATGCAGCTGGTGCAGCCGGAGATGCAGAAGCTGCAGAAGAAGTACAAGAACAAGACCGACCCTGCATCGCGCCAGAAGATGCAGGCCGAGATGATGGCGCTCTACCGCGAGCACGGCGCGAACCCGTTCTCGTCCTGTCTGCCGATCCTGCTGCAGATGCCGATCTTCTTCGCGCTGTTCCGGGTGCTCAACTCGCTCGGCCCGCTGGCCGAAGGGACCTACGTAGGCGGCGACAACATCGGGCCGCTCGACCAGGAGCTCGCCGCACAGGCCGAGAGCTCCACGCTGTTCGGCGCACCCATCTCGGAAACGTTCCTGTCCACGACCGACCCGACGGTCAAGGTCGTGACGGTCGTCCTCATCATTTTGATGTCCGTGACAACGTTCTTCACGCAACGCCAGCTGACGATGAAGAACATGCCGGCCTCGGCCTTGGACAACCCGATGGCACGTCAGCAGAAGATGCTGATGTACATCCTCCCGCTCGTCTTCGCCTTCTCTGGCGTCAACTTCCCGATCGGTGTACTCATCTACTGGTCGGTCTCGAACCTGTGGTCGATGGGCCAGCAGTTCTACACGATCCGTAAGCAGCCGGCGCCGGGCTCGGAGGCCGCACGGCTGCGCGCGGAGCGCGTCGCGAAGAAGCGGGCACGGCGTGGACTGCCGCCGGTGGAGGAGTCCACGGCGGTGGTGGAGGAGCAGCCGCGCGGCCAGCGCGTACAGCCCAAGCGGAAGGACCGCGCCAAGAAGACCGGCCCGGCCACTATTCCGCCTGCTGGTTCGACTGCGGCTACGTCACCTGACGCAGCCGAGGGCGACGAGCCCGAGGACGACATCACCGGTGACGGCGAGGTCCGGGGCAAGGACGGTCTCACCGACGCGGAGCGGGCGCAGAAGCGCTATGAGGAGCGCGCGGCGCAGCGACGCGCCGCAGCGGCCAAGCGCAAGTCGCAGGCGAAGAAGAAGAAGTAACTGCCCAGGCAGATCCTTGTAACTGCCGGCCAAGCCATCTCCGCCGCCGCGGCGGAACGACGAAATGAGGACACCTGTGAGCGAGGAAGAGTCGGTCCAGACGCCCCGTGGAGGCAGCACCAGCTCAGAGACCGTCAAGCGGCTCGAAGAGGAAGGCGAGATCGCTGCGGACTACCTCGAGGAGCTGCTCGACATCGCCGACCTCGACGGTGACATCGACATCGATGTGGACCATGGCCGAGCCGCGGTCGAGATCGTCTCGGAGGACTCCGGCGACCGGTGGCTTCGCCGGCTGGTGGGCACGGAGGGCGAGGTCCTGGACGCTCTGCAGGAGCTGACCCGGCTCGCCGTACAGGCGAAGACTGGCGAGCGCAGCCGGCTGATGCTCGATGTTGCGAGCTATCGGCGCAACCGGAAGGCCGAGCTGACGGACATCGCCAACGAGGCGATCGCCAAGGTGCGTGCGTCCGGAGACCGGTCGTCGCTGGCGGCCATGAACCCGTTCGAGCGCAAGGTCGTGCATGACGTCGTGGCGGCGGCCGGGCTGGTGAGCGACTCTGAGGGCGTCGAGCCGAACCGCCACGTCGTCATCCACCCGGCCTGATCGGCTACAGGTGTCGCTAGGAACGGAGCCGGGGTCGGGTGCTGGAGAAGTCGAGGTTCCGACGGACGCGATGCGGGCGTACTTCGGCATCGCCTGGGCGCCGATCGAGCACTTCGCGCAGATGCTTGCGGAGGAAGGCGAGCTCAGAGGCCTGATCGGGCCACGGGAACTGCCCCGACTCTGGGCCCGACACCTGGTGAACTCGGCTGCAGCGGCCCCCTTCCTCGGCGCCGACGCCGCGGTGGCCGACGTCGGCTCGGGCGCAGGGTTTCCAGGACTGGTCCTCGCCATCGTGCGTCCCGATCTCGAGCTTCACCTGGTCGAGCCCATGGAGCGGCGCATCGCCTGGCTCTCGGACGTGGTGGACGAGATCGGCCTCGACAACGTGATCTTGCACCACGCCCGGGCGGAGGAACTGCACAGAAGGCGCACCTTTGACCACGTGACGGCGCGTGCCGTGGCCGCGCTCGACAAGCTCGCACGCTGGACCGTTCCGCTCCTGAAGAGTGGTGGAACACTGGTCGCGCTCAAGGGACAACGCGCGGCCGACGAAGTCGCCACGGCCAAGTACGTGCTGCGGAAGCTCGGCATTGTGGAGGCAACGGTTCATCAGGTTCAACCTGTCGAAGGGGTCGAGCAGACGACCGTGGTGGTGGCGAAGCGCCGGTGACTTCCCGCTCGTCACCACTGCCGGTGGGCCGTGCCTACTGATAACGGTTATCAACTGCCGGTCTCACGGATCGACCGCGGCCCTCGGACGCGCGAGCACTCGTGCCGAACGTACGGACGGAGTGTGAGGTTTTCCACCGAGGTATCCACACCTGTGTGTATCACGAAGTCGATGGCGCCTCGACTGCGCCCTAGCGGGCGGGTTACGGCTGAGCAGCGGTGCGGAGATGTGTCCTGACCTGCGCATACGCCGTGTTCCCCCGGAATGCGCGAGGACGGTACGGTAATCCACCGCTGTGCCTAACGCTGTGGATGAACCCCGCGGATCCCTCTTCTTAGTCGGCGGCCGCCGCCTTTGCGACGACCCGCGTGCGCCGGTTGATGTGTCGGAGTGGGCGTTGGACGAATGCTTCGACCCCGGAGTCGGTGGCCCCACGCCACGGGTCGCGCACACGGCACTTGGTCTCGTTTCACGTGAAACACCACACGCCGGATCCGCCGAGTCGATGTGCCCCGCGTGTAGCGATTTAACGTCGTAGGTCCGTCGCCCTTCTAACACCTGGGTTGGACAGAATAGCGCCCGAAGGGGTCGGCCTTTGGTCGTTGTGATTGCGGGTTTCACGTGGAACCGGCGGGGACCCGACGTCGAGGTGATGTGCGCGTTCTTCTTTCGCCTCGCTTTCCCACGGCCGCGTCACCGAACCCGCAAGGTCGACACCGGTCCCGGGGGACGAAGCAGGGCGCCGGACGCGAGCAGGTGTGGGCGCCGGCCAGGTCTTTAGCGGGTCGCCCGAGTATGGCGGTAATCGCCGTTGATGAACCGCACAGTATCCATCAGCGCCGTCGTTGTTCCTGAAGGAGCAAGCAACTCACCCACACCCTGAGCAGTAGGGCGATACGAAGGCCGAACCATCGGCGGCGCGGGGGCGGCTGGTGGACGCTTTGAAGCCACGTTTCACGTGGAACGGCCGGGCAGCCGCCGAACAAATCAGGTTCGCGATGCATCAACGCAGGAGTTTGGACGCTCGCCGTCCGAGTGTTAAGAGAGTCGCCACCTCTTGTGGGCGTGGCTTCAGGGTCGTGGTGGTGAGCAGCTCGCGTTCGCTGAAGCCGCGTGACAGGGCCCCCACTCATAGACGCACCCGGAACTCGGCACGTGATGCAGGTCTTGCGGCGGGTGAATTGAGGCACCTTGAGACCTGAGCCAGCCAAGTTCATCCGATCGGCGGTAGATGTCCCCGCGGCTCCGGTTCGACGTGAGTACAAGCAGCCCCAGAACTTTGCCAAGAAGCACGCCGTGCGGTTGGCCCGTTCCCGAGGCGACGGACCACCCGTTCAGGAGGGACGGTATCGCCGCCGTTGGAGTGTGCCGCCGGAAGGCGCGGAATCGCCAAACGGCGCCACCTATGAAGCAACACGGGCCCGTGCCAGCATGGGGGGTTTTGGTCGACCTACATGTCCAGTGGATCAACATCGCCGTCCACGTTTCACGTGAAACTAGGTCCGGTCGAGGATCGAACGGTTCAGTTCGCCCGGGCGTAGCCACGTTTCACCCGAACCGCGGCACGCCGGCGATCGAAGGTCCAACTCGCTCGGACGGTCTCGATACGGCTGACTCCCTGCGGCGTTAATCGCGCCGATGGGTGCTTGAGTTCGTGACAAGCACGACTCCGGCGGCGGAGAACTGAAGGCACAGTCAGCGATGATAAAGGGCAGGGACGGGAAGTTCAGCGGGCCGATCAAGAATTGCCCAACTGAGGGCTTCGCAGGCGGTAGACGGCGCACCTGTTGTCCCTAGTCTTGAATTCCTGGATTTGTACCTCGACGACCCGCTCGGAGATGTCTGTTTCACGTGAAACCGACGTAATGCCGCTGCGCTGTGCGCCCACTTGGAGTCCGGATGCGCTTCGGAACAGCACGTAGAGCCCGTTTAGCTCAGACGCGTGGCCGCGCGGCCAGGGTTTAGCTTTCGCCCGAATGCCTTGCGCGGTACCCGACCCTGCCGAACAGAGTAAGTCTGGGTCGGATCTTATGAGCCGGCCATGGGATGCACCTAAAGATGGCACCGGCCGGGCGCGGTGCTACGGTGACGCTCCACGAGGCTGGCAGGTGTGCGTCGTTTCACGTGGAACACGAATGCAGCCCGTAGTTGGCGCACGTTTGGTGATCGACAACAGAGCATGCTGAAGCGTTGTGGCACTCAGGGCGTGCTGGTGTGAAGACTCGCGCCGTGGCGGTGCAGCTGACCGAGACGAGATCTCGGCTGTACTCGCTTTCGAGACGAAAGAGCTGCGCTCGTTTCACGTGAAACTCCGGTGACGGTCCGCGGTCCTCGTGTCGAGGCTTCCCTTAACGCCGCATGCGCCGGTAGAGCGGAGTATTGGCGGGGGTAGCCGAAACTTCGGTTTGACAATTGCACCGCGACCATTCGCTGCAACCTTGAACCTGATCCTCTACAGGAGCACCAGTGGCGGTCGATGCGCGGGCCTTCAGCGAATGAGGGACCGGCCTGCTGCAGCGGCATGGATGGCCAGGACGTGATGGCGCTGGGTTTCACGTGAAACCACAACTGCGGCCTGCCCCTCAGTATGTCGGACCTAGGCTCTCGGGCTGTGCCCGCGCCACGAGGACGCGACCGAGCACGCGCGCTACGGTACAAGTGGTTGAGCGAATCTGATCTCGGAGTCCGTACGTGCGGTTCATAACCCGTGTTTCACGTGAAACACGGCGCCCCTACCCGGGCGGCTGCGGCCGATCGTGAGGGTGGTCGAGGAGGAGCGGAGCGGTCCTGGGCTTGAGCACCAGGGACGCCAAACATCCCTACGCTCGTGCCCGCTAACCCGAGCGGACGCCGGACCAGGACCGTACGAACTACCGGTGATGGGAGCCCGCGGAAGACCGCTTATGCGGTACGTGACGAGCGTTTCACGTGAAACCCGACTCACCCACAGGCGTGCCGAAGAACCGCTCGGCCGCCATTACCATTGAGCGTGGGCTACTCCATCGAACGAAGGGGACGACGTGCCTCCGCATGACGAAGTGGGCGTGCCTCAGGGCATCACTGCAGGTCAGGAACGCGCTGGCGCGGATGCACTGCGACGCGCCGCCCTACTTCAAAGCGTGCCAGAGGCCGATGACACCACCCCCCTTGCCGCGCAGCTTGCCGAGGATTCGCGCCGGCGGATCCGTCTTCAAGGCGCCAAGTTTGATAGGCCGACAGAGACGCGGATCTTCACCATCGCCAACCAGAAAGGCGGCGTCGGCAAGACGACCACCACGGTGAACATAGCCGGGGCACTGGCCAACGGAGGACTCAATGTTCTGGTGATCGACAACGACCCGCAGGGGAACGCCTCTACGGCACTCGGCATCGATCACCACGCCGGGGTGCCCTCCACTTACGACGTGGTCATCGAGGGAACTCCGATTTCTGAAGTCGTCCAGGAATGTGCGGCGATCCCCGGCTTGCTGGTCGTGCCCGCTACGATCGACCTGTCTGGCGCAGAGATCGAGCTTGTCTCCAAAGTGGCGCGGGAGAACCGTCTGCGAACCGCCGTCGAGGCGTATCTGCACTGGCGGTCGCACGAGGGTCTCGACCGGCTGGACTACGTCCTGATCGACTGCCCGCCCAGCCTGGGCCTCTTGACGATCAACGCCTTTGTCGCAGCGCGCGAGGTCATGATCCCGATCCAGTGCGAGTACTACGCCCTGGAGGGTCTCAGCCAGCTCCTAAACAACATTGAGCTCATACGAGGCCACCTCAACCCCAATCTACATGTGTCGACGATTCTGCTGACCATGTTCGACAAGCGGACCAATCTCGCGAGAGAGGTCGCTGACGAGGTCCGTGAGCACTTCCCGCTCGAGACACTGGCGGCCACGATCCCCCGATCGGTGAGGATCTCTGAGGCACCGAGCTATGGACAGACCGTCCTGACCTACGATCCAGGCTCGTCCGGCGCCCTCGCCTACATGGAGGCGGCCCAGGAGGTCGCGGCGCGCGCGACGCAGACGAATCACGACACGAGTGCGGCCTCGGCCGAGGAGGACAACCGATGAGCGAGAAGCGGCGTGGCCTGGGCAGGGGGATCGGTGCCCTGATCCCGAGCGGTCCGACGCAGACGGCCACCGCTTCCCGACCCGCGGACATGTTCTTCCAACCCTCCTCAACGACGGCGTCGTCCGGGGATGAGGCCGTCGTCGAGCTCGCCACCCCTGATGCGGCCCTCCCGGCAGCAGACCCCGCCCCGACTGCAGACGGCCCGAGCGCGGCGCGGAAAGCCGCGAACGCGCTCATGCAGCCCAGCAAAGCGGCAAAGTCACGGTCGGCCAGTGCAGCCAAGGCCCGCAAGACCACGCCGGCCAAGAGCGGCACCGGAGCCAGCCCGGCCAAGGCGGCCGCTTCGACCGCCCCATCGGCTCAGGCTGAAGCCACCGAGTCGGCCGAGAGCGAGCTAGTGAACGAAGCGGCACCGGTCGTCGTGACGCCCGCCGAACCCACCGGTGGCGCGGTGCCCGCCGCCACCTACTCGCCCGCAGCGGCGCCAGACGCCGGCGCTGCACACGCCGAGACCAGCCCGGCTGAGGCGGGGAGCGAGACAGCAGAGGACGATGGGCTCGTCCCGGTCCCCGGGGCCACGTTCGCCGAGCTTCCGGTCAATGCGATCGTCCCGAACACGCGGCAGCCCCGGCAGATCTTCGACGAGGAAGAGCTCGACGAGCTCGCCGCCTCGATCCGCGAGGTCGGCGTGCTGCAGCCGGTTGTGGTGCGACCACTGACTGCGCCGATCACTGACTCGCCCGAGGCTCGCTACGAACTCATCATGGGTGAGCGGCGCTGGCGGGCGTCCGAACAGGCCGGAAACGACACCGTGCCGGCAATCATCCGGGACACCTCCGATGGAAACCTCCTGCGAGACGCCTTGCTGGAGAACCTCCACCGAGCGGACCTCAACCCGCTCGAAGAGGCCGCCGCCTATAGCCAGCTCCTCGAGGACTTCGGTTGCACGCACGACGAGCTCGGCGCACGCATCGCCCGCTCCCGTCCCCAGATCTCGAACACGCTGCGCCTCCTCAAGCTCCCTCCCCTCGTGCAGCGCCGCGTCGCGGCGGGTGTGCTCTCAGCCGGGCATGCCCGCGCACTCTTGGGCCTGTCCGACGGCGCGGCGATGGAGCGCCTCGCGCAGAGGATCGTGGCAGAGGGCCTGAGCGTGCGCGCGACAGAGGAGATCGTCGCGCTCGGTGACGAACCGGTGGCACCGGAGATGCGCCGCCGACCCCGGGCGGGAGCACACAGCGAGGTGCTGAACCACGTGGCCGCGCGGCTTGCTGACCGGTTCGACACGCGCGTGAAGGTCAACCTCGGCCAGCGCAAGGGCCGCATCGCGATCGAGTTCGCCAGCATGGACGACCTCACCCGCATCCTGGACGTCCTTGCTCCTGGGGAGGCGCCGGTGGTCGCGGACCAGGGTCTCGGCAGCCAGAACTGACCCAGACAACCAAGGCCCCGGCGATCGCCTGATCGCCGGGGCCTTGGTGGCTGTCTGTAGACGTGCCTTCGCGCGTGTGACTAGACCTGCGCAGCGACGGCTGCGGCGCGCACGATGCCGATGTAGATGTCGTCGACATCCCCCGCGGCCTGGGCGGCCTGCGGGAAGAGCGAGGTCTCGGTCATGCCGGGCGCCACGTTGACGTCGAGGAACCACGCCGTGCCGTCAACATCGAGGATCATGTCGGTGCGTGAGAGGTGCCGCAGCCCCAGGGTGGTGTGCACCGCGACGGCGAGGTCGCTGACCGTCCGGGTCTGCTCCTCGTTCAGCCGCGCGGGCACGAAGTACTCGCTGCGGCCGGCGTTGTAGCGCGCGTCGTAGTCGTACGGGCCTTCGGTGACAATCTCGACCGCAGGCAGCGCCCGCGGGCCCTCCCCGAGGTCGACGACGGAGACTGCCACCTCGATGCCCGTGACGGCGGTCTCGACCAGTGCCACGTCGCCGTACGCAAAGCAGGACACCATGGCGTCGGGCAGCTGGTCGCGGCTCTCCACCAGGCTCACGCCCAGCGCGGAGCCGCCGCTGGCGGGCTTGACAACCAAGGGGACCTCGAGCCGCGCCTCCACCGCGTTCAGCACGGCCTGTGCGCCCACCTCCCGGAACAGCGACTGCGGAAATGCTGCGTAGTTCGGCGTCGGTAGACCGGCACTCCTGAGCACCGCTTTGGCCACCGGCTTGTTGGACGCAAGCCGGCAGCCCGCCGCGAGCGTGCCGACGTACGGCAGTCCGAGGAGGTTGAGCAGGTCCTGGAGTGAGCCGTCCTCCCCGGTGGACCCGTGGACGAGAGGCCACACCACGTCTGGCCGCAGCCGGTCCAGCGCCGGGATCAGGCCCGCGTCCACGTCCATGACGGACACCGACAGCCCACGGTCGCGCAGCGCCGTCGCGACACGGCGGCCGGACCGCAGGGAGATGTCCCGCTCGTGCGAAAGGCCACCCGCCAAGATCGCCACCGTCGGCATATCGGCCACCTCTCGTCCGCTTGAGTCGGCACCCCTAGGAGTGGGGGCGTCGATCGTGGGGGTGGGCCCGGACGTCGGGTCGGGGTCGGTCATCACGTTCCTCTCTTACACCTGATCCGGCGACGGGATCTCGACGGTCTCGCTGCGCCGGGTGTTCGGCGAGGTGCCGAACATGTCGACGAGCTCTGCCTCGGCGCGCACCACGCTGGACAGCCGGCGAACGCCCTCGCGGATGCGCTCCGGCGTCGGGTAGCAGAACGAGAGACGCATGTGGTCCCGGCCCTGCCCATCGGCGTAGAACGCCGTCCCCGACACGTACGCCACCAGATTCGTGACCGCGCGGGGCAGCATCGCCTGGGCGTCCAGGCCGGCGGGCAGCGTCACCCAGGTGTAGAAACCGCCGTCCGGCACCGTCCACCTCGCCTCGGGGAGGAACTCCGCAAGGGCACCGAGCATGGCGTCGCGCCGGGCGCGGTACATCTGCCGGTACTCCTTCACCTGGCCGTACCAGTCGTAGCTGGACAGGTAGGTGGCGATGGAGAGCTGGCCCATGTTCGACGGCGACAGGATCGCCGACTCGCTCGCGAGCACCAGCTTCTCCCGTACGGCGTGCGGTGCGGCCGCCCACCCGACCCGGTAGCCCGGCGCGAACGTCTTGGAGAAGGACCCGAGGTAGACGACGCCGTCGGAGTCGTAGCTCTTGAGCGAGGGGAGGGGATCGGCGTCGAACCCCAGCAGGCCATACGGGTTGTCCTCGAGGATGAGCACGTGGTGCCGGCGGCAGATCTCCACGATCTGGGGGCGCCGTTCCAGGGAGAGGCTGACGCCTGCCGGGTTGTGGAAGTTCGGGATCGTGTAGAGGAACTTCACCCGCCGCCCGGCCCGCTCGAGCTCGGTGAGGGTGCGCTCCAGCTCGGCCGGCACCAGGCCGTCGTCGTCCATGGCCACGTGCACCACGTCCGCCTGGTACGCACGAAAGACACCCAGGGCGCCCACGTAGCTCGGGGCCTCCGCGACGACGACGTCGCCGGGGTTGACGAAGATCTCGGTGACCAGGTCCAGCGCCTGCTGTGAGCCGGTGGTGACGACGACGTCGTCGGGGTGGGCGGCGATGTGGTCGTAGCGCATCACCTCGACGATCTGCTCGCGCAGCTCCTCCTCGCCCTGTCCGCCGCCGTACTGCAGTGCCTTCGTACCGCGGTCGCGCAGCAGCTTGGCCGTCATCTCGGCGAGGTGCTCCAGCGGCAGCCCGTCGATGTTGGGCATGCCGCCTGCTAGCGAGACGACCTCGGGACGGTTCGCGACGGCGAAGAGGGAGCGCACCTCCGACGCACGCATGCCGTGGGCGCGGTCGGCGTAGCTGGAGAACCAGGGGTCGAGCCGGGTGCCGGCGGCGGCGGCAGCAGCAGCGGTGCCCCGCGTGCCGTGCTCGCCGTGGCCTGCCTGCGCACCCGGAGTGCTCATGGTCGTTCTCCTCGAGAGTTGTCCCTGCCGCGCCTGCCGCGACCCGTCCCTGCAGTGTGCCACTGCGCCGTTGTGCCTCGTGCCGCCGCCTCGCCGTGCGGAACGGCATCGTCCGCGGGAACGACGACGCCCCCGCCGGCGTGGGCCGGCGGGGGCGCGAGTCTGGAACGACGAAGCTCAGCTGAGGAACTCGTCGAGCTCCTCCACGAGCGCCTTCTTCGGGCGACCGCCCACCACCGACTTCACGAGCTCACCGCCGACGTAGACGTTGAACGTGGGGATGGAGACGATCCCGTAGCGCTGCGCGACGCCGGGGTTGGTGTCCGTGTCGAGCTTGACGAACTTCATCTTCGAGCCGTGGGCGCCGGCGATCTCGTCGATGATCGGGGCCATCTGGCGGCACGGTGCGCACCACTCGGCCCAGAAGTCGACCAGGACGGGGACCTCGGAGTTGAGGACCTCGGTGTCGAAGGTGTCGTCGGTGACGGCGGGGACGTTGCTCATGAGTTCTCCTCGGGCACGCGGTGGTCGGTCAGGCGATGGCGGGGGTCTGCGCGACGTCGGGGGCCGGGGCAGCGGCCTCGCCGAGGGCGGCGAGGTATCGCTCGGCGTCCAGCGCGGCGGCGCAGCCTGTGCCGGCGGCCGTGATGGCCTGACGGTAGGTGTGGTCGACGGCGTCGCCGGCGGCGAACACGCCGGGGATGTTCGTCGCGGTGGAGGGGGAGGCGACCTTGATGTAGCCCGCGTCGTCCAGGTCGACCTGACCGGCGAGGATCTCGGTGCGCGGGTCGTGGCCGATGGCCACGAAGACGCCGGTGGCGTCCAGCTCGCGGGTCTCGCCGGTGACGGTGTCCCGCAGGGTCACGGAGCCGACCTTGTTCTCCCCGGTGATCGCGGCGATCTCACTGTTCCACGCGAACTCGATCTTCTCGTTGCTCATGGCACGGTCGGCCATGATCTTCGAGGCCCGGAGGGAGTCGCGCCGGTGGACCACGGTCACCTTGGAGGCGAACCGGGTCAGGAACGTGGCCTCCTCCATCGCGGAGTCCCCGCCGCCGACGACCACGAGGTGCTGGTCGCGGAAGAAGAATCCGTCGCAGGTGGCGCACCAGGACACGCCGCGCCCAGAGAAGCGCTCCTCCTCGGCCAGGCCGAGCTTGCGGTACGCGGACCCGTTGGCGAGGATCACCGCTCGCGCGGCGAACGTCTCGTCGTCGTCGGTGGTGACGGTCTTGATCTCGCCCGTCAGATCGACGGAGACGACGTCCTCGTAACGGACCTCGGCCCCGAAGCGCTGCGCCTGCTTCTGCATCTGCTCCATCAGCTCGGGGCCGAGGATGCCGTGCTCGAAGCCGGGGAAGTTCTCCACCTCGGTGGTGTTCATCAGGGCACCGCCGGCGGTGATCGAACCAGCGAAGACCACCGGGCGCAGGTTGGCCCGCGCCGCGTAGATCGCCGCGGTGTAGCCCGCCGGGCCGGACCCGACGATGATGACGTCCCGCACCTCGGGCGTGCTGGTCTCCTCGGTCATGCGTGTTCCTCGCTCAGGTAGAGATTCGCGGACGAGCCGGGCCCACGCTGGTGTGGCGAGGCCCGGTCCTGTCTCCTACAACAGATCGTACGTGTCCGATGTTCCCCCGACCCAGGCACTCCCGGGTCCGGCGGCGTGCCGGCCGTCACCCGAGGCGCAGCTCGCTCAGCTCGATGCGGTTCTTCCCGTCGGAGTCCGCCACGGGCAGGCGCGGGAACCACAGCACGAGGCTCTCGGTCTCGACCGGCTCGGTGAAGGTGAGGACGGTGCCGGGGCCCATCTCGCCCTCGGCCAGCACCGGGCCGTCCGTGGGGGCCCCGGGTGTGGTCGAGCGCACCTGCACGAGGCCGCCGGTGCCGTGCAGGTCGATCTCCACCCGGCTGACCTGCGTACGCTGCGCTAGCGACACGGCCAGCCCGATGCCCTCCTTCATGCCGTACGCCGGGTTCACGTAGCTGCGCGAACGCCACCAGGTCGCGGTGTCGCCGTCAAGTGCCAGCGGCGTCAAGGTGGGGTTCTCGGCGCCGTCACCCTGCGGGTCGACCGGTGCGAGCGAGGCGACGACGGGTGTCACCGTGGCGGGGGCGGCCGTGCTCGGCGCGGGCGACGGCGACGCCGAGGTGGTGGGCGTCGCGGCGGCCGACGGCTCGGGGAGGGAGACGGGTGCCGGGGGCGCGAAGAGGATGCGCATCGCCACGAAGAGCAGCACCAGCACGAGCAGGCCGACCCCCACGAGAACCACTGGCGTCGGGTCCATCCGGCGTTCCTTGAAGGGCACCTCGGGGCCGTCCACGTCGCCAGCGACCGGACGGCGCTGGTCGTCGGCCGTGCCGGCCCCCGGTGCGCGCCGCTCGCCCCACGTGGCGCCGAGTCGCTCGCGCCCGGCGCTCAGGGTGGACCTCAGGCCCTTGCCGGCGGAGCCGGCCGCGGCGCTCGCGCCGTCTGCGAGGTGTCTGGTGCCGGACGAGACCTCCTTGGTCCGGGAGACCACGCGCCTGGTGCCGGACGCCACCGATGTCGCCGCGGTGCGGGCCGCGTCCGACGCGACGGCGGTCAGTCCCGTGAGGGTGTCCGTCAGGCCGGGGCGATAGGTCTCGGGGTCGTCGTCGAGGATGGTGCTGAACTCCGGGGCGTCGGTGGTGGAGGGGCGGTGGGGTGCCCAGTGCAGGGGCGTACCCGGCGGGGGGACGGGGCGCTCGACCGCGGCGGCGTGCGGGAGCACCGTTCGCGGGCCGTCAGTGGCGTTGGTGGTGGCCGACCGGTCGTCGGTCTCTGTGTGGGGTGGGGCGGGGACCTCGGTGTGCGCCTGGCCGGGGGACGTGTGGGGCGGCACAGGCGGTGCGGCCGGCTCGGCAGGCACCGAGGGGTCAGCTGCGGCAGGCACGGACGCCGGGGCAACCCCGGACGCCGGCGGTGGCGGCGGTGGTGGGACCGGGCCGGGCATCAGCGCGGGGTCCACGTCCGGCCACGGGGCCAGCAGCCGGATGAGCTCGCCCGTGCTGTGGGGTCCGCCGCCGTCGGCCAAGGTGCCTGCGCACAGCTCGGCCAGGTCCTGCGGGACACCGGGGCGCAGCTCGTCCACCGGGGCGGGCGGCTCGCCGCCGGGTGGCTCCGGCCACGTCCCGGTCAACGCCAGGTAGAGCAGGCGCACGAGGTCCACCGCGTCCTGCCGCGTGGTGGCGAGCGGGGACTCGTCGTCCTCACCGGCGCCGACGAGCGCGGCGTCGGTGGCGAGACCGGTGACGAGCACGTGGCCGTCGTCGGAGACCACGATGCTCTCCGGCGCCAGCGCCAGGTGGTGCACCCCGTGCCGGCGCGCCGACTCCAGCGCGCTGGCCACCTCGCCGATGACGGCGCGGGCCTGGGCGGGCGGCAGACCGCCACGCCGGCTCAGCGTGCCGAGGTCTGAGCCGCGCACCTTCTCGGTGACCACGTGGGGTCGGGCGTCCTCGTCGTCGACGTCCAGGACGCGGAGCAGCCGGTGGTCCTCGACCAGCGCGGCACGGCGGGCGGCGTCGAGCACGAGCGCGTTGTGCCGGCCCTCGGGCGGCAGGACGAGCACCTGGACCTCGCGGTCGAGGATCGTGTCGTGCGCGCGCCACTCCACGGCGCCGGCCCGCGCACGCAACGGGGTGCCGTGGATCGCGTACCGGCCGCCGAGCGTGCGATCGGTTCCGACTTGCTCGCTCTCCGCGTCCAGCACCGTGCCGCCCCCCTCACCCGGTCGCACGTCCGCCCCGTGGTGGCGGTTGGGGCCGAGTGTACGCAGCGGTGCCGATTCCTCGGCGGTCATCGAGTCGGGCCCCCCGTCGGGATCGTGCGGACCGACGGGCCCGCCGTCGCCAGGTCCGACGGGCCCGCCGTCGCCAGGTCCGGCCGGTCCACCGTCGTCCGGGCCGGGGCCGTCCGCGACCCCACGCCCCGGTGGGCGGGCCCCGCCGATCAGGTGCCCGAACCGCACCAGGAGCGTCCCGACCGGGCCGGGCACGCGCCGCCCCGCCGCGGCGACCATCCGGCCCACGGGGCGGGCGATGGTGCCGAGCTCGTCCACACGCAGCAGCCGGAGCAGGGCGACGTACGCCATGAGCATCACGCCACCGACGACGACCGTGCGCCACAGCGCCCCGATCACGCTGAGGTCGTCCGAGCTCGTACCGAGGAGGTGCAGCAGGCCCCAGCCGAGCAGCGTGGCGGGCGTCGCGGCGAGCAGCAGGCGCAGGTGGGTGCGCAGCACCCGACCGCCGTCGAGACTGGGCAGGTGGCGGCGCAGCGCCAGATAGGTCACGGCTGCACCCACCGTGTTGGACAGGGACATCGCCGCCCCGATGCCCACCACGGTCCACTCCGGGGGGAGCAGCATCGCGGCCCCGGCGCCGGCCGCGACGATCGCGATCATCGGCAGCTGCAGCCAGAAGAGGCGCCGCGCGTCCTCGAAGGCGTAGTAGACCCGCTGGACCACGGTGAAGGCCCCGACGCCGACCAGCCCGACGAGCATCGCCACCACCACCCGGGCCACCGACTGCGCCTCGGTGTAGGACACCGTGCCCGTGATCACCCGGACCACGGGCAGCGCGAGCACCATGAGCCCGCCGGCGGCGAACACGGTGAACACCCCCACGGTGCGCAGGCCGAGGGAGAGGTCCGCACGCACCGCCGTCAGGTCCTTGCCGGCGGCGCTGCCGGCCATGCGCGTGAACAGGGCGGTCACCAGCGAGACCACGACCAGGGAGATGGGCAGGCTGTACACCAGGTACGCGGTGTCGTAGGCGGCGTTGCCGGCCACGTCCAGCGCGTTGTCGCTGATGTCGGTGGCGCGCGCCGCGGCGCGGGAGATCATCACCGTGCTGACCTGCCCGGCGGTCAGCGTGGCGAAGACCCACATCGCCATCCGGCTGGCCCTGCCCAGGCCGGACCCGCGCATGGTGAGGTCGGGCCGGTACCGGAACCCGGCCCGGCGCAGCGGGACGATCAGGACCAGCGCCTGCGAGGCCACGCCCAGGGTGGCGGTGCCCGCGAGCAGGGCGACCCGGCCAGCCGTCCACACCGCGGCGTCGTTCGGGTCGGTCGTGCCCACCCCGCCGAAGACGGCCAGGTACAGCACCAGGCCGGCGATGGCGACGACGTTGTTGAGCACCGGCGCCCACATGTACGGCCCGAAGATGCCGCGGGCGTTGAGGATCTGCCCGAGCACCGTGTACATGCCGTAGAAGAACACCTGCGGGATGCACCAGTACCCGAAGGCGACGGCGAGGTCGTACCACTGGGGCGCGAGCGTGTCGGCGAAGATCGAGACGAGGACGGGTGCGCCCGCGGTGAGCAGCGCCGTCACCGCCGCGAGGCCCACGACCGCGAGGGTGACGAGCCGGTTGACGTACGCCTGGCCGCCGTCGTCGTGCTGCTTGAGCGCCCGGACGATCTGCGGGACGAGGACGGCGTTGAGGACGCCGCCGGCGATGAGCATGTAGATGATGTTCGGCAGCTTGTTGGCCACGAAGAACGAGTTGGCCGCGCCGTAGTTGATGCCGATCGCGGCGCCGATGAGCAGCGGGCTGCGGACCACGCCGAGCAGCCGGGAGACCAGCGTGCCGGCGAACATCACCGCCGAGGAGCCCGCGAGACCTCGGGAGCGGGGCTCGTCCATACTCAGCCCTCCGGGTCGGGCACCGGGGTGCCGGGGTCCATGCGCGGTCCGCGCCGTACCGTGCGCACCAGTCCCACCACGAGCATGACGGCGAGCACGCCGGCGACAACCGCGGTACCGACGTTCTCCCAGTCGGCCCGCACCCGCACCTGCAGCTTCGCCGGGGTCCCGACGGCGGTGCCGTCATCCGAGCGCAGCAGGACGTTCACGGGCAGGTCGCCGCTGCCCACCGCGCGCACCGGCACCTGCGCCGTCGCCTGGGCGCCCGCCGGCACGGCCAGCGGCACGGCCTCGCGCGCCTGCAGGCGCGGGTCGGTCGGCTCGAGCACCACCTCGACCTGGACGTCGACGTCCAGGTCGTTGCGCACGTGGATGGGGATCTGCGCCGAGGAGTTGATGAGGTTCACGGTGGAGGAGGGCAGGGCGGCCACCTGGGCATCGAGCTCGCCGACCTGGGCCTGCACCGACGCCACCAGGGCGTCGCGGCCGGCCGGGTCGGTGCGCCACGCCGCCGACAGCGCCGTCAGCAGCGCCTCCTGGAACGGTGCCACGAAGCCGTCCGGGTCCTCGGTGATGGCCGCGAACGCGACGGCGTCGTCACGCACCCGCTGCATGCGCAGCAGGTCCCCGGCGCCCACCTCACCTCCGGCGACGTCGACGCGCGGCAGCCCCGTGCGCTCGAGCACCGGTGCGGGCAGCTGTACGAGATCGGTGAGCGTGGTCGGCGCGACCCAGGGGGCGGCGGCGAGCGCGTCGAGCGTGCTCGCCAGGGCGACGGGGTCGCCGGTGAAGCCGCGCGGCAGGGCCAGGACGAGGGCCCGGGGGTCACTCGGGCGCTCGCGGGCGATCACGGCGGTCTCGGCGAGCAGCAGCTGCCGGGCGGTGAGCGGATCGAGCTCGGTCTCGTCGGCGGCGGTGCCTCCCAGGCCGGGCAGGACCCCACCGCCGAGCGCTGCCGACGCCTGCCCGTCCACCACCAGCGCCGCCAGCTCCGAGCCATCCGCCAGGACCACGTCGGCTCGGCCGGCCGGGGTGTAGGTGAGGTTCCGAACCGGGGTGAGGGCGCCGGAGGGCAGCACGACGGCGGCCGCCCCGGTGTCCGCGGCTGCCTCCAGGGTCTGCCGGTCCGGGGTTGCGGTCGCCGGCCAGGCGACGGTGGCCTCGGCGTCCAGGCCGGCGGCCTGCCCGGCCGTCGTGGCCCGGTTCACCGACTGGTTCAACAGGTCCGTGCGCCCCAGGTGGGCGAGCGCCGCGACGTCCGCGTCGGCCCAGGGCAGCAGGGAGACCTCCCGGTCGTCCGCCGCGGCGAGGGCGGTGATGGCGTCGTGCACGCGGGACGTGGCCGCGGGTTGATCGGCGCCGTCCGTGGCCGTGCTGTCGTCGGTGTTCACGTGGTCGTCCCCGGTGGGGGTCTCGCCGGCCGTCGCCGACGGCGTCGCCGAGGCGCCGTCCCCCGGTTCCGGGGCGCCCTCCCCCGGTTCCGGGGCGGCATCGTCGCCGAGCGACAGCAGCATCGGGTCCACCAGCGCCGTCACGCCGGGCCGGTCGAGGGCCTCCACCAGCGGCAGGACGCGCTTCTCGGCCGCCGTGGCCAGCGGCTCACCGGACTCCCGGGCCCGCGTGCGTTCCTCGGCGGTGGCGGCGACGGGGGCGAGCACGCCGACCGGGGTGGGCTCGACGTCGACGTCGGGGTACCAGAGCACGAAGGACCGGTCGACGCCGTGGGCGGTTCCCTGGCCGTCGGTGACGGCGACCTCGATGCCGCGGGGGCCCCAGGCGGTCCAACCGGCGCGCACCGGGAGGTCCGCGGCCGGGACCTCCAGGGTGAACGACACGGTGGCGCCGGCGGGGAGCCGCTCGGGAAGCTCCTCCTGGGCGACCAGCGCGGTGCCGAACGTGGAGTCCGGGTCCAGCCACCTGTTCAGCGACGTGCGGGAGACCGGCGTCGAGCGCTGCATGCGCACCTGCACCGCGGGGGCGGTGAGGTCCTCGTCGGTCTGGTTGGTCACGGTGCCGGTGACCCGGAGGGTCTCCTCCGGGCGCAGGATCGCCGGCCCGATCTCGGTGATCTCGACGTCGAGGCCCGGGTCCTCGGACGGCTCGTCCGAGGCCAGTCCGTCCGGCTGCGTCGTGGTCGGGCGCACCGTGGCTGC
Source organism: Georgenia yuyongxinii (assembly GCF_006352065.1). Taxonomy (NCBI): domain Bacteria; kingdom Bacillati; phylum Actinomycetota; class Actinomycetes; order Allobogoriellales; family Allobogoriellaceae; genus Georgenia; species Georgenia yuyongxinii. The sequence goes on along the minus strand of NZ_CP040915.1, from coordinate 4,152,190 downwards.
GGGGGCCGAGGCCGTGACGGCGGGCGACGCCGTCGCCGATGTGCCGGCCACCGGCCCGACCATCAGCGCCACCACCGCCGCGGCCACTGCCGCGGCCGGGCGTGCCCACGCCCGTGCGTTCATGCGCGACCGGCCAGCACGTCCCGTGCGGTCGCGACCACGCGGCGCTCGTTCGGGTAGGCCAGGCGGGAGGCGACCTCGTCCAGGCCCACCCAGGCGACGTCCTCGGCCTCGTGGTCGGGGTCGTTCTCGATGGTCAGCTCCCCGCCGGTCGCCTCCAGCAGGAAATGGTGGACCACCTTGTGCACGCGGCGGTCGGTGCCGGCGAACCAGTAGTCGATTGTCGCGAGGTGGCGCAGGATGCGCCCGTCGATGCCGGTCTCCTCGGCGATCTCGCGGACGGCGGCCTGCTCGGGCGTCTCCACGCCCTCGAGGTGGCCCTTGGGCAGGCACCACTCCAGCCGCCCGGCGCGGTTGCGGCGGGCGATCACGGCGGTGAAGGCCCGCCCCTCGACCACGTCCACGACTAGGCCGCCGGCGGAGGTCTCGTCCACCACCGGAAGGGAGGTCGAGCGCGCATTCACCGGCCGGCTCCTGGGTGGCCGCGGCACCTGGGGGCGCGGCACAGGGAATACGGCAGGCATGTGGCCACTGTAATGATCCGGGCATTGCCCGGGTGTGTGGGCACCACCGGAGCGGCGTGGCAGTCTTGGGCGGTGCTCAGCCCCGACTTCACCAGCTCCGCCGCCACCTCCCGGATCGTCGACCTGCAGCGCCGTGCGCTGGCGGCGTTCGCGTCACTTCCGCCGGCGGTGCTCGAGCTCGGCCAGGTCTTCGCCGACGCCGGGCACGAGCTGGCCCTCGTGGGCGGCCCGGTCCGGGACGCGTTCCTCGGTGAGGTTTCCCACGACCTCGACTTCGCCACGTCCGCCCGCCCCGACGAGACCGAGCGGCTCCTGGACCGGTGGGCCGACACCAGCTGGGACATCGGCAAGGAGTTCGGCACCATCGGCGCCCGCAAGGCTGACGTCGTCGTCGAGGTCACCACCTACCGCACCGAGGCGTACGAGGTGGGCTCACGCAAGCCGGCCGTGCAGTACGGCGACAGCCTGGAGGGCGACCTGACCCGGCGGGACTTCACCGTCAACGCGATGGCCGTGCGGGTGCCGTCGCTGGAGTTCGTCGATCCCACCGGCGGCATGACGGACCTCGCCGAGCACGTGCTGCGCACGCCGGCCACGCCCACGCAGTCCTTCGACGACGACCCCCTGCGCATCATGCGTGCCGCCCGGTTCACCGCCCAGCTGGGCTTCGACGTCGCGCCGGAGGTCATGTCGGCGATGACCGACATGGCCGCCCGGCTGGAGATCGTCTCGGCCGAGCGGGTCCGCGCCGAGCTCGAGCGGCTCCTGATCTCCCGCTGGCCGCGCCGTGGGCTGGAGGTCATGGTCTACACGGGCGTCGCCGACGTCGTGCTGCCCGAGCTCGCCGAGCTGCAGGCCACCGTCGACGAGCACCGCCGGCACAAGGACGTCTACGAGCACACCCTCACGGTCCTGGACCAGGCGATCGCGCTGGAGACGGAACCGGGTGGGGCGGTTCCGGCGCCGGACCTGGTGCTGCGCCTCGCCGCGGTCATGCACGACGTCGGTAAGCCCGCCACCCGCCGGTTCGAGCCGGGTGGCGGGGTCAGCTTCCACCACCACGAGCTGGTCGGTGCCAAGCTCACCGCCCGCAGGCTCAAGGCTCTGCGGTTCGACAAGCAGACCGTCAAGGACGTCAGCCGCCTCGTGGAGCTGCACCTGCGCTTCCACGGATACGGCGAAGGCGCGTGGACCGACTCCGCGGTGCGGCGGTACGTCACCGACGCCGGCCCGCTGCTCGAGCGGCTGCACCGGCTCACCCGGGCCGACTGCACCACGCGGAACCAGCGCAAGGCCATGCGGCTCTCCGCCGCCTACGACGACCTCGAGGACCGCATCGCCCAGCTGCGGGAGCAGGAGGAGCTCAAGGCGATCCGCCCCGACCTCGACGGCCAGCAGATCATGGCGGCCCTCGGCATCCCGGCCGGCCCGGTGGTGGGCGAGGCATACCGGTTCCTGCTCGACCTGCGCATGGAGCGCGGCCCGATCGGCGAGGACGCCGCCCGCGAGGCGCTCCATGCGTGGTGGGCCGCGCGCGGCTGAGTGTCGCGTGCTCGACGGCGCAGCCCGGTTCGGTCCCGTGCCCCCGGTCCCGGTTCGGTCCCGTGCCCCCCGGCCCCTGCAGGCGCATGGTTCGCGTGGCGAGCCCTGTCAGGATTGCTGACCTCAGTTCGGCCCGGCCGGACTCAGGTCGACTCGGCCGACAAGGTCGGCGAAACTGACACGACTTCGGAGAACCCGACGCGGGGTTAGTGAACCTGACAGGGTCTCGCAGCGCATCTCTCCCACGACGCTGTGAGCTGCGAATGCGCGGGTCAGCCTGGCGGGGTCCGCCAGCCGCCGGCCGCCAGCCGCCAGCCGCCAGCACGCCGGTCGCGATGCGCCGTGCGTCAGCTCCGTTCGCTGCCCAGCACGGGCACCGGAAGGTCGTCCACCCGCCGGGTCCCACCCCGGTAGGCCAGCGCCACCGCCACGTACACCAGGGTGAGCACTGCGAACGTCGTTCGCGACCACCCGGTGTCCGGCAGGGCGACAGCGGCCAGCGCGGCCGCCGCCACGAAGGCGGCGTTGTAGAGGACGTCGTAGAGCGAGAACGCGCGCCCGCGGTAGGAGTCGTCGGTGTCGCGCTGGACGATGGTGTCCACCGCGATCTTCGCGCCCTGCACGCCCAGCCCCATGAGCACCGCGGCCGCCATGATCACCGCCCGGGCAGGGGAGAGCGCCAGCAGCGTCTGGCTCAGCGCGGCGATCCCCAAGCAGGTGACGATCCAGACCGACGGGCGCATGCGCTCGTGCGCGACCGGGGTCAGCACGATCGCCAGCCCGTTGCCGGCGAAGGAGATCGCGGTGAGCAGCCCGAAGGTCTTCAGTCCCGTGTCGGCGTCGGCAGGGTCGGAGAGCAGGTTGCGGGAGATGAGCAGCAGGGCGATGAAGTTGACGCCGTAGAGGAAGCGGTGGACGGCCATGACGCCGAGGGCCATCCCCGGGGTGCGGCGCGCGACGAGGTAGCGGGCGCCGTCGACCATGTCGCCGACCGTCGCGCGCAGATCCCGCCGCAGCTCTGCCGCACCGGAGCGCCGGTCGGGCCCGAGCTGGTCCGGTCCCAGCCGGAGTGCGAGCAACGAGGCGGCGCCGAAGAGCAGGGCGGCCACCGCCAGCACCACGCCGTCCTTGAGGGATCCCGCCGGCATCACCATGTTGATGAGGAACCCCACGGCCGCACCCACCACGGCGGAGACGCCGCCGAGGGTGGGGGTGAGAGTGTTGGCGATGAGCAGCAGGTCGCCGGGCACCACCCGCGGCAGGCCGGCCGACAGCGCCGAGAGCAGGAACCGATTCACGCCCAGGGTCACCAGGGCGAGGACGTACACCGGCAGCCCGACGCCGACGGTGGCCATCAGCACAGCGAGCACCAGGCCGAGCACCACGCGCAGGGCGTTGCCGAGGAACAGCACCTGCCGCCGCCGCCAACGGTCCAGCAGCGGCCCCGCGAACGGGCCCACCACGGTGAACGGCAGCAGCAGGACGGCGAACGCGGCGGCCACGCTGGTGGCGGTCGCCATGTTCGCCGGGTTGAAGAAGAACAGGGTGGCCAGCCCGATCTGGAACATGCCGTCCCCGCACTGGGACACCAGCCGGACGGTGAAGAGCTTGCGGAAGTCGCGGTGGACGGCAACCGCTCGCAGGTCGGACAGCACGCTCACCGGGGCCGCACCGCCGAGATGGCCGGTCCGTGGGTCCGCTCGGCGGACGACGCCGGAGCGCAGAGGAAGAGGATCGGCACCGAGGCAGGCTATCCGACGCCCTCCGGAACTCGACCGGCCCTGTGAGCCCTCCCACCGCACGCCCCGGGACGTCCGGGGCTGGCAAATGCCGACCGATGGCGCGACGATGAATAGGTGGATGCATCAAACTTTGACGGCAGGAGGTCCACCGGGTCGGGTTCCCTCGCGGCCGGGACACCCGACCCCGCGCTGCGGGACGCTGCCGACGTCACGCGTGACCTGGGCACCGACCCCACCACCGGCCTGAGCACGGCCGAGGCCGCCCGCCGGCTGGCGGGCGACGGCCCCAACGAGCTGCGCGGCAAGCCACCCGTTTCGCTGTGGCGAAAGGTCCTCGCCCAGTTCCAGGACCCGTTGATCTACCTCTTGCTCGTCGCCGTGGTCATCTCGCTGGTCGCGTGGGGCGCCGAGGGCGCCGCCGGCCTGCCGATCGACGCGATCGTCATCGCCGCCGTCGTCGCGCTCAACGCCGTCCTCGGCTTCGTTCAGGAAAGCCGAGCGGAGAACGCCGTCGCCGCCCTGCAGTCCATGACCGCCGCGGGCGCCACGGTGCTGCGCGACGGCGAGCTGCGCACCGTGCCCGCCGCCGAGCTGGTTCGCGGCGACATCCTTGCCCTCAGCGAGGGCGACGCCGTCGGTGCGGATGCGCGGCTGATCACCGCCAACGCCCTGCGTGTCTCCGAGGCCTCCCTCACAGGCGAGAGCGAGGCGGTCCTCAAGGACCCCGCCACCCTCGCCGAGCCGGCGCCGCTCGGTGACCGGCTGGACATGGTCTACAAGGGCACCGCCGTGGCGCAGGGCGTGGGACGCGCCGTCGTCACCGCCACCGGCATGGGCACCGAGATGGGCGCCATCGCCACGATGCTCGACGAGACCCAGGAGAGCGTGTCGCCGCTGCAGAAGGAGATCGCCGCGGTCAGCAAGCTCCTCGGCGTCAGCGTGATCGTCATCGCCGTGGTCGTCATGGTGGTCACGGCGATCGTCAACGACGTCTCCTCCCTGAGCGAGTTCGTCACCGTGCTGCTGCTGGGTGTCTCCCTCGCCGTCGCTGCCGTGCCTGAGGGTCTGCCGGCGATCCTCTCTGTGGTCCTGGCCATCGGCGTGCAGCAGATGGCCAGGCGCAACGCCGTCGTGAAGAAGCTGCACTCGGTGGAGACGCTGGGCTCGGCGACCGTTATCGCCTCGGACAAGACCGGCACCCTGACGAAGAACGAGATGACCATCCAACGCGTCGTCACCGCCTCCGGGGAGGTCGAGCTCACCGGGGTGGGCTACCGGCCGGCGGGCGAGGCGCGGCACGACGGCCACGAGCTCATCGACCCCGCGCTCGTCCACGAGGTCCGCCTGGTCCTGGGCGGCGGCTTGCTGGCCAACGACGCCCAGCTGCGTGAGCACGACGGCGAGTGGAAGATCCAGGGCGACCCCACCGAGGCCGCGTTCCTGGTCGCCGCGCACAAGCTCGACGGCACAGTGGAACGCGCCGGGGAGTTCGAACGCCACGGCGAGGTGCCCTTCACCTCCGAGCGCAAGATGATGTCCGCGTTCGTCGGGCGGGGCGCGCCCGACGGCGCGCTGACCGTGGTGACCAAGGGTGCGCCCGACGTCCTCCTCCGGCGCTGCGCCGCCGTGCAGGTGGGCGACGACGTCGTGCCGCTGGACGGGACACGCCGCGCGCGAGCGCTTGACGACGTCGAGCGGCTCTCCGCCGAGGCGTTCCGCACCCTCGGGGTGGCCTACCGCCGGCTGGACGAGGCCGCCGTACGCGACGGCCTGGACGAGGCGGACGAGCAGGAGCTGGTCTACGTCGGGGTCGTGGGGATCATCGACCCCCCGCGCGCCGAGGTGGCCGACGCCGTCGCCGAGGCACACCGGGCCGGCGTGCGGGTCATGATGATCACCGGCGACCACCCCACCACCGCCGCCCGCATCGCCGCCGATCTCGGCATCGCCCGGCCCGCCGACCGCGCGGTCTCTGGCACCGAGCTCGACGAGCTCTCCGCGGAGGAGCTGCGTGAGGTCACCCGGACCACGTCGGTCTACGCGCGCGTGGCCCCGCAGCACAAGCTGCAGATCGTCGACGCCCTGCAGGCCGACCAGCAGGTGGTGGCCATGACCGGCGACGGCGTCAACGACGCCCCGGCGCTGAAGTCCGCCGACATCGGCGTCGCCATGGGTATCACCGGCACGGAGGTGACCAAGGAAGCCTCGAAGATGATCCTCGGCGACGACAACTTCGCCACGATCGTCGAGGCCGTGCGGCAGGGCCGCGTCATCTTCGACAACATCAAGAAGTTCCTGCGCTACCTGCTCTCGTCCAACATGGGCGAGGTCTTCACCGTGTTCTTCGGGGTGGTCCTCGCCGGTGTCATCGGGCTGGCCGGCGCTTCCGACGAGGCGGTGGTGGTGCCGCTGCTTGCCACCCAGATCCTGTGGATCAACCTCGTCACCGACTCCGGGCCGGCGCTCGCGATGGGCGTGGACCCCGAGATCGACGATGTGATGGCCCGCCGCCCCCGGCAGCTGAGCGACCGGATCATCGACCGCCGCATGTGGACGGGCATCCTGTCCATCGGGCTGGTCATGGCCGCCGCCACGCTGCTGACGATCGACATCTTCCTGCCTGGCGGGCTGGTCGAGGGCTCGGACTCCCTCGAGGTGGCCCGGACCGCCGGATTCACCACGCTGGTGTTCGCGCAGCTGTTCAACGCGTTCAACTCCCGCTCGGAGACCACGAGCGCGTTCCACCGGCTGTTCGTCAACAAGTGGCTGTGGGCGGCGGTGGCGCTCGCGGCTCTGCTGCAGGTCGCGATCGTCGAGGTGCCCTTCCTCCAGACGGCGTTCGGCACCGCCTCGCTGGACCTCGCGCACTGGGGTGTGTCTGTGCTGACGGCGTCGGCCGTGCTGTGGTTCGACGAGCTCCGCAAGCTGGTCTGGCGGGCGCGGCTGCGGGGGGAGCCCGACGCGGCCTGAACCCGTGCAGCGCCTGAGCAGGATCCGCACGTCGTCCACAGGCCGTGCGCGACCGCCGTCCAGGCCGAGCGGGGAGACGGACGCCGGAGGCCCCGTCACCGTGGGGTGACGGGGCCTCCGAGGCGGCGCGTATCAGGCCGAGAGCCGCTCAGTCGCTCAGCGCTCGAGCTCGCCCTCGATGAAGGCCTCGACCGTCTGGCGCGCGACCTCGTCGGGGCGCTGCTCCGGCGGCGACTTCATGAAGTACGACGACGCCGACAGCAGCGGGCCGCCGATCCCCCGGTCGAGGGCGATCTTGGCCGCGCGCACCGCGTCGATGATGATGCCCGCGGAGTTCGGGGAGTCCCAGACCTCGAGCTTGTACTCCAGGTTCAGCGGCACCTCACCGAAGGTCGTGCCCTCCAGGCGGACGTAGGCCCACTTGCGGTCGTCGAGCCACTCGATGTAGTCCGAAGGGCCGATGTGCACGTTGCGCGGCTCGAGGTGGCCGTGCAGGTTCGAGGTCACGGCCTGGGTCTTGGAGATCTTCTTCGACTCCAGGCGGTCACGCTCGAGCATGTTCTTGAAGTCCATGTTGCCGCCGACGTTGAGCTGGTACGTCCGGTCCAGCCGCACGCCGCGGTCCTCGAACAGCTTGGCCAGCACCCGGTGCGTGATCGTCGCGCCCACCTGGGACTTGATGTCGTCACCGACGATCGGCACGCCGGCGGCGGTGAACTTGTCGGCCCACTCCTTGGTGCCCGCGATGAAGACCGGCAGCGCGTTGACGAACGCCACCCCGGCGTCGATCGCGCACTGGGCGTAGAACTTGGCGGCGTGCTCGGAACCCACAGGCAGGTAGCACACCAGCACGTCCGCACGAGTCTCGCGCAGGCTGGCGACGACGTCCACGGGCTCCGCCGTCGACTCCTCGATCGTCTCGCGGTAGTACTTGCCCAGGCCGTCGAAGGTGTGACCACGCTGGACCGGCACACCGAGCGGCGGCACGTCGCAGATCTTGATGGTGTTGTTCTCGGAAGCGTTGATCGCCTCGGACAGGTCGGTGCCGACCTTCTTGCCGTCGACGTCGAAGGCAGCCACGAACTCGATGTCACGTACGTGATACTTGCCGAACTGCACGTGCATCAGGCCAGGGACGGTGCTCTCGGGGTCGGCGTCGGCGTAGAACTGCACGCCCTGGACCAGCGAGGACGCGCAGTTCCCGACGCCGACGATGGCGACGCGGATAGCACTCATGCTTGCTCCTTTTTCAATGGTTCGTTCCTGGAAGTGGCGGGAGCGCCGGTGGCGTCCGCGGAGGGTGCGCCAGCCGGGCGGGTTCCCGGTGGCAAAGCCGCGTCGCCCCGATGTGCGGACGGCCCGGAGGTGCGGGTCGTGCCCGGCGGCGAGATGTCGCCGTAGTCGAGCGCGCCACGCGTGCCGCGCTCGGTGTCGATGACCCGCTCGAGCCAGGCCACCTCCCGCTCGACCTGTTCCAGGCCGTGGCGGGCGAGCTCGGCGGTATAGGAGTCCATGCGCCGCGACGTGCGGCCGAAGGACTGCCGGAGGTTCTCCATCCGCTCCACCATGCGCGCACGGCGGCCCTCGAGGATGCGCAGACGGGTGGTGGCGTCCGTGCTGCCGAACAGCGTGAAGCGGACGTCGAAGGAGGCGTCGTCATCCCACGCGGCCGGGCCGGCGGTGGCGAGCGAGCCTTCCAGGTGCGCGAGCCCGGCCCCGGTGATCCGGTAGACGATGCGGGCCCGCTTCCCGGCCAGCCCCGGGGCGGCGGCGGGATCGTCGGCCGTGATGAGCTCGCGGTCGGTCAGCGTGCGGAGCGCGGGGTAGAGCGAACCGTAGGACAGGGTGCGGAACGCGCCGAGCGTTGCATTGAGGTGCTTGCGCAGCTCGTAGCCGTGCGTCGGGGTCTCCCGGAGCCGGCCGAGGATGGCCAGCTCGAGCATCTGGGACCGTGTGCCCAATGCCGGCCTCCTCTCGTGGTGCCAAGGCGCCGGGACGGCGCTGGTTCGGCCCGGTCGGGTCGTGACGACTCGCCCTGGGATAGCACCGCAATATATCGCACCGATATATCGCGGCCACCGATGCGCGTCGTCAGGTGCGATGTGACACGCCTCCAGATGTGACGGCGGACATGGTCTACGGCAAGGTGGCTGCCGCATACTGAAGGACGATCTGCCCGTAGGGCGACCGGTCCAAGGTGCGAACAACCCGGGGCCGTGGCGCCGCGGGCGACGTCCCCACCCGCGCCGGGCACCGGTGTGGCACGGCGAAAGGCAGTCCTCTTTTGGCACGCACCCCGAACTGGAACCCCACCGGGCGCTCGGATGATCGCCGCGGTGGCGCCGGTGGCGGTTCGGGCCGCCCGACGGGCGGGGGAGGGTCGGGCGCCCGCGGTGCGGCCGGCGGGGGCGGAGCGGCACCGGGACGGCGGCCCGCCGCCAGCCGTACGGCGGCGTCCAGCCGTACCGCGGCGTCCGGTCGTGCAGCAGCCTCGGGCCGCACCGCCGCCGCCAGCCAAAGCGCCGCGGGCGCGAGCCGACGCGGCGGGGGTGGGCGGCGCCCGGCTGCGAAGAACAAGGGCTTCTTCGACTACCCGCGATCGGGCAAGGGGCCCATCCGGCGCTGGCTGCCGAGCTGGCGTGTCGTGCTCGGCACGATTCTCACCGGCATCGCCGCGGTGCTCGGCGTCTTCGTCTTCGCCTACGCGACCACGGACGTGCCCGCCCCGGACGACTTCGCGCTCGCGGAGGCCACGACCGTCTACTACGCCGACGGCGAGACCCCCATGGGCTCGTTCGCCGAGTTCGACCGCGAGTCCGTCCCGCTCGACTCCCTGCCCGAGCACGTCAGCGCCGCCATCATCGCCTCAGAGGACTCCGGTTTCTACGAGAACAACGGCGTCGACCCTAAGGGTCTCGTACGCGCCCTGTGGAACAACCTGCGGGGGCTGCCCACCCAGGGCGGTTCCACGCTGACCCAGCAGTACGTCGAGCGGTACTACACCGGCACCACGACCAGCTATCTGGGCAAGTTCAACGAGACCATCCTCGCGCTGAAGATCGACCGGTCGCAGTCGAAGGAGACCATCCTCGAGAACTACCTCAACACCATCTACTTCGGTCGCGGCGCGTACGGGATCGAGAAGGCCGCGCAGGCCTACTTCGACAAGCCCGCCGCCGAGCTGTCGATCTCAGAGTCTGCCCTCATCGCGGGGATCATCCCCTCGCCCAGCCGGTGGGACCCGGCGGTCAACCCCGAGCGGGCGGAGCAGCGGTGGAACCGGGTGCTCGACCTCATGGTGCAGGACGGGTGGATCGACCAGGGGGACCGGGACGCCGCCGTCTACCCCACCGCCATCGACCGGAACACGGAGAACACCTACGGCGGTCCCACCGGGTACCTGCTCACGATGGTGCGCGAGGAGCTCGTCAACCGCGCCGGCATGACCGAGGAGCAGATCGACACCCGCGGGCTGGACATCGTCACCACCATCGACCAGCGCAGCCAGGACGCGGCCGTCCAGGCGGTGGACAACCTCCCCGACGACCGGCCCGAGAACAACAAGGTCTCGCTGGTCTCCATCGACCCCGCCACGGGTGGGATCGTCGCGCTCTACGGCGGTCCGGACTACGTCAGCCAGCCGCGCAACGCCGCCACACAGGACCGCGCCCAGGCCGGCTCGACCTTCAAGCCGTTCACGCTGATCTCGGCGCTGGAGCAGGGTGCAAGCCTGTACGACACCTACCAGGCTCCGGCCCGCCTGGACATCGGTGACTGGACCGTGCGTAACTTCGACGGGCGCGGGCTCGGCCGGATCAACCTCATCGAGGCCACGGAGAACTCGGTCAACACCGTCTACGGCCAGCTGAACGAGGAGTACGGGCCGCAGAAGACCCTCGAGGCCGCCGTCCGTGCCGGTGTCCCGCAGGACACGCCCGGTCTCACGGCGGACATCTCGAACGTGCTCGGCCCGGCCTCCCCGACCTCCCTGGAGATGGCGACGGCGTTCGCCACCTTCGCCTCCCAGGGCGTGCGCCACGACTCCTTCATCGTCGACGCCGTCCGTGACGCCGCGGGCAACACCGTCTACACCGGCGGCGGGCAGGGCGAGCGTGAGTTCGACGAGCAGGTCACGGCGGACGCGACGTTCGCCATGCAGGCCGTCGTCGAGGACGGCAGCGCCGCGAGGAGCATCGGCAACTCCCTGGGTGGCCGCCCGGTCGCCGGCAAGACGGGTACCTCGACGGGGCAGAAGTCGGCGAACTTCGGGGGCTACGTCCCCCAGCTGGCCACGTTCGTCAACATGTACCAGGTGGGCCCGGACGGTAGCGAGGAGTCCCTCACCGGCTTCGGCGACGTGTCGACGGTGTTCATGGGCGGCGGGCAGTACCCGGCGCGGATCTGGCGTGACTACATGGTCGGCGCGACCGAGGGCATGCCTGTCGAGGACTTCCCCGAGCCCTCCGCGCGCCCGCGTCGCCCCGTCGCTCCGCCCGTCGAGGCGCCGACCACCGAGGTGCCCACCGAGGAGCCGACGACCGAGACGCCCACCCCGGAACCGACCACCGAGGCACCGACGGAGGAGCCCACCACGGAGGCTCCCACCGAGGCGCCGACCGAGGTGCCCACCGAGCCCACGACCCCCCAGCCGGGCGGCCCGACGCCCGGTCAGCAGACCCCGCCCGTGGCGCCACCCGCCGGAACCGACACCCAGGGTCAGGGTCGGTGGCAGGACTTCATCGGACAGGGGCGCGACCGGACCTAGCGGTGCGATGCGACGCGGCGCAGCGCGACTGTCCACAGCGGCTGTGACGAGCGTCGCGGTCGGTGGGAGGGCGTCGCTACGGTAAAGTAAGTCGCTGGTCCCCGCGCAGCCGCACCCGCGGATGGGTAGGGGCCGGACACGCATCACCCTCCTGTCACGGAAATTCCGTGACCGCCTGAGTCCAGAGGAGGTGGGTATCAAGCATGCGTAGCTATGAGCTCATGATCATCCTCGACCCCGAGGTCGACGAGCGTACGGTCGCCCCGTCGCTCGACAAGCTGCTCACGGTCGTCAAGACCGGCGGCGGCACCGTGGAGAAGGTCGACATCTGGGGCAAGCGCCGTCTTGCCTTCGACATCAAGAAGCGTTCCGAGGGCATCTACGCCGTCGTCGATATGAAGACGACGCCGGAGCTGGCCCAGGAGCTCGACCGTCAGCTCGGCCTGAACGAGGCCGTCCTGCGCACCAAGCTCATCCGCCCGGACGCTCACTGAGCATCCGCTCGTCGAGCACCACCTGACCCAGGGAGCAAAGCATGGCAGGAGAGACCGTCATCACCGTCGTCGGCAACCTGACGGCGGACCCCGAGCTGCGATTCACCCCGTCGGGGGCGGCCGTGGCCAGCTTCACCGTGGCGTCTACGCCGCGCACCTTCGACCGCCAGTCCAACGAGTGGAAGGACGGGGAGACCCTGTTCCTGCGCTGCTCGGTCTGGCGCGAGGCCGCGGAGAACGTCGCCGAGTCGCTGACCAAGGGCACCCGCGTGATCGTGCAGGGCCGTCTGGTCCAGCGTTCCTTCGAGACCCGCGAGGGCGAGAAGCGCACGGTCGTGGAGATGCAGGTCGACGAGGTCGGTCCCTCCCTCCGGTACGCCACGGCCAAGGTCACCCGCGCCTCGCGCGGCGGCGGCGGTGGTGGCGGCTTCGGCGGCGGCCAGGGCGGCGGATTCGGCGGCGGCCAGCAGGGCGGATACGCCGCTGCCGGCGCGCAGCAGGGTGGCGGCTTCAACGCCCCCGGCGGCGGCCAGCAGGACGACCCCTGGGCCACGGGCGGCGGCTCGAGCGCGTTCAACGACGAGCCCCCCTTCTAAGTCAGACCTTTTCTCTCGCGGGGCACCACCCCGCGCACGGATCATCGAGGAGCACCACCATGGCGAAGCCCGTTCTTCGCAAGCCGAAGAAGAAGGCCAACCCGCTCAAGGCGGGGAAGATCGACAACATCGACTACAAGGACACCGCGCTGCTTCGGAAGTTCATCTCCGACCGCGGCAAGATCCGCGCCCGTCGCGTGACCGGGGTGTCCGTCCAGGAGCAGCGACTCATCGCGAAGGCCGTCAAGAACGCCCGCGAGATGGCTCTGCTGCCGTACTCGAGCTCGGCTCGCTGAGAAAGGAGACGACTCATGTCCAAGCTGATCCTGACGCACGAGGTCTCCGGTCTCGGCACGGCCGGCGACGTGGTCGAGGTCAAGGACGGGTACGCCCGTAACTATCTCGTGCCCCGCGGCCTGGCCACGCGCTGGACCAAGGGCGGCCAGAAGCAGGTCGACCAGATCCAGGCGGCGCGCAAGTCGCGCGCGATCGCCACGATCGAGGAGGCCCGCGACGTACGAGACCGTCTGCAGGCGAACCCCGTCACCATCGCGGTTCGTTCCGGTGAGAACGGCCGCCTGTTCGGCGCCGTGACCACCGCGGACATCGCCGAGGCCGTCAAGGCCGCCGGTGGCCCGCAGCTGGACCGCCGCAAGATCGAGGTCCCCACCCCGATCAAGGCCCTCGGCGAGCACAAGGTCAACGTGCGCCTCCACGAGGACGTCCAGGCGTCCCTCGAGGTCACCGTCGTCCCCGGCAAGTGACACCACGCCGGTCCTGACCGGCACCCGCTAGCGCCGAGATGTCATCTTCTCCGTGAGATGTCATGCCCGGCACGGTGAACAACGGCCCGGCTCCCCAGGGAGCCGGGCCGTTGCCGTATCTGTCCGATGTCATACGTGCCCGGCGGCGGGTGACACACGACCCCCGGCCGGCGTCAGGCGCCGTCGTACGCGGCACGCAGCTCGGCGATGTCGAACTTGCCGAAGGTGGCCAGCATGGCCTGCATGGCCCGTTGCGCCTTGGCGGGGTCCGGGTCGGTGATCATCTCGATGAGCTCGGTGGGGGTGACCTGCCAGGACAGCCCGTACTTGTCCTTCAGCCAGCCGCACGGGGCTGCCTGGCCACCTTCGACGAGGGCGTCCCAGTAGTGGTCGACCTCCTCCTGGGACTTGCAGGTGATCTCGAACGAGACGGCCTCGGTGAACGAGAACTCCGGGCCTCCGTTGATGCCGACGAACCGCTGGCCCTGAAGCTCGAAGGCGACCGTCATGACCTGGCCCTCGGGGCCGGGCGCATCCGGTCCGTAGCGGGCGACCTCCGTGATCCGGCCCTCCCCGAAGACGGCGATGTAGAAGTTTGCGGCCTCCTCGGCCTCGGTGTCGAACCACAGGTTCGGGGTGATCCGCTGCATGGTGTCGTCCTCTCCGTGTCGGTGACCCTCTGTGCCCGTGCGTCGCACCGGGGCGGTGCGGTTCGACACCGGCCCGCCCGACGAGTCGCCCGGACGCCACCCGTCATCCGGGCGGTCGCCCGACTCAGCGCTCCGCGCCGAGCACCATCCACGCGGTGCCGCGGGCCCGCAGCCCCGTGGTCACCGCCCGCGCTGCCATGAAAGCACCGCCGAAGGCCGCCCACAACCACGCAAGCCCGGCGACGCCGTCGGGCGCGTACTGCTGGACCGCCCACGCCAGCGGCAGGTAGACCACCAGCGTGAGCACGCCCGCCCGGGCCAGGTAGCGGCCGTCACCGGCGCCGATGAGCACACCGTCGAGCACGAAGACCCAGCCGGCGATCGGCAGGCACGCCCCGGCCACGGCGAGACCGACGGCAGCGGCCAGGCGGACGTCGTCGTCGGCGGTGAACAGCGGCGCCAGCCACCATCCGGCTGCGGCGAACACGACGCCGAGCGCCACCCCGGCCCCCGTGCCCCACTGCAGGCAGCGGCGCATGACGGCGCGCACGTGCGGCACGTCGCCGGCCCCCAGGCCGCGGCCCACGAGCGCCTGCGCGGCGATCGCCAGGGCGTCCAGGCCGAACGCGGCCAGCCCCCACATCGCGTTGATCACCTGGTGCGCGGCCAGGGCGACGGCGCCCAGTGAGGTGGCCACCGCGACCGTGGTCAGGATCGCGAGCCGCAGGGTCAGCGTGCGGACGAACAACGGCGCACCGATCAGCGCCGCGGACCAGATGCCGGCGGCGTGCGGGCGCAGGCTCACCCCGAGCCTTCGGGCGCCGCGCAGGACCACGATGCCGAGCACGACCGCCATGCCGGTCTGCGCGACCGCGGTGCCCAGCCCGGATCCGGCCACGCCGAGCCCCAACCCGTAGATGAAGACCGCGTTGAGGCCGATGTTCGACAGCGCGCCGGCGACGGCCACGACGAACGGCGTGCGGGTGTCCAGCAGGCCGCGCAGCGTGCCGGTCGCGGCCAGGACGAGCAGCATGCCCGGCAGCCCCGGGGCGGAGGCGCGCAGGTACGCGACGGCGTGCGGGGCGACGGTGTCCGGCGCGCCCATCGCGTCGACGATCCACGGTGCGGCGGCGAACGCCGCTGCGGCGGTGACCAGGCCCAGTCCCAGGCCGAGCCACATGCCGTCCACGCCGGCGGCGACGGCGCCGGCCCGGTCGCCGGCGCCGATCCGGCGCGCGGTGGCCGCGGTGGTGGCATAGGCGAGGAAGACGAAGATGCCGACGGCGGTGGTCAGCAGGGTGGAGCTGAGCGCGAGCCCGGCGAGCTCGGCGGTGCCGAGGTGGCCGACCATCACGGAGTCGATGAGAACGAACAGCGGCTCGGCGACCAGCGCGCCGAGCGCAGGCAGAGCCAGGGCGAGGATCTGCCGGTCCAGGAGCTTGCCGCTAGGCCGCTCCGCCTCAGGTGTGCGTCGAGGGTTGACGCGGGCCTTCGGAGTGTCGTCCACGGATGTGCCTACTTCTTTCTGTCCACAGTCTGTGCACGTCCCGGCGGGCGGATTCCGGGCGCCGGTGTCATGGCGGACGGCCTGCTCCACATAGTTATCCCCAGACTGTGCACAACCCTGAGGATGGCGTCCACACGCCGTCCACAGGATAGGTCGTCTGTTATGCACAGGGGCGCTTGGCCACCAGGCAGGTCGGGGCCGTACCGTCCGCTTGGGCGCTCTTTGCGCGCCGCCTGTCGGCTGGTGTCAGTGGCCGCCGGTAGACCTGGTGCCAGGTGGTACGAGGTGCGGAAAATGGAGGAGGTCGTTTGTCTCTCGTCGACGAGCAGGTGGGGTCCCGGGAGGCCTTCGACAGGACGCCTCCGCAGGATGTGGCGGCCGAGCAGAGTGTGCTCGGCGGCATGCTGCTGTCCAAGGACGCCATCGCCGACGTCGTCGAGGAGCTGCGCGGCAACGACTTCTACCGGCCCGCCCACGAGATGGTCTATGAGGCAATTCTCGACCTGTACGGTCGCGGCGAGCCGGCGGACGCCGTCACGGTGGCGGCCGAGCTCGCCAAGCGTGGCGAGATCGCCCGGGTGGGCGGCGCCCCGTACCTGCACACGCTGATCTCCTCGGTGCCCACCGCGGCGAACGCCGGCTACTACGCCCGCATCGTGCGGGAGCAGTCCGTGCTCCGGCGCCTGGTCGAGGCTGGGACCCGCATCGTCCAGCTCGGCTACTCCACCGACGGCGGCGACGTCGACGAGCTGGTCAACAGCGCCCAGGCGGAGGTCTACGCCGTCACCGAGCGGCGCACCAGTGAGGACTACGTGCCCCTGCGGGACACGATCAACCTCGCCATGGACGAGATCGAGAAGGCCTCGAACCGCGGCGAGGGCATGACCGGCGTGCCGACCGGGTTCGCAGATCTGGACACCTTGACCAACGGTCTGCACGGCGGCCAGATGATCATCATCGCGGCCAGGCCGGCCGTCGGTAAATCAACTCTGGCAGTGGACATCTGTCGGTCAGCGTCCATCAAGCACGGTTTGACCTCGGTGATCTTCTCCCTGGAGATGGGCCGCGCCGAGCTCACCATGCGTCTGCTCGCGGCGGAGGCGGCGGTGCCGCTGCAGAACATGCGCAAGGGCAACATGCGTGACGAGGACTGGACGAAGATCGCCCAGGCCATGGGTCGCGTCTCCGAGGCGCCTCTGTTCATCGACGACAGCCCGAACATGTCGCTCATGGAGATCCGCGCCAAGTGCCGGCGGCTCAAGCAGAAGCACGACCTGCGGCTCGTGGTGGTCGACTACCTCCAGCTGATGAGCTCGGGCAAGCGGGTGGAGTCGCGCCAGCAGGAGGTCTCGGAGTTCTCCCGTGCCCTCAAGCTGCTCGCCAAGGAGCTCGAGGTGCCGGTCATCGCGGTCGCCCAGCTCAACCGTGGCCCCGAGCAGCGCACGGACAAGAAGCCGATGATGAGCGACCTTCGCGAGTCAGGCTCGCTCGAGCAGGACGCGGACGTCGTCATCCTGCTGCACCGCGAGGACTCCTATGACAAGGAGACCCCCCGCGCCGGCGAGGCGGACATCATCGTGGCCAAGCACCGTAACGGGCCGACCGACACCGTGGTGGTGGCATTCCAGGGTCATTACTCGCGTTTCGTGGATATGGCGCGGTAAGAATGCCGACGATTGCCTGAAACTGCAGACCAGGTCCAGCGAGGCTGGATGCTATCGAGGCGCCGGGAGGAGGGCCGCAGCGTGGCCGCCACGACAGGCGTTCGGTACCGCAGGGCAGGCCCAAGCCGTCGGGGCCTTTGTGGCCGCTGCCCGGCGCGGCGCTCGGATGCCCTAACGTGCTCGCCTACTACTGGGTAGCTGTACTGGTCTACATGGAACCCTGAGACCAGCTGCACTCTTTTCACAGTCTCGGCCGCGGATAGCCCGGACCGTCGAGGCCGCCGCCTGGTTGTCGAAATCCACGCGACCGTAGTCCTCTGCGGTCCTCTGCGGTCCTCGGCTGCTACGGGTGTGGCTCGAGCCGCGTGCCCCTGTCCGTACGGGTTCAGCGCCGTGCGTGCGGTGGTCGGGTGCGGCAACGCCATTGGCGAGGGGTGCCCACAGTGCGGTCGAGGGTGCGGACCAATTCGCGAGAGATCTGAGTCGCGCTCGACCACGTTGCGTTGCCGGCAGGCCCGATGCGTCAGTCGCGACGAAACGTGCTCAGCACGGATGCCGCCGTCGGTTGGGCCGGGCTCGCCGCCGCCGGGATCATGGCGCTCCACGCCGGACTGCTCTTGCAGCAACGACAAGGCGCCAGCGTTGGAGAATCGCCCCGCCACGAACGGCGTGTTTTGAATGAACGGAAAACACTCGGCAAGGTGTGCCGAGTCTGTAGACCTGCAATCGCGCCGATGATCCTGCAAGGAAGTGCGAGACGTTGACAGAGTTAGGCGCTTCGGATTAGCGACAGTGGCGCGGTGACTCACGTTGTGGGCGTCGCACGTAGCGGCCGGGCTCGGGGTTGAACGAGGCTTCTGGAGATAGCGGGGTGATGTGATGACGGACCGCAAAATGTGACGACCTGCCATTTGGCGCGCGCCCCTGAATCAGCCAGAACCTGATGCAGCCGCGACTTTCTCAACGGGCTCAAGGACAATCCCGCGACCAGCTCTGGACGTTGGCCGCTTCGGCAGTTCTCCCTTCGTCGGAATAGCGATCCTCGTCGTGTACAGCATTCGGCTTAGGCACCCAGGCATGCTCCGCGCAAGCGTGCCGGGCAAGGCCGTGAGGTTCATCAGGTCAGGCGGGTCGAGCGAAGGCACGCACGGGACGTTGGACCGCCATCGCGATGGCTTGTCGCCCGCGCCGACGTGCGGGGGGACGGGCGCCGTCTCGCTGTGGACATTTCGTGCAGGTGCGCCGAGGTAATATCCCGACCTAGTCCCGCAGTCACGAAGACCGTTGAGACCCGCATCCACTACGACGTCGAAGGGCGGTGCCGCTGCTCGTGGGGGCATCACCGGAAGACGCGGATGAGCGCTCGCGCACTGTCGGTGTACGCGATGTTGCTGCGGCCGCCGGTGTCTCTCTCGGCACTGTGTCCAACGTGCTGAACAACCCCGCGATCGTCGGGGAGAGCACCCGGCAACGGGTCGAGGAGGCGATGCGGGCCCTCGGGTTCGTCGGTTCGGGGGCGGCGGGTCAATTACGGAGCCGACGCTCCAAGTTGATCGGTGTCGTCGTGCCGGATGTGGGCAATCCGTACTGGGCGTCCGTGCTGCGCGGTGTCGAGACGGTGGCTGACGAGCACAAGCTCACGCTTGTGGTCGGCTCGACGCACCAGGACCCTGATCGTCAGCGGAGCCTGCTGCGGGCGCTCGAACGGCAAGGCGTGGATGGGCTGATCATTGCGCCGATCGTAGACAGGCCCGCAGATTGGCGTTCGTTCGAGGCCCGTCCGTTCGGTGTGGTGGCGCTTGAGCGGCAGCAGCCGGGCTCGCTGGGGGCCTGGGTGAGCCTGGACAACGTCGAGGGCGCACGGTTGGCGGTGAGTCATCTTCTCGACCTCGGGCACCGGCATATCGCCATGGTGAACGGCCCATCCCGAGTCTCGTGGTGTGCCGAGCGGCGTGAGGGTGCCATGGCGGCCATTCGTGAGCGCGGCCTGGACCCGGCTGAGGTGATGACCGAGGTCGTGGTGGAGGACCTGACCGTGGCGGAGGGCTCGGCGGCGGTCCGCCCGCTGCTTGAGGATCGCGAGATCAGTGCGGTGATGTGCGTCAACGACATGCTCGCGCTCGGAGCGTTGCTGGCCCTGAAGGAGCGACACCTCGACGTCCCCGGAGATGTCGCACTGGTGGGCTACGACGACGCCGATTTCGCGCCGGCCCTGAACCCGCCGCTGACGACCGTGCATCAGCCGTCCTTCGCGATTGGTACTGCGGCCGCGAATCTTCTCGTAGGTGCGCGCGCTCCGGGCGCCCACGTCGACTTCGAACCTCGGCTAGTCGTGCGGGAGTCATCAGCGGGCCGTCCGTAACGATTCGATGACGCCGTTTGACACCATCCCTCAATCACCGGCACTCTTGAACCGGTTCAGGAGTGAACCGGTTCAAGAGTCTCCGGCTCCTGCTCAGCGCCCGGCAGTTACGGCCGAGGCGGACTTGCGATCCAACGGAGGGGTGCAGTGCCCAGGACATACGTGACCCGGCGTGAGTATGACGAGTGGCTGAACGAGGCAGCATCGCTCGCGCGGGCGCTTCGCTACCCGATCTCGGGCGACATGGTCAACGACAGCGCTGGCATCGTCTTCGGTGACGACCAGTACGCAGCCTTCGAGAACGGCCTCTGGTCGCGTGAGGCTCACGAGCTCATGGTGATATTTGAGTCGCTCAACGAGGCGGCTGTCGATGGCCTGCCCGCATCCGCCTCCCACGGGTCGGAGTACAGCGGCCTGTGCGACAAGCTGATGATCGTCCACCCGGGCAAGTTCTGCCCGCCCCACTTCCACCAGCGCAAGACCGAGAGCTACGAGGTAGTGATGGGCGAGATGGAGGTCTTCTACGCTCCCACGCCCGTCCAGGTGGGTGACGAGGAGGTCCTCAGCTTCAACCCGATGCCCGCCGGCTCGCCGTGGCCCGACGGGGTCGACCTTCCCGCCGGCCGCGAGCAGACCTATGCCCGGCTCACCAGCCACGTTCGGCTCAAGAGCGGTGACCCCAAGTTCGTAATGCACCGGAAGCATCTGCACGCGTTCCGCTGCCCGGCCGACTCTCCGACGCCGCTGGTCGTCCGTGAAGTCTCGACCTACAGCCACGAGCCGACCGAGCACGCCGCCGACACGCCCACGCCCCTGCCCGCTTGGGCCGGCCTGCACGACAACGCCTTCGTCGCCCCCGCCGCCAACACCGGGCGCCTGACGACGAACATCCGCTGACCCCAGCGGACGACCCAGCACACCAAATCGCCACAAGCACGACCCAGACAATCAACCCATCACGTCAAAGGAGACACCATGCGCAACCTCCCCAGAGTCGTTGCACTCTCAGCCGTCGCCAGCCTCATGCTGGCCGCCTGCGCCAGCGGTGCCGACGAGCCCGCCGACAGTGCTGATGGTGGCGACAACGCCACCGGCGCCAGCGCTTCCGTGGAGTTCGAGGCCAAGGACCCGCTGACCATCGGCTACTCGGTCTACGACCTGCAGAACCCCTACTGGCAGTCCTACTCCGCGGGCGTCAAGGCCGGTGGAGAAGAGGCCGGGGTCAATGTCGTGGTGGTCGACCAGAAGTCCGACCAGAACCAGCAGGTCTCCGGCTCGCTCGACCTGATCAACCAGGATATCTCGGGTCTGATCGTCACCCCGGTACAGCCGACCGCGCTACCCGCGACGATCGACGCTGCCCACGCCGCGAAGATCCCAGTCGTCATCGCCGACATCGGCACCGCCGGCGACTATGACGCCTACATCCAGTCCAACAACGCCAACGGCGGAGCCTTGGCTGCCGAGTACGTCATCGAGCAGCTCGGCGATGTCCCCGGACCCCACAAGGTCGGCGTCATCGAGCTGCACGCCGGCTCGGTGGTGGGTGAGGAGCGTGTGGCCGAGTTCGTCGCGGCCGTGGACGACCACGAGAACTTTGAGATCGTCTCCAGCCTCGACGGCAACGACACCGTCGACGGTGGCTTTGCCGCCGCGCAGGACATGCTGTCGGCCAACCCTGACCTAGAGGTCATCTACGCGGCCAACGACGACTCGGCCATCGGCGCCCAGCGTGCCATGGAGACGGCAGGCAAGTCCGTGGCCGACGGCTTCATCCTCATCGGGTTCGACGGCTCCGACGGCGCCCTCGACCTGATTGAACAGGGTCTGATGAGTGCGACCGTTGCCCAGGACCCGTACGGACAGGGCGTCAAGGCCGTTGAGACCGTCCTCGCCCTGCTCGAGGGGAACGACGCGAGCTACGACGACGCCGAGAACAAGACGATCTTCTTCCCCGTGGAGATCGTGACCGCCGACAACATGGCCGACTTCCGCGCGTCCCGCGCCGCGCAGGACTGAGCCGACCACGTGGTGGGGGTGGCTCCGGCCACCCCCACCCATCGCGCCGATGGAGAGAAGCGATGACGACAGTGCTGCAGGTCAACGACGTCGTTCAGGAGTACCCAGGGGTCCGGGCGCTCAAGGGTGTGTCCCTGCAGATCCGAGCAGGACAGGTCCTCGGACTTGTAGGTGAGAACGGGGCCGGCAAGAGCACGCTCATCCGCATCCTCGGTGGCATCGAGCAGCCCGTGCGAGGCGCGGTGATCGTGAAGGGGGCCGAGCAGCGATTCCGGAGCTCGGCTGACTCCCAGGCCGCCGGCATAAGCGTGGTCAGCCAGGAGTTCCGGCAGGTCCCGCAGCTCTCGGTGGCCGACAACATCTTCCTCGGGCACGAGCTCACATCTGGCGGAGTGGTGCACCGGGGACGTACCCGTGCGCGGTCCGTCGAGGTGCTCGAGCAGCTCGGCATGGAGCTCGATCCGGACCGCCCGCTGAGCTCGCTCACCGTGGGTGACCGGCAGATGGTCGAGATCGCCCGTGCACTCTCACGTGAGTTCGACGTCCTTATCATGGATGAACCCACAGCTGCCCTCAACGCCGCAGAGATCAGCCAGCTTCACACCATCGTTCGCCGCTTGGCCGAGCGGGGAAAGGCCATCGTCTACGTCTCCCACCACCTCGACGAGATCTTCACCATCTGCGACGACGTAGCCGTGCTGCGTGACGGTGAGCTCGTCGCACACCAGCCCACCGCCGAGCTCGACGAGCCCCGCCTTGTCGAGCACATGCTCGGCCGTAAGCCACAGACCTACGAGCACGCCGCCGTCCACGAGAGTGCCGTCGACGTCCGGCTCGAGGTCCGCGACCTGGTGGTTCCAGGCGTCGCCGAGCCGTTCGACCTCGAAGTCCGCCGTGGTGAGATCCTCGGCCTGGCCGGGCTGGTCGGCTCCGGCCGCACCGAACTCACCCGGGCACTCTTCGGTGACCTCGTCGCGCAGCGTGGGACCGTCAGGGTCGACAGTCGCCAGGTCCGCCTGCGCAGCAGTCGCGAGGCAGTGGCCAACGGAATCTTCATGCTCTCCGAGGACCGTAAGGGCGAGGGCATCCTGCCGCACCTCGACGTGACCGAGAACGCCATGGTGTCCCGTGACCGCCGGGCCCTGCCCTGGCGTAACCGGCTGCTGCCGGTACCACGCGACGAGTCAGCCGAGTTCCTCAAACTGCGGGACCAGATGCGCATCAGGGTGCCGCACGGCCGTCAGCTCGTCGGCAACCTCTCGGGGGGGAACCAGCAGAAGGTGCTTCTGAGTCGTGCCCTGCTCTCGGGCTGCTCAGTGCTGCTGTTGAACGAACCCACCCGAGGCGTAGACGTCGGGGCGAAGGTCGACATCTACCAGCTCATCCAACAGCTCGCCGACAGCGGCGTGGCCGTGGTGGTGTCAAGCTCCGATGCACCGGAGCTCGCCGCGATTGCGGACCGCTGTGCCGTGTACTTCGCCGGACGCCATGTCGCCGAGCTACGCGGCAGGGACGTCACCGAGGAGAACATCGTCGGCGCATCCGTCGGCCAGACCGCGCAGGAGACCAACCATGCCTGAGACCGCCACTGTTCGCGCGGCTGATGAGCTCGTCGCCGCAGAACGGGACCGCTCGGCCGAGCGGGCGCGCCGTGCCGACCAGCGCCGGCGCCTGCTGCAGAACTCCGGTGTGCTCGTGCCCTTTCTGCTCGTGCTCATTGCCGGCCTCGCAATCGTCCCGAACTTCGCCTCGGCCTCGAACGTGACGAACATGCTCGTCAACGCCGCGATTCTCGCGATCGTCGGCTACGGGATGACCCTAGTCATCGCCGTGCGCGGCATCGACCTGTCGGTCGGATCGGCACAGGCGCTGGCTGCCTGCGTCGCGGCGGCCGCCGTCAACGCCTCGGGACCGCTCGTCGGAGCGGCCGTAGGTATCGCGGTCGGCGCCGCGCTCGGCCTTGTCAACGGACTGATCGTCACCCAGGCCAAGGTGCCCGGCTTCATCGGCACCCTTGCCACCATGAGCGTCTTCCGCGGGGCGGTGCTGCTCTTCACCGGAGGCGCCCCCATCATGATCGCCTCGGCCGGGTTCAAGGACGTGGCGACATCTTCGCTGCTCGGCATCCCCGTGCCCTTCCTCATCGCGGTCGCCGCCGGCGGGGCCATGTGGTTCACGCTCGAGCGGATGCGCTTCGGTAAGCACGTGGTCGCCGTCGGCGGCAGTCCCGAAGCGGCCGTGGACACGGGCATCAGCGTCAACCGCGTGCTCCTGCTCAGCTATCTTGTCGCCGGCGCGTCCGCGGGCGTCGGGGGGGTTCTTCTGGCCAGCCAACTCGGCGTCGTCAACGGCTCGGTCTCTGCCGGCCTCGAGCTGCAAGCCATCGCCATTGTGGTGCTGGGCGGCACGTCCATGGCCGGCGGGCGCGCCAACATCGTCGGGACGTTCGTTGCCGCGCTGCTGCTGGCGATGATCAACTCTGGCCTCAACCTGCTCAACGTCCCGTCGTTCTACCAGTACGTCGCGCTCGGGCTGCTGCTGATCTTCGCGCTGAGCGTCGACGGTGCGCAGCGTGCCGCGGTCCGCCGAATGCTGGAGGGAAGGCTTTCGTGACCACCACCGACACCATCAACCGTTCCGCCCGGGTCGATCGCGGACCGGGGCAGCTGCAGAGCGCCCTCCACTTCGCCTCGCGGCAGTACCTCCTTGCCGTTCTCGTGGTCCTGGCCATCGGCGTCGGCCTGACCAAGCCGTCCTTCTGGGGCCCCGGCAACATCGAGAACGTCCTCTTCCAGGCGTCGTTCGTGGGTTTGGCCGCATGCGGCATGACGCTGCTCATCGCCGGTGGGCTGCTGGACCTGTCGGTCGGTGGGGTCATCGCGGTCAGTGCGATCGCCGTGGCAACCGTGCTGCCCCACACCACCATCGGGGCAGCGATGGCACTCGCCCTCGGTATCGGCGTCGTGCTCGGCCTGGTCAACGGGCTACTGGTGACCTACGTGCGGATCGCGCCGTTCATCGCGACGCTCGGCACCCTGTACCTCTTCCTCGGTCTGGCGTTTATCTGGACCTCCGGAAAGGTCGTGCCGATCACGTCGAGCAACTACCGGGCGGCGACCACCGGCACGGTGGGCTGGCTGCCGATCTCGTTTCTGCTATTCATCATGGTGGCGGTCGCGTCCTACCTGCTGCTCAGCCGAACGTACTTCGGACGCACCTTGCGGGCATTCGGTAGCAACGAGCGGGCCGCCGTGCTCGCCGGGCTACCGGTCAACCACGCGAAGGTTCTAGTTTTCGTCGTAGCCGGCGTGTGCTTCGCCCTGGCGGGGATCTTCATGGCAGGCCGGTTGTCCTCAGCCGAGGGCAACATGGCCATGGGCTTCGAGATGGACGTCATCGCAGCCGTCGTCGTCGGCGGCACGGCACTGCGCGGCGGGCGGGGCACAATGTTCGGAACGGTGGTCGGCGCGCTGCTCTTTGCAGTGCTGGCCAACGCACTGAACCTGCTGGGCGTCGCGTCCTACTGGCAGTACGTCCTCACCGGAGCCGTCCTCGTCGCCGCCATCGCAGTCGGAGCCCGGCGGTCGTCGGCCGTTGAGGTGCGCGGGGCCGGCTGATGGGCTTCGGTGCAGACTCAGTGATGCTCGAGCCGACGCTACGGCGCCTGCTCGGCGCACCGGACCAGCTCGTGTCGGTCACCCGGGCAGTGCTCGACGAGGGCCCAGGCCGCGGCAGCCCTATCCTGACGGTGCGCAACCCTGCAGGCATCTCCTTCGATCTGCTCCTCGACCGAGCCATGGACATCGGCTGGGCGGACGCCGCCGGGCTACCCCTGGCCTGGCGCTCGGCGCGCGGCCCGATCAACTCGGCCCGCTATAAGTCCGGCAGCACGGGCTGGGTCCACACGTTCGGCGGTGGCCTGCTCACCACGTGCGGGCTGGCCTCGACCGGTGCACCGTCCACCGTGGATGGAGTACACCACCCACTGCACGGGCGAGTCGGCCACATCCCCGCCGAGAACGTGCGATGGTCGCTCGTCGACGACGACGGCGTACTCTCCCTCGAGGTCACCGGCGACGTGATCGAGGCCGCCCTCGGCACACCGACGCTCGCGCTGCGCCGGCGACTCGTGGCCAGCACAGCCGAACCGATGCTTCGTATCGAGGACACCGTCCGCAACCCGGGGTGGGTGCCTGCCGGGCACATGTTCCGCCACCACGTCAACCTCGGAGCACCCGTGGTGGTGCCGGGGACGGTCGTGACCGCGACCGCGGACCCTGTCGGCGAGCGTGACCGCTCCGGTCCAACTACCGTCCCCCTGCCGTGGACCCTCGATATCGCCGATGGCACTGCACCCGAAGTGGTGCTCCACTGCCGCCCGCACCCCGGACCGGTCGCGGCGGTAGAGGTCCGCTCACCCCACGGCGCCTGGGTACGCGTCGAACAGGACACCGCCAGCTGGGACCAGCTAGTTCTCTGGCGCGACGCGACACCCGGTGTCAACGTGCTGGGCGTCGAACCATCAACCTCGCGAGACTTCGGCCGCAAACAGGCCGAGCACGACGGCGAAGTGATCTGGCTCGAACCCGGCCAGGAGCGGTCCTACCGGACGGTAGTTCGCGCCGGACGTTGAAGTCCACCCTCGCACGAGCAATGCCCGCACGAATCCGAATCACAAGGAGACAGCAAATGATCAACGAGAGCACCGCGCTGGTCGTCGGGATCGACTACGGGACGTTGTCCGGCCGTGCGGTGGTCGTGCGGGTGTCGGACGGTGTGGAGCTGGGCAGCGCGGTGCACGAGTACCCGCACGCGGTGATGGACCGGGTGCTGTCGGCGCACGAGGACGAGGAGCTCCCGCCGGAGTGGGCGCTGCAGAACCCGGCGGACTACGTCGAGGTGCTCAAGGTCGCGGTGCCGGCGGCGATCGAGGCGGCCGGGGTGGACCCCGCAGACGTGGTCGGGATCGGGACGGACTTCACTGCGTGCACCATGGTGCCGACGACGCAGGACGGGACGCCGCTGTGTGAGCTTGAGCAGTTCGCCGGGCGCCCGCACGCATACGTCAAGCTCTGGAAGCACCACGCCGCGCAGGGGCAGGCGGACCGCATCAACGAGCTGGCCCATGCCCGCGGCGAGGAGTGGATCAAGCGCTACGGCGGGTTCATCTCCTCGGAGTGGGAGTTCGCCAAGGGCCTGCAGCTGCTAGAGGAGGACCGCGAGGTCTACGACGCGATGGCCCGCTGGGTCGAGGCGGCGGACTGGATCGTCTGGCAGCTGACCGGGGAGTACGTTCGCAACGCGTGCACGGCCGGGTACAAGGGCATCTACCAGGACGGGCAATACCCGTCGCGGGAGTTCCTCGGCCAGCTCAACCCCGACTTCACCGACTTCGTCGCCGAGAAGGTCGAGCACACCATCGGCCAGCTCGGCCACACCGCCGGGCGGCTCTCAGCGCAGGCGGCCGACTGGACCGGGCTGCCCGAAGGCATCGCCGTCGCCGTCGGCAACGTCGACGCGCACGTGACCGCGCCGGCCGCGAACGCCGTGGAACCGGGCCAGATGGTCGCGATCATGGGCACCTCGACGTGCCACGTGATGAACGGTGAGCGCCTGGCCGAGGTGCCGGGCATGTGCGGCGTCGTCAAGGGCGGCATCATCGAGGACGTCTGGGGCTACGAAGCCGGCCAGTCCGGAGTCGGGGACATATTCGCCTGGTTTGTCAACAACGCCGTCCCGTCCGAGTACACCGCCGAGGCACAGCGGCGCGGCCTGTCCGTGCACGAGCTGCTGACCGAGAAGGCCGCCGCCCTGCCGGTCGGCGGGCACGGCCTGGTCGCGCTGGACTGGCACTCGGGCAACCGGTCGGTCCTGGTGGACCACGAGCTGAGCGGCCTCGTCCTGGGCCTCACGCTGGCCACACGCCCGGAGGAGGTCTACCGGGCCCTGCTCGAGGCCACCGCGTTCGGGACCCGCACCATCGTCGAGGCCTTCGACGGCGCCGGGGTACCGGTGAGGGAGCTGGTCGTGGCCGGGGGTCTGCTGAAGAACCGGTTCCTCATGCAGATGTACTCCGACATCACCCGCCTGCCGCTGTCCACCATCATGTCCGAGCAGGGCCCGGCGCTGGGCTCGGCGATCCACGCCGCCGTGGCGGCCGGGGCGTACCCGGACGTGCGAACCGCGGCCCGCGCGATGGGGCGGCGCACGGTCGCCGCGTACACGCCCGACGAGGACGCCGCGCTGGCCTACGACGACCTGTACGCGGAGTACACCGCTCTGCACGACCACTTCGGCCGCGGCGGCAACGACGTCATGCGCCGACTCAAGCGGCTGCGCCGCAAGGCCCTGGCTCGGAATGTCACGGTGCAGGACGTCGACGCGGACGTGGCCGAACTCCTGGGAGGTGCGCGATGACTACGGTGCTGATTGAACTCTCCTCCGAGATCCAGAAGGCCATCGCGGCGACCCGCGAGAGGGTGGCCGCCTTGCATGCGGAGCTGCCCCGCTACGAGCTGGTGGTGTGGACGGCCGGCAACGTGTCCGAACGGGTGCCGGGCACCGACTTGTTCGTCATCAAGCCGTCTGGGGTCTCCTACGACGACCTCGCACCGGAGGTCATGGTGGTATGTGACCTGGACGGCGCCAAGATCGACGATGGCACGGCGGCGTCGCTGCAGCCGTCCTCCGACACCGCCGCGCACGCCTACGTCTACCGGCACATGCCCGAGGTGGGCGGGGTGGTGCACACTCACTCCACCTACGCCGCCGCGTGGGCCGCGCGCGGTGAGGCGATCCCGTGCGTGCTGACGATGATGGCGGACGAGTTCGGCGGGGACATCCCGGTCGGCCCGTTCGCGCTGATCGGGGACGACTCCATCGGCCGCGGCATCGTCGAGACGCTGCGGGGCTCCCGGTCGAAGGCCGTGCTCATGCGCAACCACGGCCCCTTCACCGTTGGCAAGGATGCCCGCGCCGCGGTCAAGGCCGCGGTGATGTGCGAGGAGGTCGCTCGCACCGTGCACATCTCCCGCCAGCTCGGCGAGCCAATTCCTATCCCCGACGCGCAGGTGGCGAGTCTCTTCGAGCGCTACCAGAACGTCTACGGCCAGCACTGACCCCGACTCCGCCAGAACGACACCGGCGCCGCGCAGGGGTGCGGTCCGGGGGGCGACCGACTGCGCTGCGCCCGCATGACGGGGTTCGGCGCCTTCACGGCCCGGACGAGCGACGACGACCGCTCCATGCCTGCGAACGCCGCGAATGTCAGGAACCGTCGCGAAGATCCGCGAGACTCTGGCGGGAGAATCGAATCTCGTTGAAGGTCACGGTGCAGCCGTCCCCGTTAGGTGACTGGGCCTCGAAACCCTTGCGGTGCTCGGACACCGCGTCTCCCATTCCGAAGACGCGGATCAGCTGCCACCGGGTGCCGTCGCTCGATGCGTGGAACGCATAGACGTGATCAACGCGGCAGATGCGCAACCACACCGACCGGTCCTGAACGACAAAGGCATTGGCATCATCGGAGACAACTCGAGTGACGACCGAGACCACGATGGGATCTGACGCGGGAGAGAACTCGAAACAGAACTTGGCCCAGTGCGGCTCGTCGATCCACAGCAGCAGCACCCCGGCGTCGAACTGCGCTCGGAAGTCCGGACTCACCCGCGCGCTGAACTGAAAATCGCCGCCGGGGGGCGTCCCGACAAGGGTCGCTGCGTTGAGCATCGACTCCGCATCTGCAGAGCCCTGGCCGCCCGGATTGACGTAGAGGTCGGTGCGTGGAGGTGCTTCGACTATCACTCGGCCGCTCTGATCGTCGTGCCGCCAGACATCGACGTCCGACGGGGTGAGCGGGAACGGCAAAGTGCTGACGTTCAGTGGCCCGGACAGGCGTCGAGCCTGAGAACCGCGGGGCCCCGCTTCGCCGCCAGTCGCCTTGCTTCGGTCGCGCGGCGGGCTGACCGTCCTGCTCGCTCATGGTGCGGATCATATTGCCGGGCGACCTCGCCGCCGCGCGCGGCAAGTTTCTTGCGGGAACAACGTCCCACCACAGATGCAGAACCGTGCTCAGAGCGGCCGCCTTTTTGCAGGATCAGTGCATCGTAGGCAAACGGCAATGCTCCACTAGGAAGTGCTGGCGCTCCTGCGTACACCTGCGGGTCTGGTCGCACGCGCAGCCTCGTAGCGCCCCAGCGCCTCCGCCCGCTCCGAGGCATGATCGACGATCCGCTCGGGATACCCGTGGTCCAGACCATCCGGCACGCGCCACGGCTGGTGCACCGCGACGCCCGGGATGTGGGCCAGCTCGGGCACGTACCGGCGCACGTACACTCCCTCGGGGTCGTACCGCTCGCCCTGGGTGACCGGGTTGAACACGCGGAAGTAGGGCGCGGCGTCCGTGCCGGTACCCGCCACCCACTGCCAGCCGTGGTTGTTCGAGGCGATGTCGCCATCGCGGAGGTGCTCGAGGAAGTACCGCGCGCCGTGCGGCCACCACACGTGCAGGTCCTTGACGAGGAAGCTCGCCACGACCATCCGTACCCGGTTGTGCATCCACCCTTCGGTGAGGAGCTGGCGCATGCCGGCGTCGACGAACGGATACCCCGTCCGGCCCTCCTGCCATGCGCGGACGGGGGCCGCCGCGGCACCTGCCGGGTCCTCGTACGCCATGCCGCGCAGGTCATCACGCAGGTCGTCCCAGGCGGAGTCCGGGCGATGCCAGAGCACGTCGGCGTAGAACTCCCTCCAGCACAGCTCGGCGACGAACCGCCGGGCGCCCTCCGACCTTCCTGCCGGGTGGGCAGCGATGTCTGCGAGCATCGTGCGCGGGTGGATCGTGCCGTTCTTGAGGTGCACCGACATCTGCGACGTGGCATCCAGGTCCGGGCGGTCACGGTTGCGGTCGTAGTCCGCGAGGTCGTCCTCGAGGAACTCTTCCCACCGAGCTCGGGCTGCGGCCTCACCGGTGGGCACGACGGCGGTGGCCGGGTCCTCGTCCCAGGGCAGCGGTGCCGACTCGACCGTCCGGTGCCACGCCAGGCGGGCGGGGACCGGTGCGGGCGAGGGCCAGCCGTGCTCCCGCCACACGCGGGAGAACGGGGTGAACACCTGGAACGGCGCGCCGTCCGCCTTGCGCACCAACCCCGGGCCGACGGCGTAGGGCGTGCCGGTGGCCACGAGCGGGACATCCCCCAAGGCGCGCTCGACCCGGCGGTCGCGGCGCCGCCCGTACGGCGTGCTCTCCCGGCTGACATGGACGCTCGCGGCGCCGATCTCTCGGACGAGGGCCGGGACCTCGGTCTCGGGGCGACCCACGCGGACCACCAGCGCGCCGTCGTACGACGCGTCGAGGGCGCCCAGCGCCGCGGCAAGGTGGGCCCGGCGCACCGGCCCCGCCGAGGCCAGCAATGTCGGGTCCGCGACGAACGCCGGCAGGACGTCGCCGTCCGACTCGTGCGCCGCGAGCAGCGCCGGGAGGTCGTGCAGCCGAAGGTCCCGACGGAGCCAGAGCAACGCGGTCATGACCGCCATCCTCGGGGCCCGGCCAGCAACACGCGCGTCGGGGTGCGGGCAACCCTTCGGCTCGTGCAGGCTCGGCGGATGGACCGTGCCGACGCCCCGCGAGAGCAGGACCCCGGGCCCTACTACCACGGCACCAGAGCTGACCTGATGGTCGGAGACCTCCTGGAACCTGGCTACAGCTCCAATTACGGCGAGCGGAAGAAGGCGAACTTCATCTACCTGACCGCAACCCTTGAGGCGGCGACCTGGGGAGCGGAGCTGGCCACAGGCGAAGGGCGCGGGCGGATCTACCGCGTGGAACCCACCGGCCCCATCGAAGACGACCCGAACCTCACCGACAAGAAGTTCCCGGGCAACCCGACCAGGTCATATCGCACTCGGCAGCCGCTGCGGGTGGTCGGTGAGGTGCAGAACTGGACGGGGCACCCCCCGCGGATCGTCAAGGCCATGCTGGACCATCTCGAGGAACTCAAGCGGCTGGGTATCGAGGCGATCAACGAATAGGCCCACCAGCAGCTGTCGATCGGGCGCCTACGCGCCGGCACCCCCGACGGGCTGACGCAGGATCGTCTTGAGCTTGCTCGCCGGCGTGCGGCGGAAGTCGCTGAGGTAGATCTCGTGATGCTTCCCGGTCATGCGCAGGGAATGGGCGGGTATGAACTCGTTGTGCATCGCGTCGAGGACCGGCGCTTCGTCGTCGTACGGACCCACGTGGAGGGTTTGCACGCTCAGGCCCTCGTCGAGGCGTTCGAGGCGGACGTCCTCGAGCAGCAGCGCGCCGCCCTTGCGAGCGACCGTCCCGCATGCGGTGGCGAGGTGTGCTGGCGTGATCCAGGCGGGGACCAGGTTCATCAGCGTCCAGTCCCAGCGCGACTTGTCCCGGGCGCTGGTGAAGGATGCCATGTCGTCGGACCACCAGAGGGCTTCGAGCGGCATCACCGAATAGTCACGACCCAGGTCGCCCTTGCTGAGGAACTTCAGCTTGTAGGCGACCGGAAAGATCGTCGTCACGGCGTCCTCGTACACCTGGGACGTGTTGGGGTCGCCGTGCCCATCGATCATGAGGAACTGCAACGCGGGCACGGTCACGATCGCGAACCGTCCGTGCGGAGCGGTGTAGGTGGCGATCTCTTTCTTGAGGTCGGCCTTCACAAGGGACGTCTCCTGCCTCGGTGACGGTCAACCGGCCCGATCCTTGGCGGCCGTTTTGGGCTCCGTAGGGGGCCACGCCTGACCACCATGCCTGAGCCGCCAGAGCATACCAACTTGGGATTCACGCCGGTATCATGGAGTTGTGAGCACCCAGATCGCCGTCCGGCTCCCCGACGAGATGGTCGCCTTCCTCGACCGAGCCGTGGCCTCCGGCAAGGCCACGAGTCGTGCCAGCCTGGTTGCCAGCGCCCTGGAGCGCGAGATGCGGCTGCTCCTCGCAGAGCAGGACGCTGCCAGTCTTCGAGAGAAGGGACCGGCGGACGACCTCGATCCACTCGTGAACTGGACCGTAGGCCGGGTCGACCTCGAGGAGTGAGCCGTGCATGAGATCTGCCTGATGCACCTCGACAAGGCCCGACCAGCCGTCGTGCTCACTCGTGAAGCAGCCCGCTCGGCAATGACCAAGGTCACTGTCGCACCCGTCACCTCCACCATCAAGGGCCTGACTAGCGAGGTCCGGCTGGGCCCGCACAACGGACTCGACCACGAGTGCGTGGCCTCGCTCGACAACGTCGTCACCGTCCCCTCGCAACTGGTCGGACGCACGATCGGCTTCTTGACCGCAGACCAGGAGAAGCAGCTCGCCCGGGCCGTCGTGCTGGCATATGACCTCGACTTGCCACTGCTTCGCGCGGACCGCGCCTGACTTGCCGCCACGATCCCGATGCAAGGCAGGCGCCTATCGAGTCTCGTACGCGGTGCTGACGATGTGAGACCGGCCCGGTGACCCACCCTGGCGCCGCCGGGCCTCCCCTCCTACGATCTGACGCGTGTGGGTGGGACGTGCCCGGCACCACGACCAGCAGCCATGAGCGGCCCGCTGCTGATCGCGGTCGACGACGACCCCGGCCTGCTGCACGCCGTCGAGCGTGAGCTCCGCAACCGGTACGAGCGCGACTACCGCGTCATCTGTCTGCGCTCGCGGAACCAGGCGCTCGGCGCTCTCGAGGAGCTCGTGGCCGACGGCGAGGAGGTCGCCCTCGTGCTCGCGGGCGAGACCCTCGCGGGCGAGCCCGGCACGCGACTGCTCGCGGAGGTGCACCGGTTCTTCCCGCACGCCCGGCGAGCACTGCTGGTCGGCTGGTCCCACGTCGGGGTGCTCGCGACCGGTGAAGCGGTCTTCGAGGCGATCGCCACCGGACACATGGACCACTACCTGGTCCGACCGGCAGCACCGCCGGACGAGCAGTTCCACCAGGCCGTCTCGGGTTTCCTGCACACCTGGGCCGAGGCCCGCCACAGCGCGCCCCACACGATCGACGTCATCGGCGAGACGTGGTCCGGGCGCGCCTACGAGCTGCGCGAGGTGCTCGGCCGCTGTGCGATGCCGCACCGCTTCCACCTGGCCGACTCCGAGAAGGGGCGTTCCCTGCTCGCAGCGGCCGGTGCGAGCACGAGGCTGCCGCTCATGGTGCTGCCCGACGGGCGGGTTCTGGAGGATCCCAGCGACGCGGAGATCGCAGTAGCGGCCGGCACGACCGTCGACGCCGATGGGGAGGAGCACGACCTCGTCATCGTCGGCTGCGGACCCGCCGGCCTGTCCGCCGCGGTGTACGGCGCCTCGGAGGGCCTGCGCACCCTGGTCATCGACGCAGGCGGCATCGGGGGGCAGGCCACATCCAGCTCCTCGATCCGCAACTACCTCGGCTTCCCCCGCGGCCTCAGCGGCGGCGAGCTCGCCCGGCGGGCCTACGAGCAGGCGTGGGTCTTCGGGGCCCGGTTCGCCTTGATGCAACGCGTCAGCTCCCTGCGCTGGGAGTCGGGCCGGACCGTCCTCAGCCTGGCCACCGGAGGCGTCGCAGCCGGACGTACGGTCGTCCTCGCCATGGGAGCCGCCTACCGCCACCTCGACGTCGCCGCCCTGGAGGCGTTGCGCGGTGCCGGCGTCTTCTACGGTGCGGCCGCCGCCGAGGCGCCGCTCGTCTCCGGGGAGGAGGTCTACGTCGTCGGCGGCGCCAACTCCGCGGGGCAGGCGGCCCTCCACCTGGCCGAGTACGCGCGCCGCGTCACTCTCGTGATCCGCGCGGGGTCCCTCGCCGCGGGGATGTCGCACTACCTGGTGCGCCAGATCGAGGCGACGCCGAACGTCGCGGTCCGGACCGGCACCGAGGTGGTCGACGGCGGTGGAGACGGCTGGCTCGCGCACCTCGTGCTGCGTGATCGCCACGGCGGGGCGGAGACGGTCGAGGCGCACGACCTGTTCCTCATGATCGGGGCGCAGCCACACACGCAGTGGCTGCCGTCGACCGTGGAACGGGACTCCGACGGTTTCGTCGTGACCGGCGCAGACCTGAGCGCCCGGGCATCGGTGGCGCTGGGGCGCCGCCCGTTGGCGCTCGAGACGAGCATGCCCGGCGTCTTCGCGGCCGGGGACGTCCGGCACGGGGCCGTCAAGCGGGTGGCGTCCGCCGTCGGGGAGGGGTCGATCGCGATCCAGCAGGTCCACAGGCTTCTCGCCGCTTCGTAGGTGAGGTGGGACTCCAGCTGGCGAGGCCGGCCGCATGCGGAGCAATGTCCTGGCCCGGCGGCGTCTGTGATGCGTAGGGTCGCGAGGCATGACCCTGGAGACCGTCAACGGCACCGTCGTCCTGCACCTGCCCGAGGCCGGGCCGCTCATCCGCGCGGCCCAGGACGCGCTCGACGTCATCGGCGAGGCCTGGGCCGGTGGCGCCGAGCTGGTCACCGTGCCGGCCGACCGGCTCGCCCCGGAGTTCTTCGACCACTACCGCATGCGCCTGGCGGTCCTCGGGGACATCTCGGCGCACGTCACCGCCAGCGAGGCGCTGGGGGACTTCGTCCGCGAGTCCAACCGCGGCTCCCACGTCTGGTTCCTCGACCACCCGCGCGAGCTCGCGGACCGGCTGACCCCTGACCCGGCTCCCGCTTCCTCACGGGGCGGCTGGTCCCCGTTTGCGGCGGTCCGGCGTGCGTTCGTCGACCTCCGCCAGCCACGCCAGGGCGGCGGCTCCGCCGTCGAGGACGGAGATGTGCCCGGCGTCCGGGCGAACCCAGAGCTCTGCCCCCGGGATGCGGCGCGCGTTCCACCTGGCGTGAGAGACCGGCACCACCGTGTCGTCCTCGCCGTGGAGGAGCAGGACCGGCACGGCGATCCCGGCGACATCGAACCCCCAGGGGCCCACGTACGCCAGGTCGTCGTCGATAAGCCCGGCCGGACCCGCGGCGACGGCAGGGCGTACGACGTCGAGGAACCACGCCCACTCCCCGGACAGCGCGGCCTCGTCGGCCGCGGTGAACCCGCGGCGACGCCGACCACGCCCAGCACCCGGTCGCTCAGCAACGCCCCGCAGGCGAGCGCATGCGGCGCACCGCCGGAGTGCCCGATGACGGCGAAACGGTCCAGGCCGAGTGCGTCGGTGATCCGCGCGACGTCGTCGGCCGCCGACGCGACGTCCCGCCCGGGCAGCGGGGACGACGCGCCGGCGTCGTACACATGAAGCGTGCGCCCGTCCGTCACCGCCACGTCCGTCTCGTGCACACCGGGAGGGTAGCGGCGGGCCGGTGAGCCCGCAGCCGCGGCCCGGGCCACCAAGGCGTGGACGCGCTCAAGAGCGGGAAGACTGTGGTGGTGCGAGAGCCCTTCGTCCACGAGGCCGTCCTGGTCCTGGCACCGGACACCGACACCCGCGCCCCCGGCGCCGCCATCACCGTCGCGCTCTGCGGCCACTGGGACCACGAGCCGCCGTGCCCGCTCGCCCCGCACCACACCGCCGTCCTGCCCGACGGCGTCGACCTGCGCGTCCGTACCGTGTTCGTCACCGAGCCCGGGCACGAGGACGAGGTTCGGCGGCGCATCGAGACCGCGCTCGCGGCCGGCCGGCTGCGCGGCCCGGACGGCACGGTGACCACCTGGCAGGTGCGCCGCACCGCGACCGGCGTGCTCACCGAGGCCGAGCGAGCGCTGGCGGCGCGGCTCCATGCCGGCTGACACGAACCCGTTCTCCGCCAGGCGTCAGGGCTCGCGGTCCGCTCCCGCCGCCAGGCCCGTCGTCAGCGCCGCGGCCCGCTCGTGCAGCAGCCGGCGCTCGCGCTGGGTGGGGGCCAGCCCGGCGGCCCGCTCCAGCTCCTCGGCCGCCTCGGTACGCCGGCCCAGCCGGGCGAGCACGTCCGCCCGGACGGCACCGAGCAGGTGGTAGCGAGCCAGCCTCGGGTGGTCCGCGATGGCATCGATCGCCTCCAGCGCGGCCGCCGGGCCGTCGGCATGCAGGACGGCGACCGCCCGGTTGAGGTCCACCACCGGCGAGGGTGCCAGCTGGGCGAGGGCGTCGTACAGCGCGACGATGCCCTCCCAGTCGGTGTCCTCGAATCGTGGCGCGCGGGCATGGCACGCCGCGATGGCCGCCTGCACCGCGTACGGGCCGAGCGGCCGGTGCAGGTCGGTGGCACACGTGAGCGCGGCCAGCCCGTGGGTGATGAGCGTGCGATCCCAGCGGGACCGGTCCTGGTCGGCCAGCAGCACCGGCTCGCCGCCAGGGCCGGTCCGCGCGCGGAACCGGGACGCCTGCAGCTCCATGAGTGCCACCAGCGCGTGCACCTCCGGCTCGCGCGGCAGCAGCCCGGCGAGCACCCGGCCCAGGCGCATCGCCTCCTGCGCGAGGTCCGCGCGGATCCACGCCTCCCCGGACGTCGCCGCGTAGCCCTCGTTGAACAGGAGGTACACCACCTCCAGGACGGCGGAGAGCCGGGCGGGCAGCTCGTCCTCCTGAGGCACCTCGAACGGCACCCCGGCCTCGGCCAAGGTCCGCTTGGCCCGTGAGATGCGCTGCGCCGTCGTCGCGGTGGGCACGAGGAAGGCGCGGGCGATCTCCTCGGTGCTCAGCCCGGCCAGCAGGCGCAGGGTGAGGGCCACCCGGGACTCGCGCGGCAGCACCGGGTGGCACGCGACGAACACCAGGGCGAGGAGATCGTCGCGCACCGCCTCCGCAGCGACCGCGTCGGGTGGAGGAGCGGTGCCTGCACCCGACACCGACAGGTCCGCGGCCACCTGGGCGTACTTGGCGTCCTGGGACCTCTCCCGGCGCACCAGGTCGATGCCCTTGTGCTTGGCGGTCGCCATGAGCCAGGCGCCCGGGTTCCGTGGCACGCCGTCTTTCGGCCACTGCTCCAGGGCCAGCACGAAGGCGTCCTGGGCGAGCTGCTCGGCGAGCCCGACGTCGCGCACCAGGCGGGTGAGCGCGCCGATGAGCCGGGGGGACTCGATCCGCCAGACCGCCTCCACGGTGCGCCGCGCGTCGACCACGCCTCGATCTCCTTTCCTGGCGACCGGCGAGGCGCGGGGCGAGCACGCCCCGCGCCCCACCGTCAGGCGCCGGGGTGCTGAGCCTTGATCTCGGCGGCGAGCCGCTCGTCACGCGCGCGCAGCTCGGGGGTGTACTCCTCGCCGAAGTCGTCCATCTCGAAGATCGGGCGGATCTCCAGGACCTGCCGCAGACCACCGGGGTCGGCGGGGCAGCGCCGGGCCCACTCGACGGCCTCCTCCAGGCTGCGCACCTGCCAGATCCAGTACCCGGCGATGAGCTCCTTGGCCTCGGTGAACGGGCCGTCGACCACGGAGGTCGTGCCGCCCTCGAACACCACCCGGGCACCGTCCGAGGTGGGCCGCAGGCCCTGCCCGTCGAGCATGATGCCGGCTTTGACCAGCCGCTCGTTGTACGCGCCCATCGCGGCGAGCATCTCCTCGGTGGGGCCGATCTTCGCCTCGTCGGCGCCGGTGCCCTGAATCATGACCATCACGCGCATGACGTGCTCCTCGTGTCGTGGTTGCCCCGGCTGTGGGGCCTGTGCACTCCTACGTCGAACGGGGAACGCGGATCTCGACACGCCCCGGACCTGACTCTGCCGGTCCGGGCACGGTGGTGGGAAGCGTGGGCCCGGAACCGGGCCCCCACCCTGCAACGGCAGCACGCGTCGCTCCCGCAGCACCCACGGCAGGCCACTCACCACGGCGAGCAGCCCGGCCGCCGATGCCGGCACCTCAGGAGGCGGGCCGCCGTGCCGTCAGCCGGCGTAGGCGCCCTGCCACACGGTATCGAACGGGGTGTTCGCCGCGACCCGGCCCTTGATGCCCGCCGTGACGAAGTCCTTCGCCAGGCCGACGGCGGAGCGCACGTCCGCGCCCTTGGCCAGCTCCGCGGTCACCGCCGCCGCCAGGGTGCAGCCCGCACCCGAGACCCGCGCCTGGCCCACCTTCGGCGCGGAGAAGACCGTCACCTCCTCGCCGTCGAAGAGCACGTCCACGGCGTCGTCGCCGGGCAGCTCCACGCCGCCCTTGGCCAGCACGTACGCCGGGCCGAGCGCGTGGATCCGGCGCGCGGCCTCGGTGAGGTCCTCCACCGACGCGATGGTGTCCATGCCGGCGAGCGTGCGGGCCTCGAACAGGTTCGGCGTCACGACCGTCGCCAGCGGGAGCACCTGCTCGCGCAACGCGTTGTCGGTGTCCAGGGCCGCGCCGGGCTCCTGACCCTTGCAGATGAGCACCGGGTCCAGCACCACGTGGCGCCACGGCTGGGTGCGCAGGCCCTCGGCGACGACGTCGATGGTCGCGGGGGTGCCGAGCATGCCGATCTTGACCACGTCGAGCGCGTGCGCCGTGGTGGCGGCCTCGATCTGGTCCGCGATGACCTCCGGCGGGACGGGGACGAACCGGTGCGTCCAGCCGTTCTTGGGGTCGAAGGAGACGATGCACGTCAGCGTGCCGACCCCGTAGACACCGAGCTGCTGGAACGTCTTGAGGTCCACCTGGATCCCGGCGCCACCGGTCGCCTCCGAGCCGGCGATGACATAGGCAAGGTTGACCACGGGGCGTCCTTCCGTCGTGTGCGTCCGTCTGCGGGGTGGTGACCGACGTATCGGTGACCGACCGTTCAGATTACGTCCCCGGCCACCGCGGCGGCCGGCCCGTACCGTCCCACGGCCCGGTACGTGAGACGGTTGGGGTGCGTCCGCGTCGCCGGCGGCGCACGCGCCTCACCGGGCGCACCGGGAGGAGAGCACCGATGTCCGACGCCGTCACCGCACCGCCCGCGCACGTGACGTTCGCCGGCATGACCCTGGTCTCCGCGGCGGACGTGGCCGCGACCACCTCGGTGCGCGACGCAATCGATGCCCTCGAGGCCGCCCTGCGCGGCGGGCTCGACCCCGAGCGGGACGCGCCCCGCTCCCGGCTGACCACGGCCGCCGGGGAGCTGCTGATCATGCCGTCCACCCTCGGCGCGTTCGCCGGGGTCAAGCTCCTCTCGAGCACGCCCGAGAACCCGGCCCGTGGCCTCCCGCTCATCCAGGGCGCCTACCTGCTGTTCGAGGGCGAGGATCAGCGCCCGGCCGCCGTCGTGGACGGCATCGCCCTGACCAACCTGCGTACTCCGGCCACCTCCGCGCTCGCGGTGCGCCACCTCACCCCCGACACGGCCACCGGCCCGGCCCGGCTCACGGTGTTCGGCACCGGCCCCCAGGCCCGCGCGCACGTCGCGGCCATGGCCGCCGTCCGTGAGATCGCCGAGGTCACCCTCGTGGGGCGGAGCCCCCGGCGGGTGGACGCCCTCGCCGTCGAGGTCGCCGCCGCCGGCCTGCCCGTGCGGACCGCGGCCCCGGGGGACCCCGATGCCGTGGCGCACGCGGACATCGTCTGCTGCTGCACCAGCGCCACGACCCCGCTGTTCGACGGCGCCCTGGTCAAGGACGACGCCGTCGTCGTCGCCATGGGCTCGCACTTCCCCGACGCCCGGGAGACCGACGACGCCCTGGTCGCCCGCGCCGCGGTGGTGGTCGAGTCGCGCGCCAGCACCTTGCGCGAGGCGGGGGACATCGTGATGCCGGTCGCCGCCGGCGTGCTGACCCCGGACCGCCTGGTCACCCTCGCCGACGTCGTCACCAGCCGGGCACACCTGCCCGTCCAGGGGCCGCGCCTGTTCAAGGGCACCGGGATGCCCTGGCAGGACCTCGTGGTCGCCGCCGAGATCTTCTGCCGGATCACCGGGAGGTAGGAACATGCGCACCATCGGCCTGATCGGCGGGATGAGCTGGTACTCCACCGCCGAGTACTACAAGGTCATCAACACCGAGGTGCAGCGCCGCCTCGGCGGGCACCACTCCGCCCGGCTGCTGCTGTGCTCGCTCGACTTCGACGAGGTGCGCGGCCTGCAGCTGCGGGAGGACTGGGACGGTGCCGGTGAGCTGCTCGCGGACGCCGCCCGCCGGCTCGAGGGCGCCGGGGCCGAGGTGGTGCTGATCGCCACGAACCTCATGCACAAGGTCGCCGATCCGGTGGAGGCGGCGGTCGACGTCCCCCTGCTGCACATCGCCGACGCCGTGGGCGCCGCTGCGGT
Source organism: Georgenia yuyongxinii (assembly GCF_006352065.1). NCBI lineage: Bacteria > Bacillati > Actinomycetota > Actinomycetes > Allobogoriellales > Allobogoriellaceae > Georgenia > Georgenia yuyongxinii. Next base: position 4,111,392 of record NZ_CP040915.1, on the reverse strand, counting down.
CGCCGCGGGTCACCGCAGGCTCGGGCTGCTCGGCACGCGATGGGTGATGGCGGAGTCCTTCTACGCCGACCGGCTCGCCAGGCACGGCGTCACCTGCATCGTGCCCGGCCCGGCGGAGCGGGAGCTGGTCGACCGGGTGATCTTCGACGAGCTCACCCAGGGTGTGGTCACCGACGCGTCCCGTCAGATGGTGCGCGGGGTGCTCGACGGCTTCGCCGGTGAGGGCGCGGACGCCGTCGTGCTGGCGTGCACCGAGCTGGAGCTCCTCCTCAGCCCGGAGGACAGCCCGCTGCCGCTGGTCGACTCCATGCGTGCCCACGCGCTTCGCGCAGCCGAGCTCGCCCTCGAGTGAGCGGGCGGCGCCCCGGACTGACCCGGGCGGCTCTCGCGCCCTCGGAGCCTTTGCCGTCTCGACCCGCGGACACGCGGGCTCGGTGCGCGGGATGTGGGCGGCAGGCGGTAAGGATGGAGGCATGACCCTCACCGTTCCCGCCATCACGCTCAACAACGGCGTCGAGATCCCTCAGGTGGGTCTCGGCGTCTTCCAGATCCCCGCGGAGACCACGCAGCGAGTGGTCGAGGGCGCGCTGGAAGCCGGCTACCGCCACGTCGACACCGCCGCCGCCTACTACAACGAGGCCGGCGTGGGTGCCGCGCTGCGGGCTACGGGGGTTCCCCGGGATGACCTCTTCGTCACCACCAAGCTGCGCAACGGGGATCAGGGGTACGACGCCGCGCTGCGCGCGTTCGACGCCTCACGCACCGCCCTGAGCGTGGACGTGGTCGACCTGTACCTCATCCACTGGCCCGTGCCGTCGAAGGACCGGTACGTCGAGACCTGGCGGGCCCTGGAGAAGCTGCTCGCCGACGGCGCGGTCCGCGCCATCGGGGTGTCCAACTTCCTGCCCGAGCACCTGCGCCGGCTCCTGGCCGAGGCCGACGTCGCGCCCGCCGTCAACCAGGTCGAGGTGCACCCCACGTTCCAGCAGCGCGACACCCTCGACGCCACCGGTCAGGCCGGCGCCGCCGTCGAGGCCTACTCACCGCTCGGGCAGGGGGCGGACCTCCACGCCGCACCGGTCACCCGGATCGCCGCCGCACACGGTGTGACCCCGGCGCAGGTGGTGCTGCGCTGGCATGTTCAGCAGGGCCGCATCGTCATCCCCAAGTCGGTGACCGCAGAGCGCATCGCGGCCAACATCGACCTGTTCGGCTTCGCGCTCACCGATGAGGAGGTGGCGGCCATCACCGCGCTCGACTCGGCCGCCCGGATCGGCGCCGACCCCGCGGTCGCGGCATTCAGCCAGGTCCGCTGACCTCTGACCGGTGACCGCCAACCGCTGACCACCGGCCGTGGATGAGAGGATCGGACCAGCACCCGAGCGAAGGACGGACGTACCCCATGGCCCTGCCCCACGACGACGACCCCAAGTTCGCGGGTTACGCGCACCCCGAGCGCCTGGTGAGCACCCGCTGGCTCGCCGACCACCTCGGTGACGAGGGCCTCGTCGTCGTCGAGAGCGACGAGGACGTGCTGCTGTACGAGACCGGGCACATCCCCGGCGCGGTGAAGGTGGACTGGCACCTCGACCTCAACGACCCCGTCACCCGCGACTACGTCGACGGCGCCGGCTTCGCGCGGCTGATGGCCGCCAAGGGCATCACGCGCGAGACCACCGTGGTGATCTACGGCGACAAGAGCAACTGGTGGGCCGCCTACGCCATGTGGGTGTTCACCCTCTTCGGGCACCCGGACGTGCGCCTGCTCGACGGCGGCCGCGCCAAGTGGCAGGCCGAGGGCCGCCCGATGACCACCGACACCGTCAGCCCCACGCCCACTGACTATCCGGAGATGCCCCGGGACGACACGGGCATCCGCGCGTTCAAGGACGACGTCATGGAGTTCCTCGGCGGGCAGCTCGTCGACGTGCGCTCGCCCCAGGAGTTCAGCGGCGAGCGCACCCACATGCCGGACTACCCCCAGGAGGGCACCCTCCGCGGCGGGCACATCCCGGGGGCAAAGTCCGTGCCGTGGGCGCGGGCGGCCAACGAGGACGGCACGTTCAAGGCCCGCGACGACCTCGCGGTGATCTACCAGCAGGAGCAGGGCCTGGACCCCGCCGAGCCGGTGGTCGCCTACTGCCGGATCGGGGAGCGCTCCAGCCACACCTGGTTCGTGCTCCAGCACCTGCTCGGCTTCCCGGACGTCCGCAACTACGACGGCTCCTGGACGGAGTGGGGCAACGCGGTCCGGGCGCCCATCGCCACCGGCCTGGAGCCGGGCGAGGTGCCGGGGCGATGAGCACGGCCACACACATGCCGGCGTCGTTCGCCGAGATCATCGCCGACTTCGAGGCGCTGGCCCCGGCGGACCGGCTGCAGCTGCTGCTGGAGTTCAGCCGTGGTCTGCCCGCCCTGCCCGAGCGGTACGCCGACCACCCCGAGCTGCTCGAGCCGGTCCCGGAGTGTCAGTCGCCGATCTTCCTGCTCACGGAGGTCGAGGGCACCGGGGATGACGCCACCGTGCATCTGTACTTCTCAGCGCCGGAGGAGTCGCCCACCACGCGCGGGTTCGCCGGGATCCTCCACGAGGGGCTCGACGGGCTCACCGCTGAAGTGCTCCTCGCCGTGCCATCGGACGTCTACAACCAGCTGGGGCTGGCCGAGGTGGTCAGCCCGCTGCGGCTGCGCGGCATGGCCGGGATGCTGGGCCGCATCAAACGCCAGGTGCGGGAGAAGATCGCCGCGTAGCCGCGTAGCCGCGTAGCCGCGTAGCCGCGTAGCCGCACGCGCCGCCCGTCGCCGGAGCGCCGGAGCCGGTCGTGGCGCCGGGCTACCGAGGGCAGTACACCTAGGCGGCGTCTTCCCGACGGAGCGCCCCGGGGAGCCGAGCCACCGTGGCGTCGACGGAGGCCGGGCCGTCGAGGTTCTCATCGGCGATCACGGCCTCGATGAGCCCGTACGCGGCGAACGCGAGGGTGCGGCAGAACGCTTCGTCGCGGTGCGGGCAGGGGTCGCCGTCGCCGAGCAGCTGGGCGGTGCGGTGCACGAGCCGGTCGCACACGCGCCTCACCACGGCCGGGTCGCCGTCCCGGCCGAGGACCGGGGCGTAGACGGCGCGCCGCTCGGCTACGTGCTCGAGCAGCTCGCCGAGCCACGTGCGGTAGCTGCCGGGCGCCGGCGCCGAGTCGATGTGATCGAGCAGGTCCTCCACCACGGTGCCGGCGAGCTCGGAGACGTCGGTGAAGTGCTTGTAGAACGTGGTCCGGTGCACCCCCGCCACGCGGCACAGCTCGGTGATGTCGATCGTGCTGGGCGGGCCGGTCTGCGTGAGCTCCACCAGCGCGCGCTGCAGCGCCCCGATGGTGCGCCGCGGGCGCGGGTCCGCCGCCCTCTTCGTCTTGGTCATGTCCGAAATTATCGGATCATCCCGGTGCGGCAGGATGGTCAGGACGCGGCCGGAACCAGCCACGGCACCTTCCTGCCAAGGAACGTCCGAATACCGCTTGGCAGCGCTGGAAACGGGCCGATCGGGCCGCGCACGCGGTCCGGCAGGCGACTTTCCCCGGAATTCTTCCACTTCCCGCCCACCAGCCTTTGCGCTACGTTCGCGGTGCGCGCACCACAACCTGAAGAACTCGCCCCCTACCAGCGCCGACGCGGTTGTCGGCAGGGACCGCGTGACGAGCGCCGCGAGGTTCGAGACCGACGCCCGCCAGATTTCTGCGTGGCTCCGCTCCGGGGGACTCCTGGAGGGGAAGTGCCGTGGTCCAGCTCGCGCCCAACACCGGCCGTCAGCGCTCGGAGCTGATGGTCTCCAAGGGATGGATCCAGGGCGTGGCCCTGGTGATGCTCTTCGGCTTCTTCGTCATGGGCCTGCTGGCCCTGCGCACCTACACCGACTCGATGCCGCTGCCCGAGCAGGTGGTCGGCGAGGACGGGCAGGTCGTCTTCACCGGTGAGGACATCAGCACCGGCCAGGCGATCTTCCTGCGCCGCGGCCTGCAGCAGTACGGCTCCATCGTCGGCCACGGCGGCTACCTCGGGCCCGACTACACCGCGGACTACCTGCGCCGCTCGGCCACCTTCGTGGAGGACGAGCTGCGCGCCGCCGGCGCGCAGGATCCCAGCGACGAGCTGGTCGAGATGTTCCGCACGAACCGCTACGACGAGGCGACCGGCACCCTGGTGTTCACCGACCTGCAGGTCCAGGCCTTCGACGCCGTCCAGCAGCACTACGCCGACTTCTTCGGCTCGCCCACCACGCAGTACGGCCTCATCCCCGACGCGATCACCGACTCCGACGACATCCACGCCCTCACGTCCTTCTTCGCGTGGACGGCGTGGGCGGCCGCGGCCGAGCGGCCCGGGCACGACTACTCCTACACCAACAACTGGCCGCCCGAGCCTCGGGTGGCCAACGGGCCCACCGCGGACATCCTCGTGTGGAGCGGGCTGTCCCTGACCGCGCTGCTGGTCGGCGTCGGCGCCCTCTTCGCGCTCTACGGGCGGTGGAGCCGCAACGTCGGCTGGCACAGCACGGAGGCGCCGGCGCTGTCGTTCAAGCAGCCCGGGGAGGTGGCGGTCACCCCCGCCCAGCGGGCGACCGCATGGTTCTTCTTCGTCGTCGCGCTGCTCTTCCTCGGTCAGACGCTCCTGGGCGGTGCCATCGAGCACTACCGCGCCGAGCTGTCCGACTTCTTTGGCCTCGACCTCGCCCGGGTGCTGCCGTACAACCTCGCCCGGACGTGGCACGTGCAGCTCGCGGTGCTGTGGCCGGCGGCGTCGTTCCTGGCCGCCGGGATCTTCATCGCGCCCTACATCTCCGGGCGCGAGCCGAAGAAGCAGCACTGGCTGGCCTACGGGCTGCTCGGTGCCGTGGCGCTGGTCATCGCCGGCTCGTTCGTCGGGGAGGCCATGAGCATCTTCGGCGTCAAGGCCGTCGCCGGCTCGCCGCTGTGGGACCAGCAGTGGGAGTACCTCGACCTGCCCAAGATCTGGCAGGGGCTGCTCGTGATCGGCATGTTCCTGTGGATCGCCATCATCTGGCGCGCGATCCGGGCCCGCCTGAAGACGGAGCACCGGGGCAACCTGCCGTGGCTGTTCTTCTACGCCGGCCTGGCCATCCCGGGCTTCTACGCCGTCGGCCTGCTCGCCGGCAACCAGACTCACCTGACCGTCGCGGACTTCTGGCGCTTCTGGGTGGTGCACCTGTGGGTCGAGGACTTCCTCGAGCTGTTCACCACGGTGATGGTCGCCTACATCTTCGTGATGCTCGGCGTGGTCCGCCGGAAGATCGCCATGCAGGTGATCTTCCTCGACGTCATCCTCTACTCCGCCGGTGGCGTCATCGGGACCATGCACCACCTGTACTTCTCCGGCACCCCCGTGGAGCACATGGCCCTCGGCGCCTTCTTCTCCGCCCTGGAGATCATCCCGCTGACGTTCCTCACCATCGAGGCCTGGAGCTTCCTCCAGCTGGGCTCGCGACAGGAGTTCCGCAGCTCCGCGCCCTTCCCGCATCGCTGGGCGGTGATGTTCCTCGTGGCCGTGGGCTTCTGGAACTTCCTCGGCGCCGGTGTGTTCGGGTTCCTCATCAACCTGCCGATCGTGTCCTACTTCCAGATCGGCACCGCCCTGACGGCCAACCATGCCCACGGCGCGATGATGGGCGTGTACGGGATGATGGCTGTCGGCCTGGGGCTCTTCGCGCTGCGCTACCTCATCCCGCCCGAGAAGTGGCCCGACCGGCTCGCCAAGATCTCCTTCTGGTCCCTCAACCTGGGGCTGGCGTGGATGATGTTCGCGACGCTGCTGCCCCTGGGGGTCATCCAGCTGTGGTACTCCGTCAACGACGGCTACTTCGAGGCCCGCTCGCTGAACTTCATCACCCAGCCCGGCAACGCCGTCCTGGAGTGGCTGCGGATGCCCGGCGACCTCGTGATGATCATCGGCGGGGTGCTGCCGTTCCTGTGGATCACATGGCTGGGGGTGCGCCACCGCATCCCGTCCACCACGCTCGAGGTGCCCCAGGAGGCGCTGTTCGTCGAGGAGCAGCCGGTCACCGCCGTCGTCAACGAGCGCGGCGCCGTGGTCGGCGAGACCATCGCCGAGGCGCGGCCGCGGTACGGCTCCGACCGCCGCGACGACGGCGCCACCGGGGCGGGCGGGCCGGGGCGCGACGGCGGAGGGGGCACCTGATGGGTGACGTGGGCATCCTCGTGTGGCTCGCCGCCGGCTACGGGGTCTTCCTCCTGGCGGTGGCCCACGGGATCGACGCCCTCGCCCGGCGCACCGCGACCCGCACGACGGCATGGCGCTCGGGCGCCTTCACCTACCACGCGGACCACGACGCCTGGCTGTGCCCGGAGGACCAGTGGCTGTGGCCGCAGTCCTTCGACCCGGGCAACCGGGTCATGCGGTACCGGGGCAGCCCGGCCGTGTGCAACGCCTGCCCTGTCAAGGCCACCTGCACGGCGTCGGAGCACGGCCGGGAAATCAGCCGCAACGTCGACCCGTGGCCCAGCTCGGAGGCCGAGCGGTTCCACCGGGCAGTCGCCTGCACCGTCGTCGTCCTCGGTGCGATGTGGCCCGCGGCCATGATGATCGGCGGTCGCACCGTGTCCGAGCTGCTGGTGCTCGGCGCGGCCGTGGTCGTCATCGCGGCGGGCAGCTGGCCGTTGTGGTCCCACCTGCACCGCAGCCCCGCCGGGTTCCCCGACGGCGTGCCCGTGGTGACCCTGGACGACACGGTCGCCGCCCGGGAGGTGGCATCTGCTCGGGAGACGCGCCGGCGGACCGGGTACCGCAGCGACCGGCGCACCGCCGGGCCCGTCCCCGTGCAGCTCCGCACCCGCCGGCCGGACGTGCCCATGGCCCCCGAGCGGGCCGACCGCGACGCCTTCACCACCCGGTGGGGCGCGTTCGAGACCGCGCCGGACGGCGAGGTCCCCGGCGGCTGGAGCAGAAGGGGGAAGCGATGACCTGGCAGGTGGTGGTGGCGGTCGTCCTCGTGGTGGCCGTGGTGGTGCTGGCCACGTCCGTGAAGGTGCTGCGTGAGTACCAGCGCGGGGTGGCGTTTCGGCTGGGCCGGCTACGCCCGCCGCTGACGCCCGGCGTGCGCCTGATCTTCCCCGGCGTGGACAAGCTGGTGCGGGTGGACCTGCGGGTGGTCACCCTGACCATCCCGCCGCAGGAGGTCATCACCAAGGACAACGTGCCCGCCCGGGTCAACGCCGTCGTCCTGTTCAAGGTCACCGACCCGGTGCGGTCGGTGATGGAGGTGGAGAACCACGCAGTCGCCACCTCTCAGATCGCCCAGACCACGCTGCGCTCGGTGGTGGGCCGGGCGGACCTGGACACGCTGCTCGCCCACCGCGCCGACCTGAACGAGGATCTCGCGCGCAGCATCGACGCCCAGACCGAGCCGTGGGGCGTGCACGTGCAGGTGGTGGAGATCAAGGACGTGGAAATCCCCGAGGCGATGCAGCGGGCGATGGCGCGCGAGGCCGAGGCCGAGCGTGAGCGCCGCGCCAAGATCATCAACGCCCGTGGCGAGCTGCAGGCCTCGGAGGAGCTGCGGCAGGCCGCCGACACCCTCAGCCGCAGTCCCGCCTCGCTGCAGCTGCGCTACCTGCAGACCCTGCTCGAGCTCGGCGCGGACCAGAACTCCACCGTCGTCTTCCCGCTCCCGATCGACATCATCGGCCCGTTCCTCGGCAAGCTTCCGCAGCTGATGGACACGTTCGCCGGCGCCCAGGGCAACGGGCACCACCGGCCGGCGCGGCCAGCCGCGTCGCCCGAGCAAAGTCCGACGCCGCCACCTGAGCCGACGCCGCCACCTGAGCCGACGCCGCCACCTGAGCCGACGCCGCCACCTGAGCCGACGCCGCCACCTGAGCCGGTGGCGACGCCTGGACCGCAGCCCGCGGCGGCGACCGCACCTCATCGGGCACATGATGGTCGGGAGCGCCCAGAAAGGGGTCACCCATGAACGAGACCACGCCCTCGGCGTCGACGACACCCCCGGGATCGACCCCGCACTCGGCGGCAACGAACCGCACCGGACAGACCACCGCCGCAGCAGCCGAGCCCTGGACCGACCGGCCGGCTCGCTCGAACCACGGCCTACGCGCCGTCGTCCTGGGCGCCGTCCTAGCCGTCCTCGCGCCGCTGTTCGGCTTCCTCGGGGGGACGATGGCGGGCGCGCCTACCGACACCGCCGCCGTCGACCCGATCTACCTGTGGCTGTGGGCCGGCTTGGTGCTCGGCGGCGTCGGGGCGGTGGTCGCCTTCGTGGGCGGGTTGCGCCTATTGCGCGCGAACCGGGGGCGGTGACGCGTCGTTCGGTGGGGAGGCGTCGATCGGTGGTCAGTGCGGCAGCACCCGCGGTGTCGGCCGGGTGACGGCCTCGCGGGCGCGCCGGGCCGCCGTAGCCACGAGCGCCTCGAGTGGTCCGCGTCCACGCGCCCGGCGCCACAGCACGGCCACGACGAGCACCGCCGCCACCTGCGCCAGGTAACCGGGCACGGCCGGCAGCACGTCCAGAGGGGAGCTGAGGAACACCACGTGCGCCGAGTACAGCGTCAGCGTCATGCTCCCCGCCGCGGCCAGCGGGGCGATCGCCAGCCGCACGCCCGGTGAGCGCACGCCCGCGACCAGCAGGAGCGCGCCGAGCAGCGCGACGGCGCAGCCGCCGGTGTGGAGCAGGTCCAACGGTGTCGCCGTGTGCGGGGCGTCGACCGCGAGCCACCACCAGGTGGTCGTCGGCGTGGTCCCGCTGCCGCCCCACACGAGGATCTCGGTGACGTCGTCGGGGCTGAGACCCGCGGCCGGGGCGGTGGCGTACAGCGCGTCCGCCCCGCCGACCGGGCCCAGCAGCACGCGGGAGAGGCCCCAACCGACCAGGGCGGCAACCGCACCACCGAGCAGCAGGCCCCGCGCGACGCGGGGGGCGGAGAGGTGGAGGCGGCCGATCGCCAGCCCCGCACACAGGTACGCCAGCCACGGAAGCGCCGGGTAGACCCCGGTCAGGGTCAGCTCGCCGAGGAGCCCGGCCGGGTTGGTGAACAGCATCGCGAAGGACGGGTTCGCCCCGGTGGGCATCGGCAGCGCCGGGCGCACGAGGTGGCTGACGACCGGGACCAGCAGCATGATCGCCGCCCCCAGCACGACCAGCGTGCGTGTGGGCAGCAGCACGAGCGGGATGGCCAGCAGGAACAGCACCGCGTATGCCGCCAGGATGACGTCGGTGACGTCAGAGTCGGCGAAGCCCAGGGCGAGCCCGATCAGACCGATCGCCAGCGCCCGCGTAGCGAGCATCGCCGCGACGCCCCGGAAGGCCGCCCGGCCGACCTGCCGCCGGCCGGTCATGAACGCGACGCCCACGCCGGCGAGGACGGCGAACGTGGCCGCCGCGCGTCCGGCGGAGAGGGCGTAGGTCCAGGTCTCGTTGCCAGCGGCGTCGACCGCCCAGAGCGAGTGCACCGCCATCATGCCCAGCAGGGCGACGCCGCGGGTGGCGTCGACACCGACCAGCCGCGGCCGTGCCGGCGCCGTGCGGGCAGGCGCCGTCTTCGCAGTGCTGGTCATGGCACCAGCGTGGACCTCCTCCGGCCGCGGCACATCCCCCGGCGGGCGGCGCGCACCCCCGCCGACCGGCGGGGGCGCGGACTACCGGCTCCTTCCCGCCCGTCGGCGGGGTTTCTGCGGGATCATGGCCACGGCGTGAGGGAGGCAGCCCGTGATCCGCGTGATGGTCGTCGACGACGAAGGCCTCGTGCGTTCCGGCCTGCGCCTGATCCTGAGCTCGGCGGCCGACCTGGAGGTGGTCGCCACCTGCGACGGCGTGCACGCTGTGGAGGAGGCCGACCGCCACCACCCCCACGTCGTCCTGCTGGACCTGCGCATGCCCGAGGTGGACGGCCTCACCGTGCTGCGGGCCCTCGTCGCACGCCCGCAGCCGCCCGCCGTGGCCATGCTCACGACGTTCGACACCGAGGACTACGTGGCCCAGGCCCTGGGCCTGGGCGCTGCCGGCTTCCTGCTCAAGGACACCGAGCCCGAGCAGCTCGTCCATGCCGTCCGGGTCCTGGCGGCCGGGGGCAAGATCCTCTCGCCGAAGGTCACCGACGCCGTCATCGGTGGCTACCTCAGCGCCAGCACCCCCGGGCCCGTGCGCGCCCGGATCGCGACGATGACCCCGCGCGAACGGGAGGTGCTCGCCCTCATCGGGCGGGGCCTGCCCAACGCCGACATCGCCGCCCGTCTCCACCTCAGCCCCGCGACGGTGAAGGACCACGTCAGTGCCGTGCTGACCAAGCTCGCGGTGGCGAACCGGGTCCAGGCGGCCGTGCTCGCGCGCGACGCCGGCCTCGCGCAGACGGCGCCGGAGCGATGAGCACGCCGTTCAAGGCACTCGGCACGCCGCTCAAGCCGGCGCTGAGCACACCGGTCAAGCAGGTCCTGGTCGACGCCGGACTGGTTGCCCTGGCCCTGGCCGACGCCGTGTTCAGCTCGGCCCGCGAGGGCGGCTATCCCCTCATGCTGTCGGTGGTCGCCGGACTCGGGCTCGCCGTCCGCCGTCGTTGGCCGTACGTCGCTTTCGCGTTGACGATGCCGGCGCTCTGGGTCGCCTACGTGCTCGTCGCCCCCGTGGTGGCGCTGTACACCGTGGCGGCCCGGGACCGGGCGCGCACGCCGTTGGTGGTGTGCGCCGTCCTGACCGCCGCCGGGTACTACCTGCCCTGGCCGATCACCCGGTTCGACTTACGTGTCAGCTCCCGTGAGCTGCTCGGCCTCGTGTACACGATCGTCTACGTGGGTGCGCCGCTCGGCCTGGGCCTGCTCAGCCGCACCCGGCGGGTGCTGGCGGACCAGCTCGCACAGCTCACCGCCGGCCGAGCCCGGGAGGAGCACCTGCAGGCCGAGCGTGCGCTCGCCGATGAGCGGGCCCGCCTCGCCCGCGAGATGCACGACGTCGTCTCCCACCAGGTGAGCCTGATCGCCGTGCAGGCCGGCGCGCTGCGGGTCACCGCTCCGGACGAGACGACCCGCGAGACCGCCGGCACCATCCGCGAGCTGAGCGTGCGCACCCTGGACGAGCTGCGGCGGATGATCGGCGTGCTGCGCGCCACCGGCGGCGCGCCGGTGGATCTGGCCCCGCAGCCGCGGCTGACCGACATTCCCCGGCTCGTGCGCGAGTCCGGGCTGGACGTGGCGGTGGACCTCTCGGCGGTGGCGGGCCGATCCTGGGCCGAGCCGACCGAGCGGGCCGCCTACCGCACCGTGCAGGAGGGGCTGACCAACGTCGGCAAGCACGCCCCCGGCGCGTCCGTGAGTGTGCAGGCCTCTCCGCACGGCACGGGACTCCTCGTCACTGTGCGCAACGGCCCGTCCGCGGGCGAGCCCCCGGCACCCTTGCCGGAGAGCGGTCACGGCCTGGTCGGGCTGCGCGAGCGCGCCGAGCTGCTCGGCGGCACCCTGTGGGCGGGCCCCACCCCGGACGGCGGGTTCCTCATCCGCGCCGTCCTGCCCGACGCCGTCGTGGAGGGGGTCGATCCGGCCTCGGCGGGCGCCGACCCGGCCGAGAGGCAGTCCGCCGTCGGCGGCGCCGGCGCCGAACATCGTGGGCCTGAGCGGCCCGGGCACTGATCCCGCGCAGCGGGCGGCTCGTGTCGCGGCGAGGCGAGTGCCGGGGGTCGCCACGACTGCGATCCTATACCCCCAGGGGGTATCGTGGTGGTGAGGCGACGGAAGGGGCGGGGAATGAGGGCTCCGCACGTACAGGATGGGCCGTCCGGCCCCCACGCGAGAGGCGAGGGGGAGAACCCCGCCGGTGCGCAACCCATCAGCGAGGCACACGCCGAGCATGCGGCGGGCGTCGGTCACGCCGGTCACGCGAACCACTCAGGCCATGGCCACGGTGATCACGTCGGGATGTTCCGCCGGCTGTTCTGGATCATGCTCGCGCTCGCAGTCCCGACCGTGCTGCTCAGCGACATGTTCGCCTCGATCGTGGGCTATTCGCTCCCCGACCTGTCCGGGCTGAGCCTCGTTGCGCCGGTGCTGGGGACCGTCATCTATGTGTGGGGCGGGCGGCCGTTCCTTAGCGGCGCTGTCTCGGAGGTCAGGGCACGCAAGCCGGGAATGATGCTCCTGATCGGCATGGCGATCACCGTCGCGTTCGTCGCCTCCTGGGGCGCCACCCTCGGCCTGCTCTCCCCGGAGCTGGACTTCTGGTGGGAGCTCGCACTCCTGGTGGTCATCATGCTCCTCGGCCACTGGCTCGAGATGCGCTCGCTCGCCCAGACATCCTCGGCACTGGACTCCCTCGCCGCGCTGCTGCCCGACCAGGCCGAACGCGTCGAGGGCGACCGGGTCGTCACCATCGCACCATCGGAGCTCCGGCTCGGCGACGTCGTCATCGTCCGCCCCGGCGGTCGGATCCCGGCCGACGGGGAGGTCGTGGAGGGTGCCGTGGACGTCGACGAGTCGATGATCACCGGTGAGTCCCGACCCGTCCGGCGCCGCCTCGGCGACCACGTCGTCGCCGGCACCGTCGCCACCGACAACGCCCTGCGCGTCAGGGTCGACGCCGTGGGCGAGGCGACAGCGCTGGCCGGCATCCAGCGACTCGTCGCCGAGGCCCAGGGCTCCACCACCCGCGCCCAGCTTCTCGCCGACAAGGCGGCCGGCTGGCTGTTCTGGTTCGCCCTGACGGCCGCCGCCATCACGGTCGCGATCTGGTCCGTTGTCGGCAGTCCTGACTTCGCGATCATCCGGGCGATCACGGTCCTGGTCATCGCGTGCCCCCACGCCCTGGGCCTGGCGATCCCGCTGGTGGTCTCGATCTCCACCGAGCGCGCCGCGAAGGGGGGCGTCCTGGTCAAGGAGCGGGCTGCCCTGGAGCGGATGCGCACCGTCGACGCGGTCCTGTTCGACAAGACCGGCACCCTGACCACGGGCGCGCCCGCCCTGCACGACGTCGTCACGACAGGTCTCGACGAGGCCGAGCTCCTCGCCATGGCCGGCGCCGCCGAGGCCGACAGCGAGCACCCGCTGGCCCGCGCCATCACCGCGGCGGCCGTCGACCGTGTTCTCGACGTGCCCCGCGCGAGCGACTTCTCCGCCTCGACCGCGGTCGGCGTCAGTGCCGTCGTGCACGGGCGACGGGTGGCCGTCGGCGGGCCCAACCTGCTTGCCGAGAACGGCCTTGCCCCGTTGCCGCAGACCGCCGCCTGGTCCGACCGGGGCGCGACCGTCCTGCACGTCCTGCTCGACGGGCAGGTCGCCGGGGCGCTGGCCCTGGAGGACGAGGTCCGTCAGGAGTCGCGCGAGGCGGTCGCCGCCCTGCACGCACTGGGCGTCCACGTCGCCATGATCACCGGCGACGCCGAGCCGGTGGCCCGAGCCGTGGCGGCCGAGCTCGACATCGACCAGGTCTTCGCGGGGGTGCGGCCGGAGCACAAGAGCGAGAAGGTCCTCGAGCTGCAGCGTCAGGGCCGCACCGTGGCGATGGTCGGCGACGGCGTCAACGATGCCCCGGCCCTCGCGCAGGCCGACGTCGGCATCGCCATCGGGGCCGGGACCGACGTCGCGATCGCGTCCGCCGGCGTCGTCCTCGCCTCCGACGACCCCCGCTCCGTCCTGTCGGTCATCCAGCTCTCGCGCGCCGGGTACCGGAAGATGAAGCAGAACCTGTGGTGGGCCGCCGGGTACAACCTCGCCGCCGTGCCGCTCGCCGCGGGCGTGCTCGCCCCGGTCGGGTTCGTCCTGCCCATGGAGGTGGGCGCGCTCCTGATGTCCGTCTCGACGATCGTCGTCGCCGCCAACGCCCAGCTCCTGCGCCGACTCGACCTCAGTCCCGGAGCCACGACGACGGAGCCACCACGACGACGGCGGCCCGCACCGAGTGGTGCGGGCCGCCGTGAAGGTCGGTCGGGCGTCAGCCGATCCGGATGAACACCGGGCTGGAGTGCGGGATCGCACCCTCGTACAGGGCGGTACCCGGCTGGCGGGCGGCGATGTGGTTGCCGTTGCCGGTGTAGATGCCCACGTGGCCCGGCCACCAGACGAGGTCGCCCGCCTGGGCCTCGGCGGCCGAGACCCGCGTGCCCGCGTTGGCCTGGGCGCTGGAGGAGCGCGGCAGACTGATGCCGACGTTGGCGAAGACATACTGGGTGAAGCCGGAGCAGTCGAACCCTGCCGGGGTGACGCCGCCGTAGACGTACGGCGTGCCGACGAACTGGCGGGCGTAGTTGACGATCGCGCTCGCGGAGGCGGCCGGTGCCGGTGCGGGGGCCGCCTCGGTGGCGGCGGCGGTCTCGGTGGCCTCGGCCAGTGCCGGACGCTCGCCGGAGCGGGACGCGGCGGCGGCCGGGCGTTCCACCGCGACGGTGACGACGCGGGGGGCCTTGGCGACCGCCTCGAGCGTCTCCACGCTCCACGTGACGTCGGCCGGGGCCACGACACTGGGGGTGGTGATCATCGCGGTGACGGCCTCGGCGGCGGCGGCGGAGATGTCGACCCGCGGCAGCGCGGTGGACTCCGAGCCGGCGGCGGTGGCCGAGGAGGCGGCAATGGTCAGGACCAGGCCGGAGGAGGCGACGGTGGCCAGACCCCGTCGTGCGCCCGGACCCATGCGCTGACCGAGCTCGGTCAGCGGCGTCGAGGGACGGCAGGCCCGGCGGTGCCGCGCGGTGGTGCTGGTGCTCATCGACTCTCCAGTTCCTCCGGGGTGAGCTGTCGGGTTCGGGCAGGAGATCGCCCGGTGCGCCGTCCTGGCCGCACTTCACCCCAAGGCCCTTGCGGGCCGCGAACACTGGTTCCCCCGTCCCCGCCGCGGGTTTGTACGACCCCGGGTGGCGGCAGGGTTCGGACTCCACCCGGAGACTTCGGGACGGGTAGTGCCCGAAGCAGGCATGACATTACCGGAACTTCAGTGCGGAAAGTTACGGCCGAATAACGCGTGTCACCGATTGGTCACGACGGCGGCACCTGTCACCACCCGTTGGACGTGCTTTCAGGGGACCTTTGTCCCGGCCGCGAGCACCCGCACAGCAGCACTTGTCAACAAAAATCGGACCTTTTGCGTCAGTAGGGGTACGCCGGATCACTCGTGGCTCGGTGGTTCGTCCACCTCGCCCGCGGCCCGTCGAGCCAGCACGAAGAGAAGGTCCGAGGCCCGGTTGAGGTAGGTCAGTGCCACGGCACTGACCGCGTGACCGGCCGCGCGGGCGCCCACCGCGTGACGTTCCGCCCGGCGCACCACGGTTCGCGCGTGGTCCAGGGCGGCCCCGGACGCGGTGGCGCCGGGCACCACGAACACCGGGCGCAGCGGACGTTCGACGACCAGGGCGTCGATGAGGGCCTCCAGGCGGGTGACCATGTCGTCGGTGACCCGAGAGACGCCGTCGGTCAGGTGGTGCCGCCGCTCCGGGTGGGTGGCAAGATCAGCGCCCACCACGAACAGCTCACGCTGCAACCGGAGCACCTCCTCGGCCAAGGACTGGTCGCCGCAGGCCGCGCGCGCCACGCCGAGGACGGCCACGGCCTCGTCGACGTCGCCGCCGGCGTCCACAAGCGCGTCCGCCTTGGACACTCGGCCACCGAGGAACATGCCGGTGGTCCCGTCGTCGCCGGTTCGGGTGTAGATCGTGGGGCTCACCCGACGCAGCATGGCACTCTTCCCCGCGCCGGGCGGACGGTGGGACCGAATACCGCTGAGCCACGCAGATGGGGGAAGATAGCTGCTCAACAACAGAACAGACAGTCCTGACCCAGGGGAAGCCGGTCGAATTCCGGCGCTGACCCGCAACCGTAGGCCGGGCGGCCTTATCGCCCCGGCGAGCCGGGATGCCTGGCCGGGGCGAGAAGGCTCCATCCGTCGAGGTCTGCGGACGAGCCCGGAGCCGTGTGCCCGCGGCCGTCCGGCGTGCGCCGGGGCCGGGTGCCAGGTGCCGGGGCGTCCCCGACCGCACCCGAGAGGCACGTGCATGACATCGACCACCACCCGAGCGCACCGCGGGATCCTCGCGGCACTGGCCGCGACCGGGTTGCTCGCTCCCGCGCTAGGTGCCGCGCCGGCACTCGCGGCCGCACCGGCGCCGGCGCTCGCCGCAGCTGCGGCACCGGTGACCGCCTCGGCCCCGCCCGGCGCCACCTCTGCGGGCGCCTGCGCGGCCGGGGAGGGGGTCAGCGTCGTCGTCGACCTGACCGATCTCGGCGGCGAGCTGGAGGTCGGCTGTGCCACCGGTGATCCCGCGACCGGCCGTGAGGCCCTCGAGGCGGCGGGCTTTCCCGCCACCGACTCCCAGCCGGGCATGATCTGCGCCATCGCCGGCCTGCCCGACCCGTGCCCCACGGAGTTCGACGGCAGGTACTGGGCATACTGGTCGGCCGAGCCCGCGGGGGAGTGGACCGCCCGCACCGAAGGCGCCGACACCGCGGACCCGGCACCGGGCACCTTCGAGGGCTGGCGCTACAACGACGGTGCCACCGCCCCCGGCGCCACCCCGGCCGAGGTGGTGGCCGCCGCCGGGGCCACGGCGCAGGACGGCGCCGAGCCGCCCGCACCCTCGGAGGTGACGGCCGCCGACGACGCGACCCCCGCCGAGGCGACCACCGCGGCGGGCACCTCGGACGACGCCGGCACGAACCGGGGCACCGTCGCCGCGCTCGCCGGGGCCGTGGTCCTGCTGGTCGTCGCGGGCGTGGTCGCCCGGCGACGTCGGGCCTGAGCCGAGACGACGACGGCGGGCGGGTGGCAGTCATGACGACGGCGGAGCGTGCCCCGGCCGGGTCGGCGCCACGCGTCGTACCCGCCCGAGCCGCGCTGCACCCGCTCGCCTGGTGGGCGTGGGCCCTGGGGCTGGCCGTCGCGGTCGGTCGCACCACCAACCCGCTGGTTCTCGGGCTGCTGCTCGCCGTCGTCGTCCTGGTCGTGATGGCCTGCCGCGACGACTCGCCGTGGGCCCGCGCCTTCGGCGGCTACCTCGTGCTCGGCGCCGTCATCGTGGTGATGCGGATGGGGTTCTACGTGCTGTTCGGGCTCGACGGCGCCGGGCCGGTGGTGCTCGAGCTGCCCAGCGTGTCCCTGCCCGAGTGGGTGCGCGGCATGGAGCTCCTGGGACCCGTCCACCTGTACGGGCTGCTCGACGCGGCGGTCGGCGGCCTGCGCCTGGCCGCCCTCGTGGTGTGCTTCGGCGCCGCGAACGCCCTGGCGAACCCCAAACGGGCGCTGCGATGCCTGCCCGCCTCGCTGCACCACCTCGGTACCGCGGTGGTCGTCGCGGTGACGGTCACCCCTCAGCTGGTCTCCGCCGTCGCCCGGGTGCGACGGGCGCAGCGGCTGCGCGGGCTGGACGGCCGGGGGCTCCGCCCCGCCGTCGCCCTGCTGGTGCCGGTGCTCCAGGACGCGCTCGACCATGCGCTCGAGCTGGCCGCCTCGATGGACTCGCGCGGGTACGCCCGGGCCAGCCACCCCGGCGGCGACCGCCGCGTGGGGGCGGCGCTCCTGCTCGCCCTCGTCGCCGCGGTGCTGGGCACCTACGGCTTGCTCGATGCCACGTCACCCGCCTGGATGGGCGTGCCCCTCCTGTCGCTGGGCGGCGCCGTGGCGGTGGCCGCCTCGCTCGCCGCCGGCCGCCGCGTGCGCCGCACCCGTTACCGCCCCGACCCCTGGCGGGCGACGGAAGCCCTCGTGGCCGGCGCGGGCGCTCTCGCAGCGCTGATCGTGGCGGTGGCGGCCGCAGCCGACCCGGGGGCCTCGAACCCGCCCGCCGGCACCGCCCAGTTCCTGGCACTGCCGCCGGCCGCCGTCCTGGCCGCCGCCTGCGCGCTGGTGCCGCTGCTCATGAGGAGGAGCCGGTGATCCGGTTCGAGGACGTCTCGGTCACCTACGCCGGCGCCACCACGCCGGCGCTGCGCGAGGTCACCGCGCACGTCCGGGAGGGGGAGCTGTGCCTCGTCGTCGGGCCGACCGGCTCGGGCAAGTCCACGCTGCTCGGCGCCGCGTGCGGGCGGGTGCCGCACTTCACCGGCGGCCTGCTGACCGGTCGCGTGGTCGTGGCGGGCCGCGACACGCGTGACCACCTGCCGCGTGACCTGGCCGACGTCGTCGGTGTGGTCGGGCAGGACCCGCTCGCCGGGTTCGTCACCGACTCGGTGGAGGAAGAGCTCGCCTACGCGATGGAGCAGCTCGGCGTCGGCCCGGCCGTCATGCGCAAGCGGGTGGAGGAGGTGCTCGACCTGCTCGGCCTGGCCCCGCTGCGCGACCGGCCGCTGCGCACCCTCTCGGGCGGGGAGCAGCAGCGGGTGGCCATCGGCGCGGTGCTCACCGCCCAGCCCCGGGTGCTGGTGCTCGACGAGCCGACCTCGGCGCTGGATCCCGCGGCCGCAGAGGAGGTCCTCGCGGCGCTCGCCCGCCTCGTGCACGATCTCGGCCTCACCGTGCTGCTCGCCGAGCACCGCCTCGAGCGCGTGGTCCAGCTGGCCGACCGGGTCATCGCGCTGGACGCCGACGGCGGCGTCACGCAGGGCGAGCCGGCCGCCGTGCTGGCCACCGCCGTGGTCGCGCCGCCGGTGGTCGAGCTGGGTCGGCTGGCCGGCTGGGACCCGCTCCCGCTGTCGGTGCGGGACGCCCGGCGCCAGGCCGGTCCGCTCCGCGAGCGACTGCTCGGGACGACGGCGTCCGCCGCGCCGCCCGCGCCCCGTACGTCCCCGCTCGCGCCCGGTGCGCAGCAGCCTCTCGCACCCGGTGCGCCCACACCGGCCGGGCAGCCGCTCCTGCGCGCCCGCGGTCTGCACGTCCACCACGGCGCCGTGCACGCCGTCCGCGGCGTCGATCTCGACCTGCACCGCGGCGAGGTGGTCGCGCTCATGGGCCGCAACGGCTCGGGCAAGTCGTCGCTGCTGTGGGCGCTGCAGGGACAGGGCCCTCGGTCGGGAGGGACGGTCCGGCTGACGACGGCGGAGCTCGGCCCGCGCGGCGCGGACCCCGCCGCCATGCGGCCCGGCGAGGCACGCCGCCACGTGGCGCTCGTGCCGCAGTCCCCGGCCGACCTGCTCTACCTGCCCACCGTCGACGGCGAGTGCGCCACCGCCGACGCTCAGGCCGATGCCGCGCCGGGCGCCACCCGGGCGCTGCTCGACGGCGTCGCTCCCGGTGTGCCCGGATCGCGTCATCCCCGCGACCTCTCCGAGGGACAACGCCTCGCCCTCGCCCTGGCCGTCCAGCTGGCCGGCCGGCCCGACGTCGTCCTGCTCGACGAGCCCACCCGCGGCCTCGACTACGCCGCCAAGGCTGCCCTGACCCGGACCCTCACTGCGCTCGCGGACAGCGGCTGCGCCGTCCTGCTGTCCACCCACGACGTGGAGTTCGTGGCGGGCTGCGCCGCCCGCGTGCTCCTGCTGGCCGACGGCGAGGTTGTGGTCGACGCCCCGGCCGGCGAGGTGCTCCCCGGTTCCCCGACGTTCTCCCCGCAGGTCGCCAAGATCCTCCACCCGGTCCCGGTGCTCACGGTCGACGGCGTCCGCGGCCTGCTCGTGGAGGCCCGCAGATGAGCCGCGCCCCGAACCCGGTGGAGCGCACATCGCGCCTGGTGCAGCGTGTGACGGCCGTGCCCGTCACCCCGCGCACGGCGGTGGCGCTCGCGCTCGCCTCGGTGGTGGGCCTGCTGGCGTTCGGCTGGCCGCTGCTCGTTGACCCGGGCGCCGTGCTCGGCACCGGCACGGACGCCCCGCTGGTGCTCGCGGTGGTGCTCGTGGCGGTGCTGGGCGTGCTGTTCGTCGGGCTCGGGGAGGGTGCCCTCGACGTGAAGGCGATCGCCGTGCTGGGGCTGCTCTCCGCGGTCGGTGCGGTGCTGCGCCCGCTTGCCGCCGGCATGGCCGGCGTGGAGACGGTCTTCTTCCTGCTCGTGCTCGCCGGCCGGGTGTTCGGGCCGGGCTTCGGGTTCGTCCTGGGCGCGACGACCCTTTTCGCCTCCGCGCTGCTCACCGGTGGGGTCGGGCCGTGGCTGCCCTTCCAGATGCTCGGCGCCGCCTGGGTGGGGTTGGGGGCCGGCCTGCTGCCTCGGCGTGCCCGCGGCACGGCGGAACTGGCCATGCTCGCGGGCTACGCCGTGGTCGCCGCAGTGGCTTTCGGGGTAGCGATGAACCTGTCCTTCTGGCCGTTCCAGCTCGGCCTGGGCACTGACCTGTCGTTCGCGGCGGGGGACCCGGCGGGGGAGAACCTGCGTCGATTCCTGCTCTACTCCCTCACCACCTCGCTCGCCTGGGACATCGGCCGGGCGGTGACGACGGCGGCCGGCGTCCTCCTCTTCGGCCGGCCGGTGCTGGCCACGCTGCGCCGAGCCGCCACCCGGGCGGCGTTCGCCCCCGCGAAACTCCCACCCGCCTGACCATCGACGCCGGCGCACTCGTCCGCCGGCCGCCTCCGCCCGCCCGGCGAGTTGCGCCGTCGGGCCCTGTCAGGTCTGCCGACCTGACGCCGGGCTCGCCGAATCGACGTCAGGTCCGCCGACGCCGTCGGCCACGCCGACCTGAGTTCAGCTGAGCCAAACCACGGTCAGCAATCCCGGCAGTGGCTTGCGCAGCAACCGTGGGACGGTACGGGAGGGCGTCGACCGGTTGACGCCGTGTCCGAGAGACGGTGCGGGACGCACGCCAACCGGCCGACCCGTCGTCCGGGAGACGGCGCCACCCGAGGCCGGACACGGGTCCGGTGGCCCTTCTCACCCACCACGCCGCGCCAGATCCCGCATCCAGGAAGAACCACTACATATAGTGGCCCAGCAATCGATTCGACCCAAGATCTTGTGGTGACACGGCGTCAGAACGGGCGGACAATGGGGACGTAACGGTCCCCTCCGCAACGCCGATAGGAACCCAGAAGGAGACGAGATGTCC
The DNA here is from genome assembly GCF_006352065.1 of Georgenia yuyongxinii. NCBI lineage: Bacteria > Bacillati > Actinomycetota > Actinomycetes > Allobogoriellales > Allobogoriellaceae > Georgenia > Georgenia yuyongxinii. Next base: position 4,090,485 of record NZ_CP040915.1, on the reverse strand, counting down.
GTGACTCCCGCGTCGGGCCGGAAGGCTTCGGCACGCACCTCCAAGGCGAAGGGCCTGGCGATCCCGCGCGTGTTCTCCACCGCCGGCGCCCATCCCTACGACGAGGTGGAGTGGGAGCGTCGCGACATCGTCCAGACCAACTGGAAGACCGGCGAGACGATCTTCGAGCAGCGGGGCACCGAGTTCCCCGCGTCCTGGTCCGTCAACGCCTCCACCATCGTCGCGACCAAGTACTTCCGCGGCGCCGTCGGCTCCGACGCCCGCGAGCAGAGCCTGCGCCAGCTCATCGACCGCGTGGTCAGCACCTACACGCGCGCCGGCACGGAGTACGGCTACTTCGCCACGGAAGACGACGCCGCCGTCTTCTCCGACGAGCTCACCTGGCTGCTGCTCAACCAGTACTTCGCGTTCAACTCCCCGGTGTGGTTCAACGTGGGCACCCCGGCGCCTCAGCAGGTCAGCGCCTGCTTCATCCTCTCGGTCGACGATACGATGGACTCGATCCTCAACTGGTACCGCGAGGAGGGAATGATCTTCAAGGGCGGCTCGGGCGCCGGGCTGAACCTTTCCCGCATCCGCTCCTCCAAGGAGCTGCTCTCCTCCGGCGGCAACGCCTCCGGGCCCATCTCCTTCATGCGCGGCGCAGACGCCTCCGCGGGCACCATCAAGTCCGGCGGCGCCACCCGGCGCGCGGCCAAGATGGTCGTGCTCGACGTGGACCACCCGGACATCGAGGAGTTCGTCGAGACCAAGGCACGCGAGGAGGACAAGATCCGCGCCCTGCGCGAGGCCGGCTTCGACATGGACCTCGGCGGCAAGGACATCGTCTCCGTCCAGTACCAGAACGCCAACAACTCCGTCCGTGTCAGCGACGAGTTCATGCGCGCGGTCGAGGACGGCGGCACGTTCGACCTCAAGGCCCGCCAGGACGGCCACGTGGTGGAGACCGTCGACGCCAAGCAGCTCTTCCGGAAGATCTCCCAGGCGGCCTGGGAGTGCGCCGACCCGGGCCTGCAGTACGACGACACCATCAACGACTGGCACACCAGCCCGGAGTCGGGTCGCATCACCGCCTCGAACCCGTGCAGCGAATACCTGCACCTGGACAACTCCTCGTGCAACCTCTCCTCGATCAACCTGCTGAAGTTCCTGCGCGAGGACGACACCTTCGACGCCGAACGGTTCGTCGCCGTCGTCGAGCTCGTGATCACCGCGATGGACATCTCCATCAGCTTCGCCGACTTCCCCACCGAGGCGATCGCCGAGACCACCCGCGCCTTCCGCCAGCTCGGCATCGGCTACGCCAACCTCGGCGCCCTGCTCATGGCCACCGGCCACGGCTACGACTCCGACGGCGGCCGGGCGCTGGCCGCGGCCATCACCTCGCTCATGACGGCCACGGCGTACCGGCGCTCCGCCGAGCTCGCCGGGGTCCTGGGCGCCTACGACGGTTACGCCCGCAACGCCGAGGCGCACCAGCGGGTCATGCGCAAGCACGCCGCGGCCAACGACGCCCTGCGCACCGTCAACGCGATGGACGCCGCCATCCGCACCGCCGCCCTCGAGCAGTGGCGCACCGGCCTCAAGCTCGGCGAGGCCGGCGGCTGGCGCAACGCGCAGGCCTCGCTGCTCGCACCGACCGGGACCATCGGCTTCATGATGGACTGCGACACCACCGGCATCGAGCCCGACTTCTCGCTGGTGAAGTTCAAGAAGCTCGTCGGTGGCGGTTCGATGCAGATCGTCAACCAGACCGTGCCCCGCGCGCTGCGGCGGCTGGGATACGCCGAGGAGACGGTCGAGGCGATCGTCGAGCACATCGCGAACCACGGGCACGTCGTCGACGCACCGGGACTCAAGCTCGAGCACTACGAGGTCTTCGACACCGCCATGGGCCGGCGCTCCATCGCGCCCACGGGGCACGTGCAGATGATGGCCACCGTCCAGCCGTTCCTCTCCGGCGCGATCTCCAAGACGGTCAACCTGCCCGAGACGGCCACCGTGGAGGACATCGAGCAGGTCTACTTCGACGGCTGGAAGCTCGGCCTGAAGGCCCTGGCGGTCTACCGCGACAACTGCAAGGTCGGCCAGCCGCTCTCCGACGGCAAGGCTGCCAAGAAGGCCGAGAAGCCCGCGCCGACGGCGGAGCCCACCGAGCCCCAGCGCGCGGTCCGCCGCCGCCTGCCCAAGTCCCGCCCCTCGATCACCACCTCGTTCCGGGTCGGTGGGGCCGAGGGCTACATGACCGCGGGGTCGTACCCAGACGACGGCCTGGGCGAGGTCTTCCTCAAGCTCGGCAAGCAGGGTTCCACCCTGGCGGGGGTCATGGACGCCTTCTCGATCGCCGTCTCCATCGGGCTGCAGCACGGGGTGCCGCTGGAGATCTTCATCCAGAAGTTCACCAACCTGCGCTTCGAGCCGGCGGGCATGACCGACGACCCGGACATCCGGATGGCGCAGTCGATCGTGGACTACATCTTCCGGCGCCTCGCCCTGGACTACCTGCCCTACGAGACCCGGGCCGGCATGGGCATCCACACGACCGCGGAGCGCAAGCGGTACGCCGAGACCGGCTCCTACGAGGAGAGCGGTGCCTACGACGACGCGAGCGACGTCGCGGCCGAGCTGGAGACCTTGAACCAGACCGCGGGGGTCGACGCTGCCGTGCCCTCACCGGCGCACTCCTCCGCCGAGCTGCTCGAGCTGCAGCAGGGCCAGCACGCCGACGCGCCGTTGTGCATGTCCTGCGGGACGAAGATGCGCCCCGCCGGCAGCTGCTACGTGTGCGAGAACTGCGGGTCGACCTCCGGCTGCAGCTGAACCGCCGCATCCCGGCGAGATGTCATCTTCTCCGTGAGATGTCATCTCGCCCGGGGTCTCGGGCCTGGGCCACCAGGGACCGGCCGAGGTCATGTCACTGAACCCCCAAGCGCTCCGCCGCGGATGATCGGCGCAGACCAGGGCGGCGTGTCAAGACTCCGTCAGGATCCGGCGGGCGGGTGTCAGGATCCCGGTAGCAACGCCGTCGGGCAGTCCCGGATGTGACACAACGGCAGCATGGCCGCAGTCCAGAGCGTCCCCGATCTCGTCAAGCGGGCCCTTGTGGGCCGGCCGGTGCGTAGCGAGCGGTTGAATGCCACGCTGCTGCCCAAGCGCATCGCCCTGCCCGTGTTCGCCTCCGACGCGCTCTCGTCTGTGGCGTACGCCCCCGACGAGATCCTGCTGACCCTCTCCCTCGCCGGGATGGCCGCCGTGACACTGGCGCCCTGGGTGGGCGTGGCCGTTGTCGTCGTCATGATGGCGGTGGTCGCCTCCTACCGGCAGACGGTGCATGCCTACCCCTCAGGCGGGGGCGGGTATGCCGTCGTGCGGGAGAACCTCGGTGCCCGGGCGGGCATGGTGGTGGCCAGCGCGCTCCTCGTGGACTACGTGCTCACCGTGGCGGTGTCGGTCTCCTCCGGGATGCAGTACCTGGCCGCGGCCATTCCGGCCGCCCGCGGGCACGAGGTCGTGCTCGGCGTAGCGGTCGTCGTCGTGCTGGCGGTGCTCAACCTGCGGGGCGTGCGCGAGTCGGGCACCGCGTTCGCTGTCCCCGTGTACGCCTTCATCGGGTCGATCGGCCTGATGCTCCTCGTCGGCGTGTGGCAGCTGGTCACCGGGACGATGCACACCGCCGCCTCGGCCAGCTTCACGATCGCCCCGAACGCCGCGTTCAGCCAGGGCCTGACCGGGCTTGCCGGAGGCTTCCTCGTGCTGCGGGCGTTCTCGTCCGGCTCCGCGGCCCTGACCGGCATCGAGGCCGTGAGCAACGGGGTGCCGGCGTTCCGCCGTCCGAAGTCCCGCAACGCGGCGACGACGCTGCTTCTCCTGGGCCTCATCGCCGCGACCATGCTCATGTCGATCCTTTTGCTGGCAGGTGCGACCGGCCTGCGGTTCGCCCAGGACCCTGCCACCCAGCTGCTCCTTCACGGCCGGCCGGTGGGGCACGGCTACGCCCAGGACCCGGTGATCAGCCAGATCGCTGCGACCGTCTTCCACGGCGTGCCGGTGCTGTTCGTCCTCGTCACGATCACCACAGGGTTCATCCTCGTGCTCGCCGCGAACACGGCCTTCAACGGCTTCCCGGCGCTCGGCTCGGTCCTCGCCCGCGACGGCCTCCTGCCCCGCCAGATGCACACCCGGGGCGATCGGCTGGCCTTCTCCAACGGCATCGTCCTGCTGGCCGCCGGGGCCTGCGCCTTCATCATCGCCTTCGGTGCCGAGGTCACCCGGCTCATCCAGCTCTACATCGTCGGGGTGTTCGTCTCCTTCACCCTCAGTCAGTTCGGGATGGTGCGGCACTGGGGCCGGCACCTGCTCGGCGAGCGGGACCGGCAGGTCCGGGCCCACATGCGCCGGTCACGCGCGATCAACACCTTCGGTGGGGTCCTCACCTCGGTGGTGCTCGTCATCGTGCTCGTCACGAAGTTCACCCACGGCGCCTGGATCGCAGTCCTGCTCATGGCGGTGCTCTTCCTCGGCATGCGCGGCATCGCCCGGCACTACGAGGGCGTTTCGCGCGACATCACCGTCCTCGACCCCTCCGTGTCCCGTGCCCTGCCGCCGCGGGTGCACGGCATCGTCCTCGTCTCCAAGCTGCACGAGCCCGCCATGCGGGCCATCGCCTACGCCCGCGCCACCCGACCGACGACGCTCGAGGCCCTGACGGTGAACATCGACTCGGACGAGACGGCCGCCCTGCGCCAGGCGTGGGAGGAGTTCGAGATCCCGGTCCCGCTCACGGTGCTCGGCTCCCCGTTCCGGGAGATCACCCGGCCGGTGGTGGACTACGTCCGCTCCGTGCGGTGGGAGGCCCCGCGCGACCTCGTCGTCGTCTTCGTGCCCGAGTACGTGGTCAGCCACTGGTGGGAGCAGGCGCTGCACAACCAGAGCGCCCTGCGCCTCAAGGCCCGGCTGCTGTTTACGCCCGGGGTGGTCATGGCGTCGGTCCCCTTCCAGCTGCACGAGGAGGACCGCCTCGACCGGCCGGCACACCCGGGCGCAGACGGGGCGCGCCGGGGGACCGCGTGACAACGCTGCTGCCGCCGGCACCGGTGGAGGGGTCGGAAGGGGGCCGGTCTTGGGCCGTGCCGGGCGACAATGGGACCGTGACGACAGCCCGCGTCGTCGTCGCGGTCGCCGGCGACCCGGACAGCGCGACCCTGGTGCGCCGGGGCGCGCAGCTCGCGGGCGCCCCGGCCGAGCTTCAGGTGGTCCACGTGCTCACGCAGGACGGCCGCCCGGGGGCCGCGCCCGCCGCCCTGGCGACGCTGCGCGGGGAGGTCGAGCGGCTCGGGGCCGGCTTCCACACCGTCATCGGTGACGACGTCGCGACGGCGGTGGCGGACTTCGCGGGTGCCGTCGGTGCGGAGATGGTCGTCGTCGGCCTGCCGGCGGCGGGGCGGCTGCGTCAGGCGCTCGCGCCGAGCACCGGGCTCGCCGTGGCGCGGCGTGCCGGTGCGATCGATGTGCAGCTGGTGCCGCTCCCACGGCGCCCCGGGCGGCGCCGGGCCGCCCGCGAGAGTCCGCTGTCAGCGCGGCGCGTGGTCGCCGGCTGGTTGCTGGCGGTGGTCGGCCCGGCCGCGCTGACCGTGCTGCTGCGTCTCTTGCACGCGGCGGTGGGGCTGCCCATCGAGGTGTTGCTGTTCCTCGCCCTCACCGTGGCGGTGGCCATCGTCGGCGGTCTCGCGCCGGCCGTCGGCAGCGCGCTGCTCGGCTTCGTGTTGCTGAACTACTTCTTCACGCCCCCGACCGGGCAGCTCCTCATCGCCGACAGCGAGAACGTCCTGGCCCTCGTCGTCTTCCTCGCCGTGGCGGTGGCCGTGGCCTCCGTGGTGGACCTGGCCGGACGACGGACCCTTCAGGCGTTCCGCGCCCGAGCTGAAGCCTCGGCGCTCGCCGAGCTGTCCCGTTCCGTGCTCGGCGACGACACCGCTGCGGTGCTGGTGGCGCGGCTGCGGGAGACGTTTGGCCTCGCCGGTGCCGCGCTGCTCGATGCCGAGACGGAGGTCGCGGCCGGGACCTCGGCCGCGGGCCCTCGGTGGCGCACCCTCGCGACGGCTGGCACCGGTGTCGGCGCGCCGGAGGAGGCCGACGCGGTGGTCCGCGTCGACGAGCGCCGGGTGCTCGCGCTGACCGGGCGCGTCCTGGCCCGGGACCGCCGGGTCCTCGAGGCGTTCGCCGCGCAGGCCGGCGCGCTGCTGGAGCACCGCCGGCTGCGTGAGCAGGCCGAGCAGGCCCGCGTCCTGGAGCAGGCCGAGGCCGCGCGGACCGCGCTCCTCGCCGCCGTCTCCCACGACCTGCGCACCCCGCTGGCCACTATCCGCGCCGCGCTGGACGGACTGCTCTCGGGCGACGTCCGCCTCAGCGCCGGGGACACCGACGAGCTGGTCGCCACACTCGTCGCGGCCACTGCCCGGCTCGAGCGGCTCATCGACAACCTTCTCGACCTCTCCCGACTGCAGACCGGGAGCGTCCGGCCGGTCCTTCGACGCGCGAGCCTCGATGAGATCGTCCCGCTGGCCACCGACGGGTTCGACCCCGGGGTCGTGCGCCTCGACATGGCGGACACGCTGCCGCTGGTGTGCACCGACCCGGGCCTGCTCGAGCGCGTGGTCGCCAACGTCGTCTCCAACGCGGTGCGCCACTCGGGCGGCGCACCGGTGCGGCTCGCCGCCGCGGCGGCCGGCGGGCGGATGGAGCTGCGTGTGGTCGACCACGGCCCCGGGCTGACCGAGGACCGCAAGGCGCACATGTTCGAGCCGTTCCAGCGGCTCGGCGACTCCGCTCCCGGCGGCCTAGGTCTCGGGCTGGCCGTGGCGGACGGGCTGGCTACCGCCGTGGGTGCATCGATCCGGGCCGAGGACACCCCGGGCGGCGGGCTCACCATGGTGCTCAGCGTCCCCCTCGCACAGGGCACACCATGAGCGATCCCCGAGTGCTCGTCGTCGACGACGAACCCGGCCTCGTCCATGCGCTGGCCATCAACCTGCGGGCCCACGACTGGGACGTAGCGACGGCGGCCAACGGGCGGCGCGCCCTCGACCTCGCGGCGAGCTGGCACCCCGACGTCGTCCTGCTCGACCTCGGGTTGCCCGATCTCAGCGGCATGGACGTCATCGCAGGCATCCGCGGCTGGAGCCGGGTGCCGATCGTCGTCCTCTCCGCGCGCCAGCACGGTGAGGACAAGGTCGGGGCGCTCGACGCCGGTGCCGATGACTACGTGACCAAGCCGTTCGCGATGAACGAGCTGCTCGCCCGGCTTCGGGCCGCGGTCCGGCGGGCTGCCCCGGGGGACGCCTCCGAGGCCGTCATCGAGGCGGGAGAGCTCACCATCGACCTGGCGCGGCGCCGCGTGCTGCGCGCCGGCGAGGAGGTACGTCTGACGCCGACCGAGTGGGCCATCGTCGAGGTCCTCGTGCGCAATCGGGGCAAGCTTGTCGGCCGTCGTGAGCTCCTGCAGCAGGTGTGGGGGCCCGGCTACGGCACCGAGACCGGGTACCTCCGGGTCTACACCGCCCAGCTGCGCCGCAAGCTGGAGGCGGATCCCGCCCACCCGCGCCACATCCTTACCCAGCCGGGGATGGGCTACACCTTCGAGACGGCGTAGCGCGCCGTCGGGGTGAGCCGGGCCCGGCGGAGCCGAGCGGCTGCCGGTGAGCCGGGGACGGTGACGCTCAGTGGTGCGGCGCGACGACCGCGTCGTACAGGCGTTGGTACCTCGCGGCCCGGTCCTCGTAGTACGCGGCGCGGCTGGTCTGCGGCTCGTACGAGGCACCGATCTCGACGGCGGCACGCTCCACCCCGGGGGCCACGACGTCCAGCGCGAGCAGCGCGGTGCCGTGCATGGTGGTCCGCTTCATCGTGACCTGTTCCACCGGCGCGCCCAGCACGTCCGCGAGGATCTGCAGCCAGCCGGGTCGGTCCGTGGTCACCCGGCCGCCCGCGAGGATCCGCTGGGGGCGCCCGCCCGCCTTCTTGAGCTGCTCGGCGACCCGCGCGTAGGCGAGTGCCACGCCCTCCATGGCGCCGCGGTAGAGCAGTGGCGCCGTCGTCGCGGCGGAGACGTCGGCGAAGAGGGCACGGGCGTCGGCGGCCCACCCCGTGCTGCGCTCGCCGGTGAGGTAGGGCAGCACCACCGGTGCGGCGGCGTCCGGGTCCGCGAGCAGGGTCGCGTCCCGGTCGAGCGCGGCGGTGTCACGTTCGTCGAGTGCGAGGGTGTGCTCCAGCCAGCTGACCACCCGGCCGACGTCGTTGAGCGCGCCGCCGAGCAGGGTGCGCGAGGAGTCCACCCGGTAGCTCCAGAGGCCGGCGGGGATGGTCTCGGGGTGGCCGTGCAGCATCACCCGCATGGCGCCGGAGGTCGCCGCTGCCGCCGCGATGGTGGACTCGTCGGCCGCGCCGATGCCGATGTTGCTGGCGAAGCCGTCGGTGACGGGGGCGAGCCAGACGGCGTCCGCGAGCGCCGGCCACCGCCCGCCGGCTCCGCCGTGGTCTTCGAGGGGGCGGTCCGGGTCGTGGATCTGGGAGAGCTGTGCCGCGTCGACGCCCGCGACGGCAAGCATCTCGGCATCCCACACTCCGGTGCGCCGGTCGAGCATGCCGGTCCACGCCGCCGTGGAGGTCCCGACGGCGGCCGTGCCGAGCAGCCGCAGGTGCACGAACTCCCCGAGCGAGAGCCAGCGTGAGGTGCGGGCGAAGACGGCCGGGGCGGTCTCGCGCAACCACCGCAGCCGCGCGGGCAGGTAGCTCGTGTGCAGGCGGGTGCCGGTGCGCTGCTGGATCACGGGCTCGTCGAGCTCGGCGCGCAGGGTGCGCAGCTGGGGCGCGCAGCGGGAGTCGGCGTAGGTGTAGCAGGGGGTCAGGGCGGTGCCCGCGTCGTCGACCCCGACGAGCGAGGAGGCGAAGGTGTCCAGCGCGACGCCGGCGACACGGAGCCCGGGACGGCGGCTTGTCACTGCGTTGATGATCTCGGCCAGCTCCGAGACCACCTGCTCGGGGTCGATCTCCGCCGTCCCGTCCGCGGCGGTGGCGAACTGGTGCGGCACCTTGTGACGGAGGCCGCGCACCGGCCGTCCGGCGGCGTCGTAGAGGCCGCCGCGCGACGCCGTCGAGCCCACATCGAGCGCGAGCACGAACGGCTCGCGGGCCTCGTCGGGATCGACGATGATGCCGTGCTTCCCCATGATTCCTCCGGTGGCTGGCGTGGGCCTCAGCGTAGTTATGGTGCGTGAGGGCCGCCTCACGCCGGCGGATGAGGCCGGCGGGAAGGGGAGGGCAGACCAGCAGGTCAGGCCGGGTCGAGCTCGGCGACGAACTGCGCCATGGCCGCCACCACGTCGGCCAGGGCGGTCACGGAGCGGCGAGCGTCCCCGGCGAACTCCAGGCTGTGGTTCGCACCTTCGATCTCGAGCACCTGGTGCCCGGTGCGGCGGGCGGCGTCGCCGTCCCAGAGCCGGTCCGCGGTGCCCCCTATGAGCAGGGTGGGCGCCTGCTGGCGAACGAGACCGTCGAGCACGTCGGGGTTGCGCATGAACGGGGTGAGCCAGATGCCGGGGACGTTCAGGTCCGCGGCGAGCGGCGCCGTCAGGCTGCCCAGCGACTTGCCGATCACCAGGCGCTGGGTGGGAGAGGCGTTGGAGTGGAGCTCGCGCCACGCGATGTCGCGCACCATCGTGCCGAGGGCGTCGCTGCCCTCGTCCGGCAGCTCCGGCCACCACACGTCCCGACCGGACCAACCGGCGTCGCGCACGATCGTGCGGGCGTAGTGCAGCAGGGGGCGGTCGGGGGTGTAACCAGCCCCAGGGAAGATGATGGCCACGCGGCCGGCGTCCCCATCGAAGATCCTCACTGCTTGAGGCTATCCCCCGGACGCGTCCCTTATCCGACGGCGCGCGTGAGTTTGGGTTTTTCCTCGGCGGGAAGCGTCTCCCGCCCCGCTATCCTCCCGGCCATGGAGATCCGCGAGGCCACGGCGGCGGACTGGCCGCGCATCTGGTCCGTGATGGAACCGGTGGTCCGCGCCGGTGAGACCTACACCTGGGACACCGACACCGACGAGCGCACCCTCCGGGTGAAGTGGCTGCACGAGCGTCTGCCGGGTCGCACGGTGGTCGCCATGCTCGACGGCGAGGTGGTCGGCACCGCCGAGACGCACCCCAACTACGGCGGGGGTGCGGCCGACGTCGCCAACGCGGGCTTCATGGTCGACGGCGGCCACGCCGGCAAGGGGATCGCCCGCGCGCTCGCAGAGCACGTCCTTGCCGCCGCCCGCGCCGACGGGTACCGGGCGGTGGTCTTCAACGCGGTCGTGTCGTCCAACGAGCGCGCGGTCGGGCTGTGGCAATCGCTCGGGTTCTCGATCGTCGGCACCGTCCCGGGTGCGTTCCGCCGTCCGGACGGCAGCTACGTGGGCCTGCACGTGATGCACCGCTGGCTGTGATTCACGAGCTCTGACGCTCGAACTCTGACGCTCGAACTCTGACGCACGGGCCGGCCACACCGGACGGAGCGCCGCCGTCAGGGATGCACGTGCCCCTCGTGCGGGCGGTGATCGACCGGCTCGAGCTGGAACGTGGAGTGCGCCACGCTCACCGGGAAGTGCTCGGCCACGCAGCTCTGCAGCTGGCCGAGCAGCTCGGCGGCGTGCCCGTCGCGGAAGCAGTCGTCGTCGATGACCACGTGCGCGGTGAGCACCGGCAGGCCGGAGGCGATCTGCGAGGCGTGCAGGTCGTGCACCGCGCGCACGTGCGGCACGGCCAGGAGGTGGGCCCGGACGTCGTCGAGGTCCAGCCCCCGGGGTGTGGACTCGAGCAGCACGCTGGTGCTCTCGCGCAGCAGCATCAGGGTGCGCGGGAGGATCAGGGCCGCGATCACGAGGGCGGCGACGGCGTCGGCGCGCGTCCACCCGGTCGCGGCGATGACGACGGCACTGACGATGACGGCGGCCGAGCCGAGCGCGTCGTTGACCACCTCGAGGAACGCGGCCCGCAGGTTCAGGCTCGCGGACCGCCCGCCGGCCAGGACCGCCATGGCGACCAGGTTGGCCAGCAGGCCGATCACCCCGAACACGAGCAGCCCGGTGGCCGGCACGTCCGGCGGGTCCATCAGCCGGCGGACGCCCTCGATGAGCGCGTAGACCCCGACGGCGAGCAGCAAGGTGGCCTGGGCGGCCGCGGCCAGCACCTCGGCCCGGCGGAATCCCCAGGTGCGGCGGGAGGTCGGCGGGCGCAGCATCAGCGAGGCCGCGACGAGCGCCAGCCCCAGTCCCGCGGTGTCGGTGAGCATGTGGGTGGCATCCACCAGCAGTGCCAGGCTGCCGGTCCACCACGCCCCGACCACCTCCGCCACGAGCACCGTGGCGGTGATGCCGAAGGCGATCGCCAGGCGGGTGCGGTTGGCTTCCGCATGGTCGTGCGTGTGGCCGCTCACCGCGCCTCCTTACCGGTCCGGCTCTCGCCTGCCATCATCCCCTGCCGCCCAGCACCTCACCGAATCCGCGCCCGGGACGTCTACGGTGTGAGCACCGAGGAGGAACCATGACGTACGCGCTCGTCGACTCACCGATCGGCCCCCTGACCCTCGTGGGCGAGGACGACGCGCTGAGCGGGCTGTACATGCACCAGGGCCGCCACGTGCCGGACGTGGCGGGGTTCGGGCAGCGCGACGACGCCGCCCACCCGGCGGCACGGCGACAGCTGGCGGAGTACTTCGCGGGGGAGCGGCAGCAGTTCACCGTGCCGTTGCGGCCCCGGGGGAGCGAGTTCCAGCGCACGGTCTGGTCCGCCCTGGCCGAGATCCCGTACGGACAGACCTGCTCCTACGGCGAGCTCACCGCCCGGCTGGGCCTGACCCCGCAGGCGGTTCGCGCCGTCGCCGGGGCCAACGGGCGCAACCCGATCTCCATTCTCGTGCCGTGCCACCGGGTGATCGGCGCCGACGGTCGCCTCACCGGCTACGCCGGCGGACTGCCGCGCAAGCAGTTCCTGCTCGACCTCGAGCGGCCCCCGGCCGCGCGGGAGCAGCTGCTGTTCTGATTCGATGGCACGGTCGCCACGGTGGCCCGGCCGCCACGGTCTCCACGGTGGCCCGGCCGCCACGGTCTCCACGGTGGCCCGGCCGCCGTGCGGATCCGGCTCAGGCTGCGCCGTCGGCAAGGTCCTTCGCGAAGCACAGGCTGAGGGGGCTGCCCACGTGGCTGCCGTAGGGCGCGACCGGGTCGAAGCCGGCCTTCTCGTACAGGGCTACCGACTCGGGCTGCCGGACGCCCGTCTCCAGCACCAGCCTGACCATCCCGGTTGCCCGCGCGCGCACCTCGAGGCCGGCGAGCAGCCGGGTGGCGATGCCACGGCCCCGGAACGACGGCGCCACGAACATCCGCTTGACCTCACCGACTGCCCGCTCCAGCGGCACCAGGGCGATGCAGCCCGCCGCCCGGCCCTCGACGTCGGCCATCAGGAACCGGGTACGGGGGTCCAGGTCATGGCTGGTGGGCTCCTCCGGGTACCGGGTGTTGAGCTCGTCGACCGCGGCGACCAGGAGCGCGGTGAGGGCGGGGTCTGCGCGGTGACGGGGCACGATCTGCACGCTCGCCATGGTACGAACCAGGCCCGGAGCTGGCGCCTCCCGCAGCGCGGTGCCGGGGCCGGCGCGAGATGATGTGCGGGATGAGCCGACGCCGACCGCACGCCGTTCGAAGACGTGAGGCTCAACACACTCGCGCCGCCCCCGCCCATGCCGTAGGCTCGTGGCCACAGTTACAGTGCATCAGAGTTTGTACGGCCCCCGCAGCCAGCAGGGTTGCTCTTCCTTCGTGGAGCAGACGACGAAACACCGTGACAAGCAGCCGCCGAATCCCCGGCGCTGTTTGAGCTTCAGAAGGAGAGACACCATGGCAACCGGAACCGTGAAGTGGTTCAACGCGGAAAAGGGCTTCGGCTTCATCGCGCCCGACGACAACTCCGCCGACGTGTTCGTGCACTACTCGGCGATCACCTCCAGCGGCTACCGCTCGCTGGACGAGAACCAGAAGGTCGAGTTCGACGTCACGCAGGGCCCCAAGGGCCCGCAGGCCGAGAACGTCCGCCCGCTCTGATCCCCAGGATCTGAGTGGACTGACCTCCACGCACGAAGGCCCCGGCACCGATGGTGCCGGGGCCTTCGCGTACGCCGGCTCCGTCAGCGGAGGTCCGAGTGCGGCCCCTTGTCGGTGAGGCCCGCACTTTGGGCGCTCTCGTCATCATGGGTGCCCTCGTCCCGCAGGCGCGGCTCGCACCCCAGGCTCGGCCGCACACCGGTCTTGCCCGCGTAGAACGCGCGAATCCGGTCCATGTCCCCGGCGACGTCACCGGTCAGGTGCAGGGTGGGGCCCAGCCCGGTGGTCATCGTCGAGCGGTCGACGTAGCCCAGCGTGACGGGCATGCCGGTGGCGCGGGCGACACGGTAGAACCCCGACTTCCACACGGTGGTGGCGCCCCGGGTCCCCTCAGGGGTGATGACGAGGTAGAAACGCTCGCCGGCGCTGATGCGACCGACCAGCTCGTCGACGAGCCGGGACGGATCACGCCGGTCCACCGGGATGCCACCGAGCGCCCGCATGAGCGGCCCGAACGGCCGCCGGAACAGCTGGTGCTTGCCCAGGAACCGCACCGAGATCCCCAGCCGCCAGGTGATCGCGAGCATGAGCACGAAGTCCCAGTTGGACGTGTGCGGGGCGCCGATCAGGATCCCGGCACCCTCGCGCGGCAGTGTCGTGCCGCGGAAGGTCCACCGGCTCACGCCCCAGTAGATGCGGGCCAGGGCCCGGCGCATGGTCCTCACCAGGGCGACGTTACGGCACGACGGCGGTTCCGCCGTCGTGCCTTGCGGGTCCCCCGCCCCAGGTCAGGACGTCGCGGCCGCCACCGCCCGGCCCGCCGTCCGCCCGGAGAACAGGCACCCGCCGAGGAACGAGCCCTCGAGCGAGCGGTACCCGTGCATGCCGCCGCCGCCGAAACCGGCCACCTCCCCGGCCGCGTAGAGCCCGGGCAGCGCGGTGCCGTCGGGACGCAGCACGCGCGCGTCGAGGTCGGTCTCGATCCCGCCGAGGGTCTTGCGGGTGAGCACGTGCAGCCGCACGGCGATGAGCGGGCCCGCGGCCGGGTCGAGCAGCCGGTGCGGGGCGGCCACCCGCACCAGCTTGTCGCCGCGGTAGGTGCGGGCCTGTCGCAGCGCGACGATCTGGAGGTCCTTGGTGAACGGGTTGGCCATCTCCCGGTCCCGGGCCAGCACCTCGCGCTCGACGTCGGCGCGGTCCAGCAGCGGCCGCGGCGTCAGCGCGTTCATTCCCGCGACCAGCTCGGGCAGCATGGGGGCGACGACGAAGTCCGCCCCGCGGTCCTTGAAGACCTCCACCGGGCCCGGCGCGCCGGAGCGCACCCGTTGGGCCAGCAGTCGCAGGTTCTTGCCGGTCAGGTCCGGGTTCTGCTCGGAGCCGGAGAGGGCGAGCTCCTTCTCGATGATGCGCTGGGTGAGCACGAACCAGCTGTGGTCGTGCCCGGTGCGGCGCAGGTGCGCCAGGGTGGCGAGGGTGTCGAAGCCGGGATAGAGCGGGACGGGCAGGCGGCGCCCGGTGGCGTCCAGCCACAGCGAGGACGGACCGGGCAGGATCCGGATGCCGTGGCCCGGCCAGACCGGTGAGTGGTTGGTGATGCCCTCGGTGTAGTGCCACATGCGGTCGCGGTTGATGAGGTGCGCGCCCGCGGTGGCGGCGATGTCGAGCATCCGGCCGTCCACGTACGCGGGCACGCCGGTGAGCATGTGCGCCGGCGGCGGGCCCAGCCGGGCCGGCCAGTACCGGCGCACCCGCTCCTGGTCTCCGCCGATGCCGCCGGTGGTGACCACGACGGCATCCGCGTGCAGCTCGAACTCGCCCGCCGGCACGCGGGACGACGGCGCACCGCGCGGTGCGTCGTCGGGCTCGAGCACGGTGCCGCGCACGCCGTCGACCACACCGTCGGTGATCGTCAGGGCGTCCACCCGGTGCCGAGGGGCCAGGCGCACCAGTCCGGCGTCGACGGCGGCCCGCACCTTCGTGGCGAACGGTGCCACCACCCCCGGTCCGGTGCCCCAGACGATGTGGAAGGGGGGCACCGAGTTGCCCGGCCCGGTCGCGCCGGAGCCGCCGCGCTCGGCCCAGCCGACCACCGGGAAGAACCGCACGCCCAGGCCGTGCAGCCACGCCCGCTTCTCCCCGGCGGTGAACTCCACGTACGCCCGGGCCCACCGGCGCGGCCAGTAGTCCTCGGGCCGGTCGAAGCCGGCGGTGCCCTCCCAGTCCTGCCAGGCAAGGTCGAGGGAGTCGCGCACCCCCAGGCGCCGCTGCTCCGGCGAGTCCACGAGGAGCAAGCCACCGAAGGACCAGTACGCCTGTCCGCCCAGGTTCGCGGTGCCCTCCTGGTCGACCAGCACCACGCGGCGGCCGGCCGCGGCCAGCTCGGCGGTGGCCACGAGCCCGGCCAGGCCCGCTCCTACGACGACGACGTCGGCGTCCATCGGCGCTCCTCGGTGCCGGCCCGGCTGGGTCCGGGCGATCGCCCGGCTGGACCGGGCACGATGCGCGTCAGCGTAGCGGCGGCCGGCCGTGTTGCGGCGGCCCTGGGCGGGCGGTCAGGTCGATGCGGCCAGGTGGATCCCTTGCCGAACCGACGCTGTGGCTAATAGACTTAGCCTGTAACGTCGACAGGAGAGAAGCCATGACCACCACCATGTACCTCGACCGGCCGGGCGGCCGGATCGCCTACGACCTCACGGGCACCGGGCCGCTGGTCCTCGCGCTGCCGGGCATGGGCGACCTGCGTCAGGGCTTCCGGCACCTCGTGCCCGGGCTGGTGGGTGCCGGCTTCGCGGTGGCCACGACGGACCTGCGCGGCCACGGCGAGTCCGACCCGACCTTCACCGAGTACGGCGACCTCCCCACCGGCCAGGACGCCCTGGCGCTCGCGGACGCGCTCTCGCCCGACCGGCCCGTGGTGCTCGTCGGCAGCTCGATGGGCGCCGGTGCCGCGCTGTGGGCGGCCGCCGAGCGGCCGGACCGCGTCGCCGCGCTCGTCCTGCTCGGCCCGTTCGCCCGGGACGGCGGTGGCGCGGGGCTTGTCAAGACGCTCATGCGCGTGGCCCTGCTGCGCCCCTGGGGACCGCGGGTGTGGTCGTGGTACCACACCTCCCTCCTGGCCGGCCGCCCCCCGGCCGACCACGCCGGCTACCGCGCCCGCAATGACGCCGCCCTGCGCCGGCCGGCCTACTGGCGCGCCTTCCGCGACACCGTCGCCCAGACCACCCACGCCCCCGTCGAGGCACGGCTCGCCGGCGTGCAGGCACCGGCACTGGTGGTGATGGGCGGCAAGGACCCGGACTTCAAGGACCCGGCCGCCGAGACGCGGTGGCTCGCCGGCCGGCTCGGCGGGGCCGAGGTGCTGCTTCGCCCGCAGTCCGGGCACTACCCCCACGCCGACGACGCCGCCGAGGTGGCCCCCGCCGTCGCCAAGTTCCTGGTGCGCCGGGTGCTGAGGGACGGCGCGGATGCCTAGGGCGGGGCTCAACCCCGAGCGCGTCGTCGACCTCGGCTGCGAGATCGCCGACGAGATGGGCTGGGACGGGCTCACCCTGGCGGCGGTCGCCCAGCGGGCCGGGGTGCGGCTGCCCTCCCTGTACAAGCACGTCGCCAACGCGGACGACCTGCGCACCCGGATCGCCGTGCGCGCCCTGAGCGGGCTACGTGAGTCGCTCGCCGCGGCGGTCGAGGACGCCCCGGGTCAGGAGCTGGACGCGCTCGCCCGTGCCTACCGCGACTTCGCCCGCGCCCACCCGGGCCGTTATCCCGCCGTCGTCCGCGCCGCACGACCGGACGAGCCCGAGCTCGCCGCCGCCGGTGGGGCGCTGCTCGAGGTGATCAACGCGGCCCTGGCCGGGTACGGGCTGGCGGGTGATGACCTGGTCGACGCCGTGCGGATCCTGCGCAGCGCGCTGCACGGCTTCGTCACCCTCGAGGCGGGGGGCGGGTTTCGTATGGCGCGTGACGTCGAGCAGACCTTCACCCGGATGGTCGCGGGCCTCGACGCCGCGCTCGGGGCGTTGAGCGCCCGCGCCTGACCGAGGTCGTGACCGGGCGCGTGCGTGCGGGCGCATGACCACGCGTGACCGCCCGCGCGTGAGCGCCCCGACCGGCGGCGGCCCCGGGTACGTTCGATCCATGAGCGACACCGGCTACGGGGACTTCGAGTTCGAGCGCAAGTTCTTCGTGCGGGAGCTGCCCGCCGTCGTCCGCACCGAACCTGAGCCCGCCCTCATCGTCCAGAGCTACGTCCTCGCCGCCGACGGCTACGCACTGCGCATCCGGCTGGAGGCACCGGCCGGAGCCGTCGGCGGGGTGTACGCACCCGACCCGGTAGGCGGCGCGGTCGATACGGACGGACTTCTGAGCGCGCTCGAGGGCACGGTGACGTTCTGCGCCCTGACCGCCAAGGGGCCCTACGTCGGCGGCACCCGCTACGAGGCCGAGCGCGAGCTTGACCCCATGGTCGGCCTGGCCATGGTCCGCCGCGGCGGAGCACTTGTGGTGAAGTACCGGCACTCCGTGTGGCTGGGCGTCGACGGGTGGGTGATCGACGAGTTCCTCGGCGACAACGCCCCGCTCGTGGTGGCCGAGTGTGAGCGCGGCGGCCCGGTCACCGACCTCGCGATCCCCGACTTCTGCCTGACCGAGGTCACCGACGATCCCCGATTCGCCAACGACGCCCTGGCCGGCTCGCCCTACGGCAGGTGGCGCGGGGCGTTCGAGCGGGAGGTCGCGCTCACCGGGCCGCGGTTCCTCCAGGACTTCGGCCACAACGAGCTGGGGCTGCCCTCGGACGTCTGATCCCGGCCGTCCTCGCCCCAGCGCGAGACGTCAAGGTCCCGGTGAGATGTCACCGGCGCGAATCGGTGCGATGACATCTCGCGGAGACGATGACATCTCACCGAGAAGGGGAGGGTCAGGCTTCCGAGCTGCCGCCGGCGACGGCGAAGCTCCACACCTCCGAGGCGACCGCCAGCGGACGAGGCCGGCCCTCGCCGTCGTCCCCGCGGCCGTGCCCGGCCGCGAAGTTGGCCGAGGCGACCCACGCGTCGTAGGTGGCCTCGTCCAGCCAGCGGGTCACGACGAGCCACGTGGTGCGCCCGTCGGTCGGCTGGAGCAGCTCGAAGCCCAGGAAGCCGTCGACGCCGTCCAGTGCGCCGGCTCGCGCGGCGAAGCGCCGGGCGAGCTCGTCGCCGCTGTCGGCCGGGACGGTGATGGCGTTCATCTTCACGATGCTCATGGCTTCATCCTGCCCCTCCCGGCAGTACCGGACAGTCTGGGTCCGACGTCGTGCGGGCCGAGGCCCGCCGCCCTACGGTGAAAACCATGCTCGACCTCGAGACACCTACGTGCTGCGCGACGGCGTCCCCCGGCTCGTGCTGCACCAGCAGACCCCGGTGACGTGACCGCCGTGACGGTGCGCCGCGTCGGCGGCGAGGACTGGCCCACCCTGAAGGCGGTGCGCCTGCGCGCCCTGGACGCCGACCCGGCCGCCTTCACCTCCACGCTCGCCCGCGAGGAGGCCTTCACCGACGCCGTCTGGCAGGAACGGGCGGGCGCGGGCCGCTCGTTCGTGGCGTGCCGCGCCGACGCCGTCGTCGGGCTGGTGTCCTACTACGCCGAGGACGGCCGGCCCCGGGAGCGACAGCTCGTCTCCATGTGGGTCGCGCCCGAGGCGCGGCGCTCGGGCGTCGCGCGCGCCCTGGTGGACGCGGTGCTGGACGCGGCCGCCGCGGAGGGCGCGGAGCGGCTCACCCTCTTCGTGGTCGACGACAACGAGGCGGCCCGCCGGCTGTACGAACAGCTGGGGTTCGTGGCCACCGGCGAGGTGCAGGAACTGCCGTCGGACGCGCTCCGCACCGAGGCGCGCTACGCGCTGCCGTTGGCTTCGGCCACGTAGCGCGCACTGACAGCGACCGCCGGCCCGGGGTGTCGGGCCGGCGGTCGCGGTGTGTGCCTCGCAGAGCAGGCTCACAGACCGGTGTTGCGGCGGCGGCGCACGAAGATCGTCGAGCGCTGCCCCCGAGGGGAGCTGCGCCGTTGGTGTGACGCCTCCGCCTCGCGGATGAGGTCAAGCGCCCTCAGGTCGTGGAGCTCGAGCCATTCCATCAGGTTCTCCGTCTCGTGAACTGGTGCTTGGGGGTGATCGGGGTGCGCAGCGTGGTCGGCGGCTGGGCCACCGGCGCGCCGCGCCGCGTGGTGTGGGGTGCGGGCTTGTGGGCCATGGAAGCGCCTTTCTCCGGTCGTGGACCCAGCGCCGGGCGGTCGCTGGGAGATTGGGCATGGTGCCGCGGGCAAGCGAGTGCCCTGCGGTCGGAGGAGCGCCACTGTGCGTGAGGCGCAGTGCGTGAGGCGCTGCGGGTGCAGCGCGGCCAGGCGAGGCGAGGCGAGGCGAGGCCAGGCGAGGCGAGGCCAGGCGAGCCTGGGCCACGCCACACCGGGCAGCCCGGGCCGCGTGGGTGCGGGGGTCGGTCGGCTGCGACCGTCCCCGCCCGAACGTCAGGCGGTCGTCACGCAGGCGTGGCCTGCGGTGCCGGCGGGGGTGATCCCGCGGATGGCGCTGCCGACGACCTCGCGGCCGGTGCGGCGCGTCATGTCGAGGTGATCGGTGAACATGGCAGACATCGCACCAGAACCTCGGTGACGACCGCAACGTATTTATGCCCCGCACTGAGGAACGGGAGAACTGACCAAAGGTCGGCCTGGCCAGAGCCAGGTCAGCATCACTGACAGGGCCCGACGGCGGAACCCGCACCGGTCCCGGTACGGCCATGGACGATCGCGTCACCGCAGACCCACAAGAACCGCTCCCTTACGCTGAGCCGCGTGGCACTGACCTCGCACGCGCTCACCTTCGACGCCGCCGATGCCTCGCGGCTCGCGCAGTTCTGGTCCGCCGCTCTGGGCCGCCCCGTGCCGTCCGACGTCGCTGCCCGAGCCTCGTCGTGCGCGAGCGGTACCGCGGTGGTAGGCCTGAGGGATGTCCCAGGCGCAGGAGGAAGGCCCTACGGCGGGGGAGCCGGCATGAGCGCCGGCCGGTGAGCGCGCCCGCCGTCGCCGTCACCGGGTCGACCGGCCGCCTCGGTGGCCGGGTGGTGCGGCGTCTCGCCGCGGCCGGGATCGCGCAGCGCCTGATCGTCCGGGACGCCGCCCGCGCCCCGGAGCTGCCCGGGGCGGACGTCGCTGTCACCACCTACGCCGACCCCGCAGCATCCCGTGCCGCGCTCAAGGGCGTGGAGACGGTGTTCATGGTCTCCGGCACGGAGGCCCCCGACCGGATGGCCGAGCACCGCACGTTCATCGACGCGGCCGTCGCCGCCGGGGTCCGGCGCATCGTGTACACCTCCTTCTTCGGGGCGGCGCCGCAGGCGACCTTCACGCACGCCCGACTGCACTGGGAGACCGAGGGGTACCTGCGCGCCTCCGGTCTGGGATACGTGGCCCTGCGCGACAACCTCTACCTCGACTTCATGACCGCCCTCATGGGCAGGGACGGCGTGATCCGCGGCCCCGCGGGCGACGGCCGGGTGGCCGCGGTCGCCCAGGACGACATCGCCGACGCCGCAGCCGCGATCCTGCGCGACCCCGCTGGCCACGACGGGCACGTCTACGACCTCACCGGACCCGAGGAACTGACCCTCACCGAGGTGGCGGCGATCCTCCGCGAGCACCTGGCCCGACAGGTCCGGTACGTGGCGGAGACGGTCGAGGAGGCGTTCGCGTCCCGGGCGCACTACGGGGCACCCGTGTGGGAGGTCGAGGCCTGGGTGAGCACCTACACGGCGATCGCCGCCGGCGAGATGGCCGGCGTCACCGACGACGTCCGGCGCCTGACAGGCCACCCGGCCACATCCCTCGCCGAGCTGCTCGCCCGCTCCTGACCGACCGGCGCAGTGCTCAGCCCGCCCAGGTCGGCGCGACCGGCGGCTCCCACGGATGCCGCTCGTAGGTGCGCCACCAGTCCTGCGCTCCTGGCGGCAGCCACGCCTGCGGCGCCTGGTCCACCAGCGCGCGCAGCCGGTGCTTGAGGGCCACCAGCTCGGCCAGGTCCGGCTCTGCGACGGCTGGACCGGCGGCGTCCTCGCCCGCCGCCGGACCGAGGAGGTCGCTCTCCAGCGCCCACACCTCCCGGCGCAGCGTGACCAGGTCACGCACGAGCTGACGCTCCTCCTCCGAGGAGTTCGCGCACACCTCGGCCGCCCGGAGGTAGCCGTAGTCCATCGCGATCGTGACCAGGCCCGGATCGATCGTCAGGGCGTCGTGCACGTCGAGCTCGGGGGCGATGACGGTGGCCCCCGCCCGGCGGGCGTAGTTGACCTCGTCGTGCAGGGCCTCGTCGGACATGATCCCCGCGGTGCTGCGCAGCACGATGGTGAGCATGTCCTTCTCCGCGTAGCTCTCCTGGTGCGGCACCCCGGGCGGTGAGGCGACGACGGCGAAGCACCGGGTGACCCCCAGGTGCTCGACGGCGATCTCGGCCGGCAGGGTCTCCCGCACCCCGCCGTCGACGTAGTGCTCCTCGCCCAGCCGCACCGGCGGGAATACCGCCGGGATCGCGCACGAGGCGTAGAGCGCGTCGACGAGCGGGACCGGGGCGGTGCCGGGCACCGGGCCGTCGTGCCGGTCCACGAGCGCCCCGGTCTCGGTGACGTAGCGCAGCTCGCCGGACTCGAGGGCGACGACGGCGACCCGCAGCGTCACACCGGAGGTCGCCACCCGCTCGGGCACGAAGACCGCCGGGTCGAGCAGCTGCTCGACGATCGGGCCGGGCCTGTACATCGACCGTTCCCGCTGGGCCCCCCGCACGATGACCTCCAGGTCCGGCCGGGCCCGGCCTGCCTCGCGCAGGGCGTAGAGCAGCTCGACCACGTTGATCGGGTTCCAGGTGCTGCCCGCCGTCGGCTGGTCGGACTCGACGGCCGCGCGCGGACCGGCCGGCGCGTCGGGTGTCGAGCCGTCCGCGGAGTCGGGGGTGGCGGCGGAGTCGGGGGTGGTCGTCGACTCCGCGGCGTCCCCCGTGTCCCCCGCGTTCACCGCGGCCGTGTCGGACGTGTGGCCGCCCGTCATGCTCGCGACGCGGGCGAAGGTGCGGCCGAGGGTGCCGCGCCGCCGCTGCTGGCGGGAGAAAGCCTTGACCCAGGCCGGGCCCCGCTCCCGCAGCGTGGCGTACCACTCCTGCTCGGTGAACATGTCCGAGTCCTGGCGCATCGCGAGCCAGATACGCTCGAGCTCGGCGAGCGCCCGACGCTGGCCGGCGGGCTCGGCCGACTGCGCAAGGACCGCGGCGAGGATGGAGCCGGCCGAGGTACCGGTGAAGACGGTCGGGGTGATGCCCTGGCGGTCGTACAGGTAGCGCAGCGCGCCGATCTGGAAGCTGGAACGGGAACCGCCGCCGCTGATCACCAGTCCCACGACGTCCGCCCGGACCTCCGGGCGTCGCAGGGTCCACCTCATGCGCCACAGGCTAACGGTGGACGGCGCCGCACCTCGCCGCCGCGCGGACGTGGGTGGGCCGTGCTTACGTTGGTGCCGGGTCTTCGGGTCCCGAGTCCCCGGATCTTCGGGTCCCGGGCCGCGGAGGCCGCCGTCGACGTCGTCGGAGGTGCGCATGGTGCAGGACGTGGAGCAGCCCGACCTGCCCGTACGTCGCCCGGACGGGCCGGTGGTGGGCCGGCGGCCCTCCCGCCGCTTCATGCTCGGCAAGGCCGTGCGGGACTTCTTTTCCGACGACTGCTGGGACCGGGCGGCGGGGCTGACCTTCTTCAGCGTGGTGTCGATCCCGCCGCTCGCTGTCGCGATGGCGTCGGTGCTCGCGGTCCTGGGCCAGGGCGCAAGTACCCAGGCCGTGCTGGACGTCCTGGAGATCCTCGCCCCGGACGACGAGGCCCTGGAGACGGTGAGCCAGCCGGTCCTCGCGGTCCTCAGCCACCCCGGTGCGGGTCTCTCGCTGGTGCTCGGACTGCTGGCGGCGCTGTGGGTGGCCTCCGGCTATGTCGGCTCGTTCGGCCGGGCGATGAACCAGATCTACGGGGTGGCCGAGGGGCGGCCGCTGTGGAAGCTGACCCTGTGGCACCTGGTCACCACCGTGCTCCTCGTGGTCTTTGCGGCGCTGGTGGCCCTGCTGCTGCTCGTCTCCGGGCCGGTGACCCGCGCCGTCGGGCAAGTGCTCGGGCTGCGTGAGGTGACCGTGGCCGTCTGGGAGGCGGCACGCTGGCCGGTGCTGCTGGCCGCCGCGACCCTGGTCGTGGCGGTGCTGTACTTCGCCACTCCGAACGTGCGTCACCCCCGGTTCCGGTGGTTCTCGCCCGGGGCGGTGCTCGCCCTCGTGCTGGCGGCGGTGGCCTCCTACGCGTTCAGCTTCTACGTGGAGATCTTCGGCCGGTTCGACATCACGTACGGCTCTGCGCTCGCCGGCATCGTCGTGTTCTTCATCTGGCTGTGGATCATCAACATGTCCCTGCTGCTCGGCGCCGAGCTCGACGCCGAGATCGAGCGCGCCCGGCAGCTGCAGGCCGGCGTCCGCGCGGACAGCGGCGTGCAGATGACGGTGCGTGACGCCCGTGCCATCGAGCGCTCGGCACGCCGCCGCCGCTCGGACGAGGAGCGCTCACGCAGCCTGCGCGAGTCGCACGGGTGGTTCCACGACGAGGACGAGTCCGACCGCTCCGCAGGCACGTAGCGGGTTCACCGGCAGCGACGTCGAGGTGGACCAGCTGATCGCGGAACTGCGGGTCGCGGCGACGGTGCCCGTCAGGGCGCCAGGTCCAGCGCCGCCTCTGCCAGCGCCACCACGGACCAGCTCTCCTGCCCGGAGCTCAGCTCGTAGGCGGGTACGAGCAAGGTGGTGCCGGACGGCGCGGTGTACTGCGCGACACCGAGCCGGGCTTGGGTGAGGGTCACCTCGCGGACCGGCCAGGCCACGGGCGCACCGGGCGTCGCCGCGGCGGGGGGTCCCTGGGGCTGGGCGGGCTCCGTGGAGATGGCGTCGTCCGGGGCCGGCGCCTGCTCGGCGGCGGCACCGTCGGCCGCGGGTGCCTGGTCGGCCCGCAGCGCGGCCGACTCGGCCAGGATCGAGATGCCACCGAGGGAACCGAAGCGAGGATCGGTCAGCCGGGCCACCGCCTCGGTGGGGCTGACGACCGCGTACTCGCCGAGCGGGACGAGCGGCGCGAGGGCGCCCGACGCGGACTGCACGCCCTTGCCGCTGAGGGCGACGAACCACTGCAGCCCGGTGCGCTGCGCGTCCACCACCTGGTGCGCCATCACGGTGGTCATGGGCTCGTCAGCATTGTCCGCCACCTCGTACTCGAAGGCGGCCGGATCGAGGCCGGCGGTCGCGAGCAGGTCGCGGGTGCGGGCGGTCGCCGTGTCCGCACCCGGAGCGGGGCCGAGGTCGGGCGTGGTGCACGTCTCGGCGCCGACGGAGCCCTCGCCGTCCCCGGCCGGTGCGCCGCCGTCCGCCGGGAGCGTCTCGCGGCAGGTGTAGGGGTCGGCGGTGGGGTCGTAGTAGCTGAGGTTGGCCTGCCCGTCGGGATAGAGCTGGAGCGAGGGCGCGGTGCCGTCGTTGGGCCCGACCTGCCACATGCCGTCCTGCAGGCGCGGCTCCCCGCTCACGCCGAGCGCTGCGGCCACTGCGGCCACCCGCTCGGCCGTGAAGGCGGCGCCGGCGTCGAAGGTCCAGGCCGTCGCGGTGCCCGAGGCGTCGGAGAGCCCGGCGGACCGGAACACCGTGCGTGCCGGCGGCCACGGGCTGGGGAAGATGTCGGTGGTCATGCCCGTGGCGTCGCGAGCGATCTCCGCCCCGCCGTCGCCGCTGCCGCCGGCCAGCGTGATCGCGGGCGCGGCGGTGTGGGCCGCCGGGGCCTCCGCGCGCCCGAGAGCGAAGCCGGCCGTGCCCACGACGGCCACGCCCGCCACCGCCGCGGCCACCTGCATCCACCGAGTGCGCGCGGATCGCCGGGTCCGTTCGGCGGCGAGGTCCGTGACCGCGCCGTGCGACGCAGCGGCGCCGACGTCATGCCGGGCGACGCCTGGCCCGTGGGACTGGGCGACGCCCGGCCCGGCTGCCGCATCTGCGGCGATTCTCGCGTCCACCGCGGACCTGAGCCGCTCGAGGTCGGGCGTGGTGGAGGCGGCGGGGTCGGCTCGGCGCAGCCGCTCGAGGGCGCTCACCTCGCGGGGGTCGGGACGCTCGTTCATGTCGATCTCCTTCGCGGACGGGGCTCTTTCGCGGACGGGCCCTTTCATCCGGCTTGTGTGCCGGGGCGAGCCGATCTTGCGTGGCTGGAGCTGCGGGGCCGGGCTGTCAGGCCCGTTCGTCCCAGACGGCGGCCAGGCGCGCACGGGCCCGGGAGAGCGCGGCGTCGGCGCCGCCCCGGCTGATGCCGAGCACGACGGCGAGCTCCTCCCCGCCCAGACCCTCCCAGGCGTGGAGCAGGAGGATGCGCCGGTCCCGCGGGCTCAGCGCCGTCAGCGCCGCCCGGACTGCGTCGTCGGCGAGGACGAGATCGGCGGGGTCGACGTCATCGGCGTCGGCGGGCTCGTGGTCGGTCGGCACCAAGACGTGCTTGCGGCGGTGGTTGGCCAGCACGTACGCCGCGGTGCGGTACAGCCAGGGCAGCTCGGCCCCCTCGGGGAGGTCTGCCCGCCGGCGCCAGGCGATCGCCATCACGTCGGCGGCGAGGTCCTCGGCGTCCCGCGGCGCCCGGCGTGCCAGGTAGCGGTGCACCTGTGTGGCGTGTGAGCGGAAAAGCGCGTCGAACCACGTGTCGTCCCGCACCGTCGCTCCCTGCGTCATGGTCCTCACGCTACGTTTGTGTCGTCTTCGCCCCACATCTTGCAGGTGTGGTGTCCGGGGTTCGGTGCACGGCCCGTCGACGCGCCGGGCGACGCCGGATCGCATGGGACCGCACCGTGCAATTCAGGGCCCGTGTGAGGCCGTGCCGGACACCTGCGCGGCGTCCATCATGTGCCGACTTCCGGGCGAGGAGCGTCCCGAGGTGCAAGGATGCCCAGGCGCGGCGGCTGTCGCGCCCTGGGGCAGCGGGGGAGACAGTGCACCGCCCGTGCCGCTCGGGCCGAAGGACAGGAGGGGGCAGGAATGTCGGACGTGAACGAGGGCCGAGTGCGAGACCGCAGCGACCGGCGCAGGCCGAGCCTCGCCGAGCAGCTCGTGGGCGCCTGGGCCCTGGTCAGCTGGACCGAGGACGTCGCGGACGGCACGGCGACCCTGCTGGGTGAGGACCCCGACGGCCTCCTGCTCTTCACCCCGGACGGCTACAGCTCTGTCCGGATCCGCGCCGCGGCCGACGACGCCGACGGCGGGGCGGGCGCCTCGCACGTGGCGAGCGCGGGCCCGTTCCACCTCGATGAGCGGACGGGGCGTCTCGCCCACATGATGTCGCCGGTGCCGGGTCACGGCTTCGGTGAGGAGTTCCTCCTCGAGGTCGACGGCGACCTGCTCACCCTCACGACTCACCCGCTCAGCGCGACGCCGCAGCAGCGGCTGGTCTGGCGACGCGCCGAGCCGAGGGTGTCCGACCACGGCGAGCTGAGCGCCTCCCGCGACTAGCCCGCCTCGCCTGCTGTCACCCGCGCGGCGTCGGCCACGACCGCCGCGAGGCTCCCGGTGCGGCGCAGGATCGCCCGCTGCCGGCGTGCACCGGTGCCGCGCGCGAGCACCGCCGCCAACCGCTCCGTGGCCAGTGCCTCGTCGCCGGAGGCCCGCAGCGCCGGACCGACGTGCTCGAGGAGGGCGGCGACGACGTCGGCAGCCGGCCGCGGACTGGCGGTGAAGGGGTCCAGCAGCTCGCCCTCGAGGCCGTCGTGGCTGGCGCGCCACGTCGCCAGCCGGAGAAGCGCGACCGGGACCGGCGCGGGCGGCTCCCCGGCCGCCCACGCCTGCGCGGCAGTTTCCACCAGTCCCCGGCACAGGGCGGCCACCAGCACCGTGTCCGCGACGTCCAGGCACACGTCGGCGGCGCGGATCTCCACCGTGGGGAACCGGTGCGAGGCCCGCGCCTCGAAGTAGACCATCCCGCCGTCGAGCAGGACGCCGGTCTCGACCATTCGTGCCACCACGGCGTCGTAGGCGGCCGCGGACCCGAACAGCTCGGTCGGGCCGGCGGAGGGCCAGCGCAGCATGAGCTGGCAGCGGAAGCTCGCGAAGCCGGTGTCCTCGCCCTGCCAGAAGGGTGAGTTCGCGGAGAGTGACAGCAGCGCGGGCAGCCAGACCCGGATGCGGTCCACGACTCCGACGGCCTCCTCGCGGCTGCCGACGCCGACGTGGACATGGCAGCCCGAGGTCATGTGCTGACGCCCGGTGAGCCCGAACCGGTCGACCATGTCCTCGTAGCGTGCGGAGCCGGCCACCTGCGGCCGCACCTCGGCGGGGTACGTAGCCAGCGCGGCCACCTCGGCCCCCGCGGAGTGCGCAGAGGTCACGGCCCGGTGCCGCCAGGCCCGCAGCTCCTCCTCGAGTACGGTCAGGTTCGTGTGCGGTCGGGAGTTGATCTCGACCTGCTGTTCCGCCATCTCGTGGACGAGCCGGCCGCCCGGCTCGCCGGCCCGCCCTACGGCGCCATGGGCGCGAACGTCGGCGATCACCTGGTGCGCCACGGCCAGCGCGTGGCCGGTGCCGGGCTCGACGAGCAGCAGCTCCTCCTCGACCCCCACGGTGCGCACGTGTCCAGTGTGGAGCAGCCCAGTCGCCAAGGTGCGGGGTCCAGGAGCAGAATCAACATCGTGACGAGCGGCACCGCCCTCGATCGCGAGGTGCTGCGAGACCTTGCCGGCCGCCTGGTGGTGGTCGGCGGGGTGGTGGGCGTCGTCCTCGGAGAGAGCCGGGCCCGTAACGACCACCACCCTGAGTGCGATGTCGACCTCGGTCTCTACTACCGCCCGCCGCTCGACGTCCGCAGCCTGGCGGGGATCGCCCGGGACCTGGACAGCCCGGCCGCGACCGTGACCGAGCCGGGCGCATGGGGTGACTGGGTGGACGGCGGGGCCTGGCTGCGCATCGGTGGAGTTCCGGCGACGTGGGTCTACCGCGACCTGGACACGGTGGCCCGGGTCTGGGAGGGCCTGCGCCGCGGGGAGCACGGCTTCCACCACGAGGCGGGCCACCCGCTCGGGGTGCCCGACTTCGCCTACGTCGGTGAGCTCGCCGTCGGCGCCGTGCTCGCCGACCCCACCGGCGAGCTCACCACCTGGCAGGGGCAGTTCCGGAAGTACCCGCCGGCGCTCGGCGAGGCCCTCGTGCGCGGCCTGTGGGAGGCGACCCTGCTCGTGGAGGTCGCGCACAAGGCCGTCGCCCGCCGGGACGTCACCTATGTGGCGGGGTGCCTGTCGCGGGCGTTCCTGCTGTGCGCGCACGCCATCCACGGTCGAGCGGGGCAGTGGCTCGTCAACGAGAAGGGCGCGATCGCGGCCGCGGACCGGCTGCCCGCGGCCCCGGAGGGCTTCGCCGCCCGGGCGCACGGCATCCTCGCAGGCCTGGAGACGGGTGCCGAGTCGCTCGAGGTGGCCCTCGACGGCGGCACCATCCTCATCAGGGACGTCGCCAAGCGCATCCACGCCTGAGATCGGCGGCCGCACGGCGTCAGTCATCTACTCCGCGACATGTCAGGGGTCAGACAAACTTCGCCGAACATCGGAACGAGCTGGCGCGGCCGGGCCGTCGCGTGGTGAGGTCCTGCCATGCCCGCAACCCCCGCCGTCCTCCTGGTCACCGGCCGCACGATGCCCGAGCCCGACCCCGAGGTCCACCTGCTGGTCGACGCGCTCACCGAGCGTGGCGTCCGGGCGGACGTGGTGCCCTGGGGTGCGGACACCGACTGGACCACCGCCGGGCTGACCGTGGTCCGCAGCCCCTGGGACTACACCGAACAGCCCCAGGACTTCCTCGAGTGGGCACACGCGGCGGCCGCCATGTCACCGGTGGTCAACCCGCCGAACGTCCTGACCTGGAACGCCCACAAGGGCTACCTTGCTGAGCTCGCCGCCGCCGGGGTTCCGGTGGTGCCCACCGAATTCGCCCGCCGCGGCGCATCGGCCGGGGAGCTGGTCGCCACGCTCGCCGGGTTCGGCGGCGAGGTGGTCATCAAGCCGGCCGTGTCCGCCGGCGCGGTCGGAGTGCTGCGGGTGGCGGCCGACGCGCCCAAAGCTCTCGCTCACCTTGGGCAGCTGACCGCGGTCGGTGACGCGATGGTCCAGCCGTTCGTCGAGTCCGTCGTCACCCGCGGGGAGATCTCGGTGCTCTACTTCGGAGGCGTGCACAGCCACACCGTCCGCAAGGTCCCGGCCGCGGGCGACTTCCGGGTCCAGACCGCCTACGGGGCGCGTACCGTCCAGGTGGAGCCGACAGCGGCCGAGCTCGCCGTGGCGGGCGCCGCGCTCGCGGCCGTGCCCGGGGAGGTCACCTATGCCCGGGTGGACCTGGTCGAGTACGACGGCGCCCCCGCCCTGATGGAGCTCGAGCTCATCGAGCCCGAGCTCTTCCTCCCCTACGCCCCGGGCTCCGCGGGCCGCTTCGCCGACCATCTGGTGGCGCTGCTGAGCTGCTCATGACGGCTGCGCCCCCAGAACTTCGCGCCCTCGGCCGCCTGGACCGTCACGGCATCTTCCCATCGCGCTGAGACCTGCATGCTGCGCCGAGACCTGCCTGTGGAACTGCAGGTATCGGTCGGAAAGTGCAGGTCTCGCCGCATCCACGAGTCGGTCCGCAGCGCTCGGTGTCCACAGGTCATGCCCCGCGCCGACGGCGGCGTCGTCCGGCGGTGCACGCTGCGGCGATGACAACCGCCACGCCTCACTGCCCCGACCTGCCCGCTGTCTACTTCACCCGCGACTATGGCGAGCGTGCCATCCGGGCCGCGCTCAAGGAGGGACGGCTCATTCAGGTGCGGCGCGGCGCGTACATCGAAGCGATGCCTGGCGAGGCCCCCTGGGCGCTGCGCGAACGCCTGCTGCTGGGGCGGTGCGTCGCCGTCGCCAGCCAGCTCTCGTCCGGGCACGTACTGAGCCACACGACCGCTGCACAGCTCCACGGGTGCGCACTGTGGACCATGGACGACGACGTGCACGTCTGCCAAGAGGCGCGGGCGGCCAACTCGCGCTCTCCGATGCTGCGGCGGCACTCGGTCCCCCTCTCGGGCGCGGATGTCACCACCATCAGCGGCCTACCGGTGACCACGCTCGAGCGGACGATCGAGGACTGCGCCCTCACGCTTCACCCGCGCGACGGACTCGTCGTCGCCGACAGCGGCCTGCGAATCCTCACTCGCCCGGACCGGTGGCACCGTCCGGACTCGCTCCGCCGCATCCGCGAGGTGCGCCAACAGCTGCAGATCCGCCTCGTCCGGCGCAGGGGGCACCGCGGTATCCGCACGGCGCGGGCCGTGTTGGCACACGCGGACCCGTTCGCCGAGTCCGCTCCCGAGTCCGTGCTGCGCTGGATCGCCTTGTCTCGAGGTCTGCCCATGCCTGTGGCGCAGCTGCGCGTCGAGACCTCCCGCGGGGTGTTCTTCAGCGACCTGGGCTGGATCCTTCGCGAGCTCGACGGCGCCGGCTCAGTCCTCCGCAGCATCACCTTTCACGCGGAGTTCGACGGCCGGGTGAAGTACCTCGGGCCACGGGCGAGCACGCCGCGACGGCCGTCGTGGCCGAGAAGCTGCGGGAACACGCCCTGCGCGAGCAGGGTGACGCGATTCGACGGTTCGTCGCCGAGGATCTACGCGCCGAGCAGGCGACGTTTCGTCGCCTGTGCAGCGCCTTCCCGCCCACGTTCGTCCACGGACTCCGGCCGGTGGGAGCGTTGCTGCCCGGTCCCACCAGGTGACGCCGACGGTCGACGGTCGACGGACACCGCTTCGCCGGCCATCTGGTGGCGCTGCTGAGCGAGCGACCGCCCCGGCCGCTCACCCGGCCGCGGCGTACGCGGCGGCCAGCCACCGGCCGACCTCGGCGTCGACATCGGCGACCTCGCGCAGCTCGAGGCGGTGCATCCAGACCCGCGGTGAGGGACGGACCACCTCCGTGAACCGTGCCGACTGCCAGCGTTCGGACGCCGCGATGGAGAGCACGGCGGGCACGTCGGAGCGCAGATAGCGGTCGGGCCGCCACACGTAGGCGAACCTGCGGCGGCGCCGGAAGGCGATCTGGCTGCGGGAGACCCGGTCGCCGTGCGGGCCCAGCGCGGCGTCGGCGGCGGCCACGGCCACATGGATCCGCAGGCCCCGATCGGCACCGTCGAAGAACTCCTCCGCGGTCCGGGGCTCGGGAATCATCGCCGCAGCATGACCTTGATCGCCGTCCTGTCGTCCATCGCCGCGTAGGCCGCGGCGACGTCGTCGAGGGGCATCGTGCTGTCGAAGACCCGCCACGGCGCGATGGTCCCGTCCAGCACGTCGGCCAGCAGCTCCTCCAGGTAGGCCCGCACCGGGGCGACGCCGCCGAGGAGGTTGACATTGCGGTTGAACAACGGGCGCAACGACAGGTGCGAGATGCCGTTCGGCACCCCCACGTAGCCGACGTTGCCGCCCGGCCGGGCGGCCGCGATCGCCTGCTCCATCGCGTCCTGGTTGCCCACGGCCTCCAGCACCACGTCGGCACCGGGCGCGCCGAGCAGGTCGCGCAGCTCACCGACGCCGTCCTCGCCCCGGGCCGCGATGACGTCGTCGGCGCCGAACTGCCGGGCCACCGCCTGCCTGTCCGGGTGCCGGGAGAAGATCACCACCCGTTCGGCGCCCAGGCGACGCGCGGCGAGCACTGCGCACAGCCCCACCGCACCGTCGCCGACCACCGCGACGGTCCGGCCCGGGCCCGCGCCCCCACGCAGCGCGGCGTGATGGCCGGTGCCCATGACGTCGGTCAAGGTGAGGAGGGAGGGTAAAAGGTCGTCGTCGGGCACCTCCGGCACGCCCACCAGCGTGCCGTCCGCGAGCGGCACCCGGACGTACTCGCCCTGGCCACCGTCGACGGGGAGGCCGTCCCGGTCCGGGCCGCCCCAGTAGCCGCCGCGCTCGCAGGAGGTCTGGATGCCGTGCCGGCAGCTGACGCACTCGCCGCAGCTGTACGCGAAGGGGGCGATGACGAAGTCGCCGGGCGCGAGCGAGCGCACCTCCGCCCCCACCTCCTCGACAACACCGACGAACTCGTGGCCGATCCGGGTGGGTTTGCGGGTGGGCACCACGCCCCGGTAGCGCCACAGGTCCGAGCCGCACACGCAGGCGGCCGTCACGCGGACGACGGCGTCGCCCGGCTGGCGGACGGTCGGGTCCGGGGCCTCCTCGAGGCGGATGTCGCCGGGGCCGTAGATCGTGGTCGCACGCACCTGGCGATCCTAGGCGGGGCCTGTGCGCGCCGCCGGGCGGCCACCGTCCTACGCTGGCCGGGAGGGAGGCCGCCATGTCAGAGCAGACCGGGCACGCAGGGGAACCGACCGTGCCGCCGAGCGAGAACCCAAGCGGACCGGGAGCGACGCACGACGCCGTACCGAGAGCGACGCACGACGCCCACTTCGAGGACCCGGTGCTGCTGGAGGAGGACGAGACCGTCCCGCCGCGCCCGGAGGAAGAGGTGGCGGACGTGCTGCGGGCGGAGCCGGACCCGCACTGACGGCGTCGCGCGGACGCTAGCCGCGCGGCGCGGGCCGGGCCTCGAGCCTCAGGAGCCAGCGCCCACCTTCGTGCCGACCGTGAACGCCGTGGCCCGGGCTGTCTCGTGCAGCCGTTCCAGCCGGGCGTCGAAGCCCCGCGCCCCGTTGGCGAGCTCCTCGAACCGCTCGCGCGGCAGCGCCAGATCGTCGGCGAGGTCCGTGAGGGTCTGCCACAGCCCCAACTGCCCGTTCACGGCGCTGCGCATGATCTCGAGCTCGAGCACCGGGGTGAGCGGGGACCGCGTGACCACCCGGCCGTTGAGCTTGAGCCGTCCGACGCGCTCACCCACCCAGGTCGCGGCCTGCCGGAGCGGGCGCTGAGGCAGGCCGAGCGCCTCGATCACGCTGCGCAGCGCCTCGCGGGCCTCGACGATCTCCGCCGCGAGACTCGCGAGCTCGGGTCCCATGGAGGTGTCGGCGTACGCCTTGGCCATCCGTTCGATCCGGTTGCTGCCCCCGGTCGCCCCCGCCAGGTGGTCGGCGAGGTACAGCCCGAGCAGTCGGCCGTCGAGGTGCGGGGGGATGTGTGCGGCCATGACGTCTCCCGGGATGGTGTGCTCACGGTGGCGGCCGCCGATGTCGGCGGCGTCGCGGAACTGTTTGTCGTGCGGGCGCATGCTGGGGCTCGGGTTGCCCTCCCGGCGGACGATGCCCCCGAGCATCTCCCGCAGGGTCTCCTCGGCGTCGTGGCGCGGGCGCCAGCCGAGCACCTCCCGCACGCGGGAGCCGTCCATGACCGGCACCCCCATGGCCATGTCCAGCCAGCCCGCGTCGGAGGCAAGGAGCTTCGCCCGCCAGGCGAAGTGGACCAGCGGGCGGATCAGCCGCGGGGAGATCTCCACGCCGCGGCCGTGGTCGAGGATGCGGGCGAGGTCGCTAGGCCACAGCACCTCGTCGGCGGCCACGTTGAACGCGCCGCGGGCGCGCTGCAGGACAACCTGCAGGTAGGCCTGAGCGGCGTCGTCGGCGTGGACCACGTGCAGGCGCAGGTGGCTGGGCAGCGGCAGCACCGGCAGGGCGCCGGGCCGCAGCACGGCCAGCGGCACCCACGGCCCGAGGAAGTACCGCGCGATCTGCGCGCCGGCGTCGGCCTGGAAGATCAGCGCCGTGCGCATCCGGGTTACCACGAGCTCGGGGTGTGCGGCCTCGAGCTCGTCGAGCACCCGCTCCTGGGCGGCCTTGTCCACCCCGTAGTGGCTGGAGGGGATGCCGCCGGTCGCCCACGACTCGTCGCGCGGGACGTCGTCGTCCACCGGGGAGTACGCCGCCCAGGAGGAGGCGCAGACGAGCTGGCCCACCCCGGCCCGGGCGCAGGCCTCGGCCACCCGCCGGGTGCCCTCGACGTTGGTGCGCCGCATCTTCTCGCGGTCGTGGTTGGGCTGGATGGCCCACACCAGGTGTATGACGGCGTCCGCCCCGGTCAGGGCGGTGGCGAGACGGTCGATGACCGCGTCATCGGCGACGGTGTCGTCCGTGGACGGGGCGATGTCCATCGGCACCCACTCCGCCGCGGCGTAGGGGTGGGCGCCGGTGTCCGGCAGGCGGCGGGCGATACCGAGGATCGACGTGATCGCCGGCTCCGCGGCCAGGGCTCGGAGCACGGCGGTGCCGACGTTGCCGGTCGCCCCGACGACGGCGACCCTCACGGCTGCTCCGGGGCCACGGGCCCCGCTCCTTCCGGCTGACCGGGGGCCACGTCCACGGCGGTGGCCCCGGCGATGTCCGCGTCCGTCGCACCCGTGGCCGGCAGGGCGGGGTCGAGGACCACCTTGATGCAGCCGTCCTCCTTCTTCTGGAACATCTCGTAGGCGGCCGGGGCGTCCTCCAACGGTAGCCGGTGGGTGCGCAGGTCGAGCACGCCCAGCGGGTCGGCGTCGTCGCTCACGAGGGGTACCAGGTCGTCGATCCAGCGCCGGACGTTGGCCTGCCCCATGCGCAGGGTGACCTGCTTGTCGAAGAGCTCCATCATGGGCATCG
Organism: Georgenia yuyongxinii; assembly: GCF_006352065.1. Lineage (NCBI taxonomy): Bacteria > Bacillati > Actinomycetota > Actinomycetes > Allobogoriellales > Allobogoriellaceae > Georgenia > Georgenia yuyongxinii. Next base: position 4,055,722 of record NZ_CP040915.1, on the reverse strand, counting down.
GGTCGACGGCGCCGCCGTAGACGCCGGAGAGGGAGACCGTGCCGCCCCGGCGCACGAGTGTGATGGCCAGGTGCAGCGCGGTGAGGCGGTCGACGCCGAAGTGCTTGACCATCGGCTTGGCGATGGCGTCGGGCAAGAACGCGATGCCCTTGTGCAGGCCCTCCGCCAACGGGGCGCCGTGCGCCTCCATGCCGACGGCGTCGATCACGGAGTCCGGCCCGCGGCCGCCGGTCAGGCCTCGCACCGTCTCGGGCAGGTCGTCGACCTCGCGCTGGTCGAGGGTGTCCGCGCCGTGCCGGTGAGCCATGGCCAGCCGCTCGGGAACGCGGTCGACGGCGATGACCTTGCCGGCGCCGCGGTGGCGGGCGATCCGCGCGCTCATCTGCCCGATGGGCCCGAGACCGAGGACGACGACGGAGCCGCCGAGCGGGATGTCCGCGTAGTCCACGGCCTGCCAGGCGGTGGGCAGCACGTCGGAGAGGTACAGGTAGCGCTCGTCGGGGCCGCCGTCGTCGGGCACGATGATCGGCCCGTACTGCGCCTGGGGCACGCGCAGGTACTCCGCCTGCCCACCGGGGACCTGGCCGTAGAGCTTGGTGTAGCCGAACAGCGCCGCCCCCTTGTCCTGATCGCGCACCTGGGTGGTCTCGCACTGCGACTGCAGGCCGCGAGTGCACATCCAGCAGGTGCCGCACGCGATGTTGAACGGGACGACCACCCGGTCGCCGGGCCGCAGGTCCGGCACCGCGGCGCCGACCTCCTCCACGATGCCCATCGCCTCGTGGCCCAGGACGTCGCCGGCGTCGATGAACGCGCCGAGGACGCCGTACAGGTGCAGGTCCGAGCCGCAGATCGCGGTGGAGGTGACCCGCACGATCGCGTCGGTCGGGTCCTTGAGCACGGGGTCCGGGACGTCCTCGACGCGGACCTTCTCCGTGCCTTGCCAGGTCAGTGCGCGCAACGTGGCCTCCTCGGGGGCTGAAAGTGTCCTGTCACCGTCTCGGCGAGATGTCCACTTCTCGGCGAGATGTCATCTCCTCCGTGACCTGTCACGTGCCGTCGATGTGCCGCCGCCGAGGCGACCTGTCCGGCAGAGAAATCTCGCGGAGAAGATGACATGTCGCCGAGGGGGGCGGCGCGCCGGCGAGAGCTCTCATGCGTTACCGGTCTCGGTGGCCTTGTGGCCCGGGTCCTCGCCCTCGGCCTGGTCGGGCTGGTCGGCCACCTCGCGGGACCCGAGGCTGCCCGGGTCGGCGTCGGGATCCTTGCTGGGGTCGTACGGCTGCTCCGACGGGTTGGGCGTGTTCTCGCTCATGGGTTCACGGTTGCACCCCCAACCAGGGCTCGCATCCGGGAACGGCCGCCACAATGTGGCATGCGCAGACTGGCTGCCGTCGTCGCCACCGCCGTGGTGCTCGCGGCGTGCGGCACCGAGCCGCCGCCCTCGCCCGCCCCGCCCACGGCCACCACGCCAGTCCCCACGGCGGCACCCGAGCCTGATGCCACCACCCCCTCCCGGGCCGAGCCGGCCGTCGTCGCCGCCGACCTCGAGGTTCCCTGGGGGCTGGCGTTCCTGCCCGACGGCTCCGCACTGGTCACCCTTCGCGACAGCGGCGAGGTGGTGCAGGTGGCCGAGGGACGTGAGCTGCGATCCGTCGGCACCGTGCCTGGCGTCGTCCCCGGCGGCGAGGGCGGGCTGCTCGGTATCGCCGTCTCCCCGGGCTTCGCCGAGGACGGGAACGTGTTCGTCTACCTCACCGCCGCCGAGGACAACCGGGTGGTCCGGATGCGTCTCGTCGGCGGCGTGCTGGTGCCGGACGCCGTCGTCCTCGACGGGATCCCCCGCGCCGGCAACCACAACGGCGGCCGGCTCGCGTTCGGCCCCGACGGCTTCCTCTACGTCACCACCGGCGACGCCGGCGACCCGCGGCGGGCGCAGGATCCCACCTCGCTGGGCGGGAAGATCCTTCGCGTCGACGCCGACGGCGACCCCGCCCCGGGGAACCCGGCGCCCGGTTCGCCGGTGTGGTCGCTCGGGCACCGCAACGTGCAGGGCATCGCGTGGGACGAGGAGGGCCGGATGTTCGCCAGCGAGTTCGGCCAGAACACCTGGGACGAGCTCAACCTCATCACGCCGGGGAGCAACTACGGCTGGCCGGTCGTGGAGGGTCAGGGTGGGCGGGACGGGTTCGTGGACCCGCTGCGTCAGTGGCGCACCGCCGACGCCTCGCCCAGCGGCATCACGATCACCGGCGGCGCGGTGTACCTGGCGGCGTTGCGGGGCGAGTCGCTGTGGCGGGTGCCGCTCGACGGCGAGAACACCGGTGAGCCCGAGCGGCTCCTCGAGGGGACCTACGGCCGCCTGCGCGCCGTCGAGGTCGACGCCGAGGGACGGCTGTGGGTGCTCACCAGCAACGTCTTCCGGGGCAACCCCCGACCCGGCGACGACCAGGTGATCGTGCTCGATCCGGCGACGCTGGGGTGAGAAGGCAGTTTCACGGATCAGCTGTCACGACACCGTCGCCGTAGAGTCGACATCTCACGCACGGGGTCAGCGCAGCTCGCCGCGAACCAGCCACGCCGACGGCGGCACCGGCACCTCCCGGTCGAGCCGACGCCGTCGCCAGCTGGCGAGCTGGTGCAGGGCGACCCCCACGATGATGCCGAACAGACCGGCCCCGGCGACCGCCCAGCCGACGTGCCCGGTCAGCACCCCCGCCAGCTCCCAGCCGAAGATGTCCGGCGGCCGGCCGAACCGGTCGAGGACGCCGCCGGTGAGCTGCAGGAACGCCAGCACCCCTGCCAGGAAGACCAGGCCGCCGACCGCGACGAGAACGGCACCGCCCCAGATGAGCCGGCGGCCGTGGCGCCGGGTCATGTCCATCTGGGCGAGCAGCTCGTCGCGGCGCCTCACCACGAGGTCGGCGTACTGGCCGGGCGCCATCACGCCGCTGGTCACGGGCCCGGTGTCGAACGGAGCCAGCAGGTCGTCCGTCACCGGGCTGTCGGCGAGCACCGGCGCGGGCTCCGGGCTCGCAGGAGCGGCGGCCGCCGCGTCGGCACCGAACCGCAGCCGGACCTCGCCGAGGGTGATGACGTCGCCGGTGTGGAGCTCCTGGGCGTCCGTGACGGCGACGCCGTTCACGAATGTCCCGGCGGTCGAACCCAAGTCCTCAAGGAAGACCCCGCCGCCCCGGTAACGGATCGCCGCGTGGGCGGGGCTGAGCAGCGGGTCGGCGAAGCACAGGTCGGCCGGCTCGGCACTGCCCACGACCACATCCTGGCTGATGAGGATCCGGCCCGCCCGCAACGGGTCCCAGCTGAGCACGTCGAGGAACGCAACCTCGGATCCCCCTGGTTCCGACGTCATCCCGACCACTCTCCCAGGAGGCGAGCCGCGGATCCCCTGGAAGAAGTGAAGCACTCGCGACCATGGGGGGCACCCCGTCCGGAGTGTGTCGACCGCTCGCCCAAGTGGCACCGGGGAAGTCAGCCCTCCCGGCGGTCGGACCCGAACTTCTCGCGTAGCTCGCGCCCGCGCTTGACGTCCTCCTTCGCCTTCGCGGCCTTCTTGTCGCTCGCGCGGGTGTCACGCGGCGGCAGCTGAAGGTTCTCCTCGGCCTCGATGCCACCCTGGAGCTCCCGCCCCCGCTCCAGCTCGGCGTCGAACTCGGCCCCGAAGAGCAGGGCCAGGTTCACGATCCACAGCAGCAACAGGAAGATGATGACGCCCGCCAGCGCGCCGTAGGTCGCGCTGTAGCTGCCGAACCTCGAGGCATAGAAGCTGAAAGCGAGGACGGCGAGCGCGGCGATGACGATGGCGATGACGGCGCCGAGGCTGATCCAGCGGAACTTCGGCTGCTTGACGTTCGGGGTGAAGTAGTACAGCAGCCCGACGATCAGGATCACGATGAGCAGCAGCACCGGCCACTTGGCGATGTTCCACACCGTGAGCGCGGTCGGGCCGAGTCCGATGAGGTCACCGATGGTCTGCGCGAGCGTGCCGCTGACCACGAGGATGAGCGCGGCGATGGCGACGAGCACGAGCAGCACCGCGGTGAGCCCGTAGGTGAGCGGTCGAAGTTTCCAGACGGGGCGCCCCTCGGTCACCTCGTAGATGCGGTTCATGCCGCGTGCGAAGGCGTTGACGTAGTTCGACGCCGTCCACAGCGCGATCAGCAGACCGATCAGCAGGCCCAGCCCCGGGGCGGGTGGCTGCGTGAGCTTTTCGACGACCGGCCCGATCTGTTCCATCGTGTCCGACGGGACGACCCCCTCGAGCATGTCCAGGATGGTCGTCGTGACCTGCTCCTGCCCGACCAGGCTGAGGATGGACACCAGCGCGATGACCGCCGGGAAGATGGACAGGACGGCGTAGTAGGTCAGCGCCGCGGCGATGTCGGTGCACTCGTCGGCCAGGAACTCCCGGAAGCTCTTGCGCAGCACGTAGCCCCAAGCCGGCTTCTTGATCTCGGAGGGCGAGTCCGGCTTCGCCGGGTGGTCCTCGTGCGGGCGGTCCTCGCGCAGGTCGTTGTGCGTGGTCATGGGGTCCTCCGGGACTTCTCGGCGGGCGCGGGGAATCAGCGTGTGCCCGACGCGGGAGCCCGGCAACTCGACGGCGCCCCGTTCCGTGGTGCGTCGCGGGTCCCGACAAGGGTGTGCTACTCGCGCTCGCTCGGCGCCGTGAGAGCGGCGAAGCGCGCGTAGGACTCCAGCGCGCCGAGCGAGAGATGGGCGAGCCCGCTCATGAACCCGGTCCGCGCCTCGAGCGCGACACGGGTGAGCATCTGCGGCGCCCAAACGCCCAGGTGGTCTCGGAAGAAGTCCGCGCCGAGCCGGACGTAGCGTTCCGCATCGCTCGTCGACCCCTGGTCCTGGGCCTCCAGTGCCCGCACGCAGGACTGGGCGATGAAGTCCAGCTCGAGCCCGATGTGGTCGTCGGGCTCGCGGTTGGGTTGCGGCGCCCGTAGGGAGAGGGTCCGGTAGGCCTGGCGCACCTGCAGGGTGTGCTCGTCGAAGACCAGCCCCTCCTGTCCGCGGTGCACCGACTCGTAGGGGGCCACCCGCGCCGTCGCGAGCGTCCCGTACAGCCAGGCATGGTCGGACCGGATCGCCGCCGGGTCCTCACCCGCCGTACGGGCCTCCCGCATGCGCCGCAGACCTTCCTCGGCCCCGGGGGTGCCGGTGAGCGGCCACTCGTCGAGCAGCTCCCAGAAGCGGGCGAGGCTGACCTCGTCGGGCGGGTCCTGGTGGAACCGGGCGAGCACGGTGAAGCCGGCGGCCAGCATGTCGAGCAGGGCGAGGTCTAGCACACGGTCTCCTTACGTGAGGTCGTCGAGGACGACGGCGCACAGGGCGCTGTCGGCGGCGAGGAAGCCGCGAACGAGTCCGGGCACGGCACGGTACAGCCGGGTCTGGGCGTGCCGCGCGATGCCGTCGAGGATGGGGTCGATCACCCGGTCGAGGTGCGCCTCGCGCAGCTCCTGCGTTGCCAGGGCGGCGGCCCGCGCCGTCGCCGCTGCACCGGCCCCGGCGCCGCCGAGGCGCGTGGCCAGGTGCGCGAGGAGGGCGACCTGGTGGCCGACGTGGTCGTCCGCCGGCAGCGGGCGCAGGCCGCCCGCCTCGTAGGCGGCGACCAGGTCCGCGCGCAGCCGCGCCGGGTCCTCGTCGTCGCGCCAGGCCGCCTCCTGGAGGGAGACCACACGGGACAGTGCCGTGTGGTCCTCCAGCAGGTCCTCGTAGAGGTCGGCGGCGAGGGTGTCGAGGGCGGCGCGGCTGTCGGCGTCGTCCAGCGGCCAGGTCCCGCGCATCTGCGGATTCCCGAAGTGCTCCGCGAGCGCCCGGCTGGGCGGCTCGAGGAGCAACCGGGAGAGGACGAACCCGGCGGTCCCGACCCCGACCGCCCGGTCCGTCAGCGTCATCAGATGCCGATGCGGATCATGGAGGCGTAGTGCAGGGAGCGACCCATGAGCTCGGCGACGACGGCCACGACGAACGCCGCGGTGATGAGGGCGACGATGACCTGAGGCCGCTCGAGCGCGGCCCGCGAGGCGGCCCGGTAGGTGAAGATGGCCAGGATGACCGAGGCGAGCCCCAGCAGCACCAGCCGGGCCACGAAGAACGCCCCGGAGAACACCTCGGCCGAGGCTGCCCCGGCCGGATCCGTGGCGAGCGCCGCGACGTGCAGGGGGTAGGAGATCAGGATGGCGACGCCGACGGCGGCACTGGCCAGCGCCAGCCACCGGACCGTCCGCGTGGTCAGCTCCCACTCGATGTTCGTGGTCGGCTCGTTGATCTCGCTCACGCGGGCGCGCACCGCGGTGGCCAGCGCTCCGCCCCGGCCCGTCTCGGCCGCGGGGACCAGCTCTAGGCCGCCATCGCCGGGCTCGGCGGTGGCACGCCGGGTGGCGCCCCGACGGCGGACCGCGGTGGTGATCATGAGGGCACAGGCCACCGCCAAGGCCCCCAGCATCAGCGTGGTGGCGAAGAAGTGGAAGGGCACGACGGGGGTGTGCCACGCGGGCACGGTGATCAGCGAGTAGTAGATCTGCGACATCGACCAGACCAGCGCGATGCCCGCCAGGGCGGTGACGCCGGCGAGGAGCTGGCGGAGGCGGAAGGTCCCGATCTTGAACCACTGGACCAGCGCGTAGGCGAAACCCAGGCCGGCGAAGGCCATGCCGAAGACGATCTCGCGGGAGAGCCACGAGGAACCGACGTGGCGGAAGACGTTGAGGGTGTTGGTGATGTCGTTCATGTGCAGCGTCGACACCGCCAGACCCAGCACCAGCGCCGGCCCGATCGCGTAGACGACCGGCTCCGTCAGCCGCTCCGCGGTGCGGGCGCCGTAGCGCGCCGACGCGGCCAGCTGCAGCACACCCAGCACGATGAACGTGCCCACGCAGGCCTGGGCGATCACGGTGAACAGGATCATCGGCAGCTCGTGGACGTTCATCAGATCTCCTCGGGGTTGTTGATCTTCCCGGTGCCGGACTGCCAGGGCTGGGCGTCTCGGTGCGGGGTGATCACGAGGTGCGGCCGGGTGACCGAGGGGTCGGGCAGGGGTGCGACGGCATCGACGTGGCCGTGCTTCTCGCGCAGCTCGTCGATCGGTCCCCAGTCCAGGGCCCGGGACGGGCACGCCGTGACGCAGGCCGGGTCCTGCCCGTTCTGGCGGTAGTCGTAGCACATGTCGCACTTGGACATGTGCCCGCTCTCGGGGTTGAACTGCGGGGCGGAGTAGGGGCAGGCCCACTCGCAGTACCGGCAGCCCACGCACTTGTCCTCGTCCACGTAGATGGTGCCGTCCTCCCGGCGGGACATCGCCGTGGTGGGGCACACCTGCATGCAGACGGGGTTCTCGCAGTGGTTGCAGGAGATGGAGGTGTAGTAGGTGAACACGTTCGGGGTGAACGTGTTGCCCTCCATCTTCCAGGAGCCGCCGGAGTACTCCACGACGCGCCGCCATGAGATGCCGACGGGCAGGTCGTGCTTGTCCTTGCAGGCGACGGAGCAGGCTTTGCAGCCGGTGCACGCCGACTGGTCGAAATAGAACCCGTAGCCGGCCCCGGCCTCGGTCAGAGAGTCAGTCATCGGACCTTTGCCTTTCACGCTTTGACGACGTTGGCGATGGTGGTGTGGACCGCGTTGCCCTTCGCCAGCGGCGAGGGGTGCAGCGAGGTCAGGGAGTTGACCGAGCCGGCGGTGTCCACGGGGTGGTCGGCGTTGGCCTGCGACGGTGGGGTCACCTCGGACGCCGGGCGCGGGTCGTACCAGGCGCCCTGCGGGATGGAGATGGTTCCCGGGGCGATGCGCTCGGTCACCTTCGCCTCGAGCCGGACCGTGCCGCGGTCGTTGTAGACGAAGACCTCGTCGCCGTTCTCGATGCCGCGGCTCGCGGCGTCGGGCAGGCTGATCCACACCTGTTGCCGGTGCGCCTCCTTGAGCCAGTCCACGTTGCCGTAGGAGGAGTGCGTCCGCGCCTTGTAGTGGTGCCCGATGACCTGCAGCGGGTGGTCCGCGGACTCGCGGGCGGCCAGCGCTCCCTCCCACGTCTCGACGTACTCGGGCAGGGGGACGAGCTTGTCGCCGGGCAGCTCCGGCCGGAAGACGCCGAACTCCCACTTCTCCGACATCTTCGCGAGCCGGTCGGAGTAGACCTCGATCTTGCCCGACGGCGTCGGCAGCGGGTTGGCGCCCGGGTCCTCCCGGAAATCGGCCATCGAGACGAAGGGACCGAGGTTCTTGCGGAAGATCCCGATCTTCTTCCACTCGTCGTACGTGGGGAGGTCGGGGTCGTTCTCGCGAGTGGCCTCGATGGTCTCGCGCAGCCAGTCCTCGCGGCTCTTGCCCTCGGTGAACTGCGGCTCGGTGCCCAGGCGCTTGGCCATCTCGGTGCAGATGTCGAAGATGCTGCGGCACTCGTAGAGCGGCTCGATCGCCTGCTCGGAGATGATGCCGTACGCCATCGGCCCGGCGTTCTCGCCGGGGTGGACGTCGGACTCCTCGGCGGTGGAGGTACCCGGGAGGATGTAGTCGGCGTAGCGGGCCGAGACGGTGTACTGGATGTCGCAGACGACGACCAGCTCGCACTTGGTGTCGTCCTGGAGGATCTCGACGGAGCGGTTGTTGTCGCCGGTCTGGTTGACGAGCGAGTTGCCGCCGTACTGCCAGACCATCTTGATCGGCACGTCGAGCTTGATGTTGGTGGGCTCGCCGTTCTCGTCGACCGGCACCTTGTTGGCGCGGACGCCGGGGGCGACCTTCTCGCAGACGCCCGCGTTGAAGGTGTCCATCTCCGGGCCGTGGTCGATGGCGTCGAGCCACGAGAACACCGAGATGATCTTCTCGGACGGGTTCGGCACGCCGGTGTTGAAGGGCTTGACGAACGGCAGCGCCTGGGCGCCCTCACGTGCGCCGGTGCCACCGCCGGGAACGCCGACGTTGCCGGTGACGCAGGCGAGCAGGAAGATCGCCCGGGCGTTGTTCTCGCCGTTGGCGTGCCGCTGCGGGCCCCACCCCTGGGTGATGGCGCACGGCTTGGCGCCGGCGATCTCACGGGCGAGCTGGCGGATGCGCTGCGCGGGCACCCCGGTGATGTCCGCCGCCCACGCGGGGGTCTTCTCGACGCCGTCGGGGCCGTTGCCCTCGATGTACGCCCGGTAGGAGGCGTTCGCCGGCGCACCCTCCGGCAGCGTGTGCTCGTCGAACCCGACGCAGTACTTGTCGAGGAACGCCTGGTCCTGCAGGTTCTCCTCGAGCATGACGTGGATCAGCCCGGCGATCAGGGCGGCGTCCGTGCCCGGGCGGACCGGCACCCAGTCGTCACCGAGCACCGCCGCCGTCTCGGAGTAGCGCGGGTCGACGACGATCGTGCGGACCCCGCTCTCCCGCTTGGTCGCCTGGGTGACCATGAGCTGGCCACCGCCGGACATCCGGGTCTCCAGCGGGTTGTTGCCGAACATGACCTGGAGCTTGGCGTTGGCGGCGTCGTCGAAGGAGTTGCCGTTGACCCATGTGCCGTAGAAGTACGGGTAGGCCGAGGTGATCTCCGTGGTGGAGTAGTCGGAGTAGTGGTCCAGGTAGCCGCCCCAGGTGTTCATGAGGCGCGCGAAGGCGGTGGCGTCCGGGGGCCAGGAGCTGGCCATGGTCGAGCCGAGCGTGCCGGTGCCGTAGTTGATGTAGAAGGCCTCGTTGCCGTACTCGGCCTTGATCCCCTTCATCTTGTCGGTGATCTCGTCGAGGGCCTGCTCCCAGGAGATCTCCTCCCACTGCTCCTCGCCCCGCTTCGTGCCGGGCTTGCGCTTCATCGGGCGCTTGAGCCGGTCGGGGTTGTAGATGCGGTGGCGGATGGCGCGGCCGCGGACACAGGCGCGCACCTGCTGGCTGCCGAGCTCGTCGTCGCCGGTGTTGTCCGGCAGGACGCGCACGATCGTGCCGTCCTTGACCTGCAGGCGCAGCGGGCACCGGGACCCGCAGTTGACCGTGCACGCCGACCAGACGGTGCGGTCGGCGTCGGCCATGCCCTCCCCCTGTGCGGCCCCGGCGTGCGGGACGGGCATCCCCAGGTCGGTGACCGTGGAGACGAGGGCTGCGGCGCCGCCCGTCACGGCGGACCACTTGAGGAAGGTGCGGCGGTCGGGGCCGCACGCCGCACCGGCGGTGCGGGGGCCCGCGAGGGTGGTGTTGGACATCAGGTCGCCTCCCAGAACAGAACGATGTGACCAGCACACCAGGTCTGGGGGCGTGAACTGTGGGACCAATGTCCGGTGTGACCCGTGTGGTCCAGGTCTCGTTGCGCTGTCCCGGCCACCCGGGAGGTGCCGTGCACGACGGCTTCGAGCACCTTCCACGCCCGGACGACCGCCAGCACGGCCAGGAACCACCGGCTCCCTGACACGGTCCGCCCGGGCCGGCGCCCGGATGGCGAGCGCACTTCTCGCCGCCGACACTGGCGGGATGACTGATCTCGACGTGCCCGTCTTGCGTGCGACGGTCGCCCCCCGCAGGGAGGGACTGCGGCTGCTGGTGGTGACCGGGCCGCGGTGGGCGCGTGCCGTGGCCGATCTGGCCGCGGCCCTGACCGTGGTGAGCCTCGTCGCGGTGGCCTTCGTCGACGGCGTCGCCGTCGCCGTCTTCGCCCTGGTGCTGCTCGGTCTCGTCGTCGCCCGGCTCGTCGCGGCCCCTGCACCGCTGCAGGCCGCCACCGGCGCCGTCCTGCTGCTCGTGGCGTGGGCGGCGGTGCTGAGCGGGTACGAGCGCGTCCCGTGGCTCGACGTCGTCGCACACGTGGGCGCCACCGGGGTGCTCGCCGCCGTCGCCGTCGTCGGCATCACCCGCGCCCGGCTGCTGCAGGTGCCGGCGGGCCCGCGTGGCGGCGTCGGGCTGATCGTCGTCACGGTCGCCGTCGGTATCGCCCTGGCCGTGCTGTGGGAGCTGGGGGAGTGGTACGGCCACACCTACGTCGACGACGGCGTGGGCGTCGGGTACGAGGACACCATCGGTGACCTCGCCGCGGGCGGCCTGGGTGCGGTCCTCGCCGGGCTGGTCCTGGCCCGCGGTGCCGTGCGGGAACGCCACCGTGCCGTGCGGGGGCCGAGGTGAGCGGGTCGGTCAGCGTCGTCATCCCCGCCCGGGACGATGCCGCGATGCTGGACCGGTGCCTGCGTGCGCTCGCGCGGCAGACGCTGGCGCCGGCGGAGGTGATCGTCGTGGACAACGCCTCCACGGACGCCACGGCCGCGGTCGCCCGCACTTACGGCGCGCGGGTGGTGCACGAGCCGCGGGTCGGCATCCCGGCCGCGGCGGCCACCGGGTACGACCACGCCCGCGCCGAGATCATCGCGCGGCTGGACGCGGACTCCGTGCCACCCCCGGACTGGGTGGCGCGGGTGACGGCGGCCCTGTCCGACCATCGGGTGGACGCGGTCACCGGGGTGGGCCGGTTCTACGAGCACGGCCGCGGCGGCCGCCTGACCGCTGCCGCCTATCTGGGCGCCTACTACGTGCTGTGCCACGCGGCGCTGGGGCACCACGCCCTGTGGGGCTCGGGCATGGCCGTCCGGCGGACGGCCTGGCTGCGGGTGCGCGCCAGGGTGCACCGCGACGACGCCGAGCTCCACGACGACCTGGACCTCGCGTTCGCGCTCGGTCCCGTTGCCACCATCCGCCTGGACAGGCGGCTCGTGGTCGGCGTCTCGGCGCGGTCGCTGAGGGGTGGCGCGCAGATGCGGCGCAGGTTCCGCCGGGCGTTCCGCACCCTGACGGTGAACTGGCAGGGCATGCCGCCCTGGCGCCGGTGGGCTGAGCGCCTGGCGCGTGCGACGGGCTGATGCCCGCGCGCTGACGCGGCCGCCTACATCTCCACCTTGCCGGTGTCGCCCTCGACCCGGTGGCCCGTGACCTTGGCCTTGACGAGGTTGGCGAGCTGGACGACCTTCGCGCCCGGCGCGTCCCAGTACTCGGCCGACCGGGCGTCGACGTGCAGCAGCAGGTTGGACGGGTCGTCCGGGCCGCCTTTCATCCAGGCGTCGGTGAAGGTGTTCCACAGCTCGGCGAGCTTGGCCGTGTCGTCGACCGCCCGCGCCACGCCGGAGAGGGACACCCAGGTCGAGTCGTCGACGTAGGCGACGTTCACCTGCGGGTGGGTCGCCACGTCGGCCACCACCGAGGAGTCACGCTCCACGATGAAGTACACGTCGCCGTCGAACTCCACCTCCTGGGTGGCCAGGGGCCGGGACCGCAGGCCCCCGTCGACGGACGTGGTGGTCAGCATCGCGATCCGGATGGTTTTGACGAGCTCGGCAACCTTCTTGGCTTCGTCGTCGGCCATGGCACTCCTTCGGTCGTTCGGCATCGGCGGGCGGTGGACGCCCGACCGCGCCGGCACGATCCCGGGCCGGCACGCTCAGAAGTGTGGACGCTGCCGCGGCGCCGCGCACCCGGGCCTCGGCCGTGCCGTGCCGTGCGGTCGCGGCTCGCCTCGGCTCGGGCGGTCGGGCTCGGCCCGTGTAGGGGGGCAGTGGGCTCAGGCGGTCGGGGGGCCGCCCTCGAGCATGTGCAGCAGCAGCGCGCGCAGCTCGCCGACCTGCTCGGCGCTGAGGGAGGCCGCCACGAGGCGTTCGACGGTGGCGGGGTCGTCGAGCGCGCCGAGGGTCGTCCGGCCGGTCTCGGTCAGGGCGACGACGTGCCGGCGCCGGTCGGTGGCGTGCCGCTCACGGCGCACGTAGCCGGTGCGCTCGAGCCCGCCGAGCATGCGGCTCGTGGTCTGCTCGGTGACCTTCAGCGCCTGCGCGATCTCCCGCTGGGAGTGCGGGCCGCCGGCCAGCACGGCAAGCACGGGCAGCGTGGCGTGGGTCAGCGACCAGCGCTCGAGGTAGGCGTCCCACGCCCGCTCGACCTGCCGCGCCGCCGCCGAGAGGAGCCGGCCGGTGGGCCACGCGGCCGGGGCGGCGCCCACGCCCGGTCCCGCCGTCGGCGTGACGGACTCGGCTCGTGGTTCGTTCACGGGTCCCATCCTCCCAAAGCGGCCGGGGCGCACGTGTGGCGCTGTGACGGGCCCCGTGCGGCGGCCCGCGTGCCGCTGCGCCCATGACCGGGCATAATTCATCAGCGTGCTGAGTATCTTGCTCCGGAGGCTGTCGTGACCCACACCGAATCGCAGAAGGGCACGCGGCGGCGCGCCGTCGGTCGAGCCGTGGCCCTCATCGTGGTGCTGCTGGTCTGGCTCGGGGTGGGCGGCCTGGGCGGGATGGCCCAGGGGACCCTCTCCCAGGTGCAGGAGAACGACCAGGCCGCGTTCCTGCCGGCCTCCGCGGAGTCAACCCGCGCCGACGAGGCCGCGCGGGCCTTTACCGACTCCACCACCCTGCCGGCACTCGTCGTGGCCACCGCGAGCGACGGTGGGGCACTGACCCAGGCGCAGCTGGGCGCGGCCCAGGCGTTCGCCGAGTCGCTGCCGGACCTGCCCCTTCCGGGTGGCGGCACGCTCGCCGACGTGCTGACCGCGCCCGCGGTCGCAGTCCCCTCCGAGGACGGCGAGGCGGTCCTCGTCCCGGTCTCCCTCGACGGCGACAGCGCCAACGAGCTCGTCGGTGCGGACGAGGAGCGGCTCGTCAACGTCGTCGTGAACGAGCTGCGCACCGCCGGGGCCGACCAGCTCGCCGGGACGGGCCTGGACGTCTGGGTCACCGGGCCGGCCGGGTTCGTCGCGGACCTCGTCTCCGCGTTCGGCGGTATCGACGGCATCCTCCTCGGCGTCGCGCTGGTCGTGGTGCTGGTGATCCTCGTCGCGGTCTACCGCTCGCCGTCGTTGCCCTTCGCTGTCCTGCTCACGGCCGTGTTCGGGCTGTGCCTGGCGGCGCTGGTGGTCAAGCCGCTCGCGGCCAACGACGTCCTGCTGCTGAACGGGCAGAGCCAGGGCATCCTCTCGATCCTCGTCATCGGCGCCGCCACCGACTACTCCCTGTTGCTGGTCGCGCGCTACCGCGAGGAGCTCACCCGGCACGAGCACCCGGCGGCCGCCATGCGGGTCGCCTGGCGTGCCTCCCTCGAGCCGATCCTGGCGAGCGCGGGCACGGTGATCGTCGGGCTGCTGTGTCTGCTGCTGTCCGACCTCGGGTCCAACTCCAGCCTCGGGCCGGTCGGCGCCATCGGGATCGCCTCGGCCGTCCTCGCCGCCCTCACCCTGCTACCGGCGATGCTCCTCGTGGCGGGCCGTCGTTCGCGCTACGTGTTCTGGCCGCGCATGCCTCGCTACGTGCACGCCCCGGGCCGTCATGAGATCTCCCAGGGTTCTGCCGCTCAGCCGTCCCCTGCCCGGCCCGGACTGTGGGAGCGGGTCGCCGGCTTCGTCACGCGCCACGCCCGCCCGGTCTGGGTGGTCACCGCCCTGGTGCTGGCCGGCGCGGCGGCGTTCGTGCCCACGCTGCGCGCCGAGGGCACGTCCGACACCGACATCTTCCTCAGCGACGTCGAGGCGGTGGCGGGCGAGGTGGTCCTGGCCGAGCACTTCGAGGTCGGCGAGGTCCAGCCGACGGTGGTCATCACCCCCGAGGGCTCCGGCGAGGCCGTCCGGGCGGCCGCAGAGGGTGTCGACGGCGTCGTCAGTGCGGCGCTGCTCACCGAGGCGGCGCCCGGGGCGGCCGGTGGTCCGCCCGCCGGTGGTCAGGCGCCCGGTGCCGGCGGTGGCGGTGCGCCGGTCGTCGTGGACGGCCAGGTCCAGGTGCAGGTGGTGCTCGAGGACGCGGCGGAGTCGCAGGAGGCGCTGGCGACGGTGGCCGATGTGCGTGCGGCCGTGCACGAGGCGGAGCCGGAGGCGCTCGTGGGCGGCGCCGCCGCGCAACGGCTCGACACCCAGGAGACGGCGGCCCGGGACCTGCGCACGATCATCCCGGTGGTCCTTGTCGTCATCTTCGTCATGCTGGTGCTGCTGCTGCGCGCCGTGGTGGCCCCGCTGGTGCTCCTCGCCGCCAACCTGCTGTCCTTCGGGGCGACGATGGGCCTGTCCGCGGTGGTGTTCAACCACGTGCTCGGCTTCCCGGGCGCAGACGCGACCGTGCCGCTCTACGGGTTCGTCTTCCTCGTCGCGCTGGGCATCGACTACTCGATCTTCCTCATGACCCGCGTGCGGGAGGAGTCGCTGCGGCACGGCACCCGCGAGGGCGTGCGCCGGGGTCTGGCGGTCACCGGCGGCGTGATCACCTCCGCCGGCCTGGTCCTGGCCGCGACGTTCAGCGCGCTGGCGATCATCCCGCTGCTGTTCCTGGTCCAGCTGGCGTTCATCGTCGGTGCCGGCGTGCTCATCGACACCTTCGTGGTCCGCAGCTTCCTCGTCCCCGGCGTGATCCATGACATCGGCCGAACCACCTGGTGGCCGTGGACGCGGCGCGTCCCGGCGGACGACCGTCCGGTCCAGTCCCCGGTCGGTGGCCCGCGAGTGACGGCCGACGCTAACCGGTGACGACGCGGCCGCCTGCCCGACCGTGCCACGCACGGTCGGGCAGGTGCGCCCCTCCCTGACCCGGCTCCCGTCGCGCGAAGAATCGCACGGTGTCAGGGTGGCCCCATGACCAGCAGCCCCCTCGCCCTGGTCACCGGCGCCACCGGGTACATCGGCGGGCGTCTGGTGCCCGAGCTCCTCGCATCCGGGTACCGGGTGCGGGCCATGGCGCGCCGGCCGGAGCGCCTCGACGGGCGCGAGTGGCGCAAGGACGTCGAGGTGGTCGGGGCCGACGCGAGCAGTGCCGAGGAGCTGCGCGCGGCCATGGCAGGGGTGGATGTCGCGTACTACCTGATCCACGCCCTCGGCACCGGAGCGGAGTTCGAGCAGCGGGACCGGGCCACGGCACGCACGTTCGCCGTCGCCGCCCGCGAGGCAGGCGTGGGCCGCATCGTCTATCTCGGCGGCCTGCACCCGGCGTCGGGAAAGCTCTCGCCCCACCTGGACTCTCGCCGCGAGGTGGGGGAGATCCTCCTGGCGAGCGGGGTGCCCACCACCGTCCTGCAGGCCGCTGTCATCATCGGCTCCGGCAGTGCGTCGTTCGAGATGATGCGCTACCTCACCGAGCGGCTCCCGGCCATGGTGGCCCCGCGCTGGGTCGAGAACCGCATCCAGCCCATCGCGGTGCGCGACGTGCTGCGCTACCTCGTCGGCTCCGCCGCGATGCCGCCCGAGGTGAGCCGCGCCTTCGACATCGGCGGGCCCGAGGTGCTCACCTACCGGCAGATGATGCAGCGCTACGCCGCCGTGGCCGGCCTGCCGCCGCGCGTCATCCGGGCCGTCCCGGTGCTCACCCCCAAGCTGGCCAGCCTGTGGGTCGGCCTGGTCACCCCGGTGCCGTCCGGCATCGCCCGCCCGCTGGTGGGCTCCCTGATCCACGAGGTGGTGGCCAAGGAGCGCGACATCGCCGCCTACGTGCCCGACCCGTCGGAGGGTCTCGTCGGCTTCGACCGGTCGGTCGAGCTCGCCCTGGCGAAGGTCCGCGACCTCGACGTCCGCACCAGCTGGGCCTCGGCCGCCACGGCCGGGGCACCGTCCGACCCGCTGCCGGAGGACCCGGACTGGGCGGGCGGCAGCCTGCAGGTCGACGAGCGCACCGCCGTCGTCGACGCCGACGCCGCGGCGCTGTGGAGCGTCATCGAGGGGATCGGCGGGGCGCACGGCTGGTACTCCTGGCGGCTGGGCTGGGTGGCCCGGGGGGTGATGGACCGCCTCTTCGGCGGGCCGGGCCTGCGCCGCGGCCGCCGCGACCCGCACCGCCTCACCGAGGGCGACCCGCTGGACTGGTGGCGGGTGGAGAAGATCGAGCCCGGTCGCCTCCTGCGGCTGCGGGCGGAGATGCGCCTGCCCGGGCTCGCCTGGCTCGAGCTCGCCGCCGAGCAGGACGACGCCGGCCAAACCGTGTTCCGCCAGCGGGCCATCTACCACCCCCGCGGGCTGCTGGGCCAGGCGTACTGGTGGGCCGTGTGGCCCTTCCACGGCATCGTCTTCGGCGGGATGCAGCGCAACATCGCCCGCGCCGCCGAGGCGGCCGCGCGGGACACCGGGCGCCGCCCCGCGCCCACCACGCCGCCCGGAGGCGACCTGTGAGCGGCCCGGTGAGCGGCCAGCAGACCGGCCGCGTGAGCGGCCGGCGGACCGGCACCGGCTCGCTCGGGCGGAAGGTGGCGGTGACCGTCGCGTACCTGCTGTGCCTGCTCGGCACGATGGTCGGCGTGGGCGTGTTCGGTGGCACGCCCATCGCCGACGCGGCCGGTGGTCTGCTCTCGGCGGACGCCACCCACCTCGCCCCCGGCTCAGGAGCCTTCAGCATCTGGAGCGTCATCTACGCCGGTCTCGCCGCGTACACGCTCTGGCAGTGGTGGGACCACACGGACGCCCGGCGCCTCGCGTGGCCCGCCGCGATGTCCATGGTGCTCAACGCGGCGTGGATCCTGGTGGTCCAGGCCGGGCAGGTGTGGGGCAGCGTGCTCGTCATCGTCGCCCTGCTGGCGGTGCTCGCGCTGATCCTCGTCCGCCTGGTCGCCGTCAGGGCGCGCAGCCGGGTCGAGACAGTCGTCGCCGACGGCACCTTCGGCCTCTACCTCGGCTGGGTGTGCGTCGCCACGTGCGCCAACATCGCCGCCGCGCTCGCGGGCTCAGGGGTCGACGGCGGAGCGTCGCCCCAGTGGTGGGCGACGGCGGTGCTCGCCGTCGCGGCCGCCGTCGGCGTGGCCCTGGCGCTCTACGGCCATGGCCGGCTCGCCGTGGCCGCGGCGCTCGGGTGGGGGCTGGCGTGGATCGCCGTCGGGCGCTCCGACGGCGGGCTCACCTCAGCGACGACGGCGGTCGCCGCGGCGGCTGCCGCCGTCGTCGTGGTCCTCGCGACCGTGGCGACGCGCCTCCGGGCACCACACCCCCGGGGCACGCTCAGGCGGGGTGGGGACCCGGCGTGAGCGGGGCCACGGTGCCGGCCCGGTCCAGCTCGGCGGCCATCTCGGTGAGGAACTCGGTCACGGCCGGCCGGCAGTGCTCCGGGACCGCGGCCGCGATCTGGGCCATCCGCTCGTGCATGTGTCCCAGGCGCTCACGGACCTCCTCGTGCGCGTGGGCGGTGGCGTGCACCACCACGGACCGTCGGTCGCGGGGGTGGGGCGAGCGCACGAGGTGCCCGGAGGCGGTGAGCCGGTCGAGCAGCTTTGTGGTGGAGGCGGTCGAGATTCCCAGGCGTGTGGCCAGCATCCGCGGCGTCGCCGCGGTGTCGGACCGCTCCGCGGCGATGACCAGCTGCAGCGCCTGGAGATCGCTGACGTTCATGTCCATGTCCGCGCTCATGCGGCGGCGCATCTCCTCGTCCGCGCGGCGGAACGTGCGCAGCGCGCGCAGGACGGCGACGGCGTGGTCGCCGCCGGGGTACCAGTACGCGGGCCCGTCGGACATGGGGAGAGATTACACGAGAAACCTTCTCTAGCATTTTACTAGTTTGGCTAGTAATGTCTGGCGCCAGCACCACCCGACACCAGGAGGGGCCATGACCACCACGCTCGGGTACGACACCGTGCACCGAACACCCACCCGGGACTTCTCCTGCTTCGTCGTCGACGAGACCGGGCGGCTGCTGCTCGTCCGCCGCGGCTGGGCAGGCCTGTGGAGCCACCCCCTCGACGGCCAGGCGGCTCGGGGCGAGCCGATGGGCCGCGCGATCGCCCGCCTCGGTGGCGCGCAGCTCGCGCTGCCCCTGGCCAACGCGGTGTGCGTGCTTCCCAGCACGTCCACCTCCCCACCCGTCTACCTGGCCGAGGTGGGCCTCGCCGAGCCCGACCCCGACCTGTCCCGGCTCGTGGCCCACCGATGGGTCGACCCCGAGGAGCTGGGCCGTGCCGTCGTGGTCGCGCCGTGGGCGCTGAGCCCCGCACTGGTCACGCACGTGCGACGGCTTGCCGACGTCGACCCGGTCGGTCTGAGCCTGGAGCTGGCGGGATGAGCGAGCTTCTGGACGCCGCGCTGCGCCGGTTCTTCGCCGAGCGCCGCGAGACCAACCACCACGACGCCGAGCTCTGGGACGCCCTCGAGCTGGCCACCGAGGGCGGCAAACGCTTCCGTCCGATGCTGCTCCTGTCGGTGCACGAGGCGCTGGGCGGCACCGACCTCGAGAGGGCCGCGGAGGTCGCCGCCGCGATGGAGCTCCTCCACACCGCCTTCGTCGTCCACGACGACGTCATCGACGGCGACCGGGTCCGGCGCGGCCGCCCGAACGTCTCCGGCACCTTCGCCGCCCGGGCCGCATCGGCCGGGGCCGACCCCGGCCGGGCCGCCGGGTACGGCGACGCCGCCGGCATCCTCGCCGGCGATCTCGCCCTGGCGGGTGCGGTACGCCTCGTCGCCGGGTGCGGCGCGGCACCGGACGTCGTCACCAGACTGCTCGACCTGCTCGAGCACGCCCTCCGGGTCAGCGCGGCCGGTGAGCTCGCCGACGTCCGGCTCAGCCTGGGCACCGACGGCGCCGACCTCGGGACCATCCTCACCATGGAGGAGCACAAGACCGCGGTCTACTCCTTCGAGCTGCCGATGCGGGCCGGCGCCGTCCTCGCCGGCGCCGACGCCGCCACCTGCGACCGGCTCGGGGAGCTCGGCCGCCTGCTCGGCGTGGCCTTCCAGCTGCGCGACGACCTCGACGGCGTCTTCGGCGAGGAGGCGGTGACGGGCAAGTCCACGATCTCCGACCTGCGCGCCGGCAAGTGCACCCCGCTCGTCGCCCACGCCCGCACCACGCCGTGGTGGCCGCAGATCGCCCCGTTCATCGGCGACGCGGCCCTGGGCGAGCCCGAGGCCGCCCGCGTGCGTGAGCTGCTCGACGAGTGCGGCTCCCGGGGGTTCATCGAGGACCTGGCCGCCGGGTACGCCGAGGCGGCGCGCGGCGTCGCCGACGCCGTCGGTCTCGAGCCGGGCCTGCAGGCCTGGCTGGCCGCCACTGCCGTGCGGAGAGCGGCATGAGCCCCCCGCTGGCCCCGGCGGCCCGGTACGACGCCGTCGCCCACGCCAGCGCCGCCGTCGTCATCGCCGGGTACTCCACGTCCTTCGGGTGGGCCACCCGCCTGCTCGCCGAGCCGGTGCGCACCCACGTCCGCGACGTCTACGCCCTCGTGCGCGTGGCCGACGAGATCGTGGACGAGCCCGGCCAGTGGCCCGCCGGGCAGCGTGCCCACGTGCTCACGGTGCTGGAGGAGGAGACCTACCAGGCGATGCGCACCGGCCACAGCGCCAACCTCGTGGTCCACGCCTTCGCCCTCACGGCCCGCCGGTACGGCATCGGCCATGACCTCGTCGAGCCCTTCTTCGCGTCCATGCGCGCGGACCTGTCCGTGCGCGAGCACGACGCCGGCTCGTTCGCCACATACGTGCACGGCTCGGCCGAGGTGGTCGGCCTGATGTGCCTGCGGATCTTCGTCGGCGGCGACGATGCCACGCACCGCGACCTCGCCCCCGGCGCCGCCGCCCTCGGTGCCGCGTTCCAGAAGATCAACTTCCTGCGCGACCTCGCCGAGGACCACGACGACCGGGGCCGCAGCTACTTCCCCGGTGTCGATGTGACGCGCCTGGGCGACGCCGACCGGGACGCCCTGCTCGACGACATCGACGCCGACCTGCGGGCCGCGCGGGCCGTCATCCCCCGCCTGCCGGGGAGCAGCCGGCGCGCCGTCCGGGCGGCCCACGACCTGTTCGCCGCACTGTCCCGGCGCCTGCGCGCCACCCCCGCCGCCCGCCTCGCGCAGACTCGCGTGCGGGTGCCCGATCCGGTCAAGGCCGCCATCATCGCCCGCGCCGTGGTCCTGGAGGGACGCCGATGACCCCCGCCGCTCCCATCGGTGACGCCCCCGCCGACACCACCACCGCTGCCGACCAGACCCCCGCCACCGCCATCGCCGACGGCGCGCAGCGCCGTCACGCCGTCGTCATCGGCGGCGGCATCGCCGGGCTGGCGAGCGCCGCGCTGCTCGCCCGCGACGGCTACGACGTCGACCTGCTCGAGCGCCAGCCGGAGGTGGGCGGGCGCGCCGGCTCCTGGGCGTCCGGTGGGTTCCGGTTCGACACCGGCCCGTCGTGGTACCTCATGCCCGAGGTGTTCGACCGGTTCTTCCGCCTGCTCGGCACGTCCGCGACCGAGCAGCTCGACCTGCGCACGCTCGACCCGGCCTACCGGGTCTTCTTCGAGGGTGAGGCCGACCCGGTGGACGTCTCACCGCACCTGGCCACCAATGTCGCCACCTTCGAGCGGCTCGAGCCCGGCGCCGGGATGCGGCTGCGCCGCTACCTCGACTCCGCCCGGGACACCTACGACCTCGCCCTGCGGTCCTTCCTCTACACCAGCTTCACGTCGCTGCGGCCCTTCCTCACCGCCCGGGTGCTGCGCCGGGCGCACCGGCTCCCGCCGCTGCTGCTGCGCTCCCTGGAGTCGTTCGTGGCCGCCCGGTTCACCGACCCCCGGCTGCGGCAGATCCTGGGATACCCGGCCGTCTTCCTCGGCTCCTCACCCGACCGCACCCCGAGCATGTACCACCTCATGAGCGCCCTGGACCTCGCAGGCGGGGTGAGCTACCCGCAGGGCGGGTTCACCCGGCTCATCGAGGCCGTCGCCGCCGTCGCCGAGCGGGCGGGGGCCCGGCTGCACACCGGCGCCACGGCCACCGCCGTCACCACCGAGCCGGTGCGGGGACGACGGCGCGCGCGGGTCACCGGCGTGCGCTACACCGACGCCGCCGGCACCGCCCGGGAGATCCCGGCCGACGTCGTCGTCGGGGCGGCGGACCTGCACCACGTCGAGACCGCCCTGCTGCCGGCGTCGCTGCGCACCTACCCCGAGCGGTGGTGGAGACGGCGCACCTCCGGCCCCGGCGCCGTGCTCGTCTACCTCGGCGTGCGCGGGCACCTGCCGCACCTGGCCCATCACTCGCTGTTCTTCACCCGCGAATGGCGGGAGAACTTCGACGCCATCTTCGCCGGCCGCGTGCCCGCCCCGGCGTCGGTCTACGTGTGCCGGCCGTCCGCGACCGACTCGTCCGTGGCACCGGAGGGCCACGAGAACCTCTTCGTCCTCGTGCCCGTCCCCGCCGACCCCGGGCTCGGTGCCGGAGGCGTCGACGGCGCGGGCGATGCGGCCGTCGAGGCGATCGCCGACGCCGCCATCGACCAGGTGGCCACGTGGGCGGGGATGGCGGACCTGCGCGAGCGGATCGTCGTGCGGCGCACGGTCGGCCCGGCGGACTTCGCCCGCGACCTGCACGCCTGGCGCGGCGGCATGCTCGGCCCCGCGCACACCCTGGGGCAGAGCGCGTTCTTCCGCGCGGGCAACGTCTCCCGGCGGGTCGCCGGCCTGTACTACGCCGGTTCCAGCACCATCCCGGGCATCGGGCTGCCCATGTGCCTGATCAGCGCCGAGCTCGCGGCCGAGCGGGTGCGCGCGGACAACAGGCCCGGCGGGCAGGTCGCCGCACCGGCCGCACAGGACCTCGCCGCCCAGCCGGCCGCCCCGGACCCCTCAGCCCAGCCGGCCGTGGTGCGGACGGGACGGCGATGATGCTCTACCTCGGCGCCCTCGTGGTCTCAATGGCCGGCATGGTGGTGCTCGACCGCCGCTACCGGCTCGTGCTGTGGGCCGACGCCCGCCGCGGCGCCGTCGTGCTCGCGGCGGGGACGGCCTTCTTCCTCGTCTGGGACGTGGCCGCCATCGCGGCCGGCTTCTACCGGCGTGGCGACAGCGCCGCGATGACCGGGGCGATGCTTGCCCCCGAGCTGCCGTTGGAGGAGCTCTTCTTCATCGTCTTCCTCGCCTACCTCACGCTCGTGCTGCACGGCCTGGTGACCGTGGCCGCGCGGGCCCGGACCGCCCGGACCGCCCGGACCGCCCGGACACGTGCATCCGCCCGGATCGGGGAGGAGGCACGATGACCTACCTCGGCCTCGCGGGCCTGTTCCTCCTGCCGCCGGTGCTCCTTGCCGCGGTCGCCACGCACCGGCGCCGGCTGGGACTGCGCTGGTGGGCGCGCACCGCCGTCGTCATCGTCGTGCTCCTCGCGCTCACGGTGGTCTTCGACTCCCTCATGATCGCCGCCGACCTCTTCCGTTTCCACGCACCCGCCCTGGCCGGCCCCACCCTGCTGCGCGCCCCGGTGGAGGACCTCGCCTGGCCGCTCGCCGCCGGGCTGGCGCTGCCGGCGCTGTGGGAGCTGGCCCGTCCGGCCCAGCGGCCGGCGCCCGCCCCGCCCGCCGCGCCCGCCGCGCACCGCCCGGGGGAGCGATGACCACCACGACGACGGCCTCCGCCGCGGCCCGCCAGCTGGTCGCGTCCTCCCGCCCCATCAGCTGGATCAACACCGCCTACCCGTTCGCCGCCGCCTACCTCGCCGCCGGCGGCGGTGTGGACCTCACCTGGGTGCTGGGCACGCTGTACTTCCTGGTCCCGTACAACCTCCTCATGTACGGGGTGAACGACGTCTTCGACTACGAGTCCGACCTCCGCAACCCCCGCAAGGGCGGCATCGAGGGGGTGGTGCTCGACCGGCGCCTGCACCGCCTCACCCTCGTCGCGGCCGCCGTGACCAACCTGCCCTTCCTCGTCGCGCTCGTGCTGCTCGGATCGGCCGCGTCGACGGCGGTGCTCGCCGTCAGCGTCTTCGCGGTCATCGCGTACTCCGCGCCCGGGCTGCGGTTCAAGGAACGGCCGGTGCTGGACTCGATCACCTCCAGCACCCACTTCGTCAGCCCCGCGGTCGTCGCGCTGGCGCTCGTCGAGGCTCCGGTGACGGCACCCCTCGTGGCCACGCTCGCCGCCTTCTTCCTGTGGGGGATGGCCTCGCAGGCGTTCGGCGCCGTGCAGGACGTCGCCGCGGACCGGGCGGCCGGGCTGGCCTCGGTGGCCACCTGGCTCGGCGCGGCCCGCACGGTGCGCGCGTCGATGGCCACGTACGCCCTCGCCGGCCTGGTCATGCTCACGGCCGGGTGGCCGGCCGGGCTCGCGGCCCTGCTCGTGGTGCCCTACCTCGTGTCCATCGCGCCGTTCCGGGCGCTGCCCGACGAGCGGTGCGAGGAGGCCCACGCGGGCTGGCGGCGGTTCCTGTGGCTCAACCCGGTCAGCGGGTTCGCCGTCACCCAGCTGCTCATCTGGATGGCCCTGACGTGAAGCGCGACTCTCAACCAGCTCCTTCCCCGCGGGCGCGCCAGGTGCCAGGGTCTGCTGCCATGCGCACCACCCTGGCGCTGCTGCGGGCCAGCCACCTCGCACCCACGCTCGCGGTCACCACCGTGGTCGCCGTGCTGACGGTCGTCGCCGGCCTCGAGCCGGGCACCCGAGCGGTGCTGGTGACCGCGGTGCTGGCCGGGCAGCTGTCCATCGGCTGGTCCAACGACCTCCTCGACGCCGACCGCGACGCCCGCGTGGGCCGGGCCGACAAGCCGATCGCCACCGGTGAGCTGCCGCGCGGGCTGGTGCGCCGCGCCGTGGTGCTGGTCCTCGCGGTGTGCACGGTCGCCTCGCTGGCCGCGGGGCTGCTCTCCGGGCTCGTACACCTCGTCCTCGGCGTCGGGTCGGGCTGGGCGTACAACCTCGGGCTCAAGCGCACGGTGTGGTCCTTCGTGCCCTACACCGTCGCGTTCGGCTCGCTGCCGGTGCTCGTGTGGCTCGCGCTCGACCCCTGGCAGCTGCCGTCGGGCTGGATGGTCGCGGCAGGTGGCCTGCTGGGCCTGGGCGCGCACCTGCTCAACGTGCTGCCCGACCTCGACGACGACGCCGCCACCGGCGTGCGCGGCCTGCCGCACCGCCTCGGGGGCCGGGCCAGCGGACTGTGCGCGCTCGGCTGCCTGGTGGCCGCCACCGCGGTCATCGTCCTGGGGCCCGCCGGGTCGACGCCGCTGTGGGCCGGGGCGGCGGGCGGCGCCGCCGTCGTGCTCGCCGGCGCGGCGCTGCGGACCGGCGGCAAGGCCCCGTTCCGGGCCGCGATGGTCCTGGCCCTGCTGGACGTCGTCATGCTGGCCGCGCGATGACCGCCGTTCACCCGGCGAAGGTCGGCCGGCCGACTTACGCTCGGCCGATGACCCACCTGGTCGGAGTCGAGGCGGTCCTCCCCGAGCACCGCTACGCCCAGGACGTCGTCACCGACGCCGTCGCCGGGATGATCGGCGCCGCGGGCCGGACCGACGCCCTGCTGCGCCGCGTGCACGCCAGCTCCGGGGTGGACCAGCGCTACCTCGCCCTCCCGCTGGAGCGCTACGCCGAGCTGACGGACTTCGGCCAGGCGAACGACGCGTTCATCGAGGCGGCCGTGGAGCTGGGGGCCCGGGCCCTGACCGGGGCGCTGGACCGGGCGGGGCTGGCCCCGAGCGACGTCGACCTCATCGTCTCCACCACGATCACCGGGCTCGCCGTGCCCTCGCTCGAGGCGCGCATCGGAGCCCGACTGGGCCTGCGCGACGACGTCGTGCGCCTGCCGATGCTCGGCCTGGGCTGCATGGCCGGGGCCGCGGGCACCGCGCGCCTGCACGACTACCTCCTCGGCCACCCCGGTGCGGTCGCCGCGCTGGTGGCCGTCGAGCTGTGCTCGCTGACCATCCAGCGCGACGACACCTCGACGGCGAACCTGGTCGCCTCGGGCCTGTTCGGCGACGGCGCCGCCGCCCTGGTCGCGGTCGGCGCGGAGCACCCGCTGGCCGGCGGCGGCGACGCACCGGACGGACGATCGGGTACCGGCACGGCGCCGTCCGTGGTCGCCAGCCGCTCCCGGATCTACCCGGGCACCGAGGAGGCCATGGGGTGGGACGTGGGCCCCACCGGTTTCCGGATCGTCCTGGGCGTCGAGGTCCCCGACCTCGTGCGCGACCGGGTGGGCGGCGACGTCGCAGCGTTCCTGGCCCAGCACGGCCTGGCCGTCGAGGACGTCGGCTGGTGGGTGTGCCACCCTGGCGGGCCCAAGGTCATCGACTCCCTCGCCGTCACCCTTGGCGTCGACCCGGACGCGCTCGCGCTGACCACCGAGTCGCTGCGCCGGGTCGGGAACCTCTCCTCCGCCTCGGTCTTGCACATCTTGCGGGACACCCTCGACCACCGCCCGCCCGAGCCCGGCGCCCCCGGCGTGATGATGGCCATGGGGCCAGGGTTCAGCCTCGAGCTGGTCCTGCTGCAGGCATGACGTCGCACCTATGGTTCACGGCGCTCGTGCTCCTGGTGGGGCTCGAGCGGGTGGCCGAGCTCGTCGTCGCCACCCGCAACGCGCGGTGGAGCTTCGCCCGCGGCGGCGTGGAGACGGGGTTCGGGCACTACCCGGTGATGGTCGTGCTCCACACGGCGCTGCTGCTGGGCGCGCTCGCAGAGGTGTGGTGGGCGGGCCGGGCGTTCGTGCCCGCCCTGGGCTGGCCGATGCTGGCGCTGGCCGTCGGCTCCCAGGTGCTGCGCTGGTGGTGCATCACCACCCTGGGCCCGCGCTGGAACACCCGCATCATCGTGGTGCCGGGCCTGCCGCTGGTGGCCCGGGGCCCGTACCGGTGGTTCCGGCACCCGAACTACGTGGCGGTGGTGGTGGAGGGCTTCGCCCTCCCGCTGGTGCACACGGCCTGGGTCACCGCGCTCGTGTTCACCGCGGCCAACGCGGCCCTGCTGACCGTGCGGATCCGCGCAGAGAACCGGGCCCTGCTGGCGGCGCGATGATCGACCTCGTCGTCGCCGGCGGCGGGCCGGCCGGGCTGGCCACCGCCCTGCACGCCGCCCGGGCCGGGATGAGCGTGGAGGTGCGCGAGCCCCGCGCCGGCACCATCGACAAGGCCTGCGGCGAGGGCCTGATGCCGGCCGCCGTCGCCCGGCTCGCCCGGCTGGGTGTGGACCCGCCGGGCCGGCCGCTCCGCGGCATCCGCTACCTGGCCGGCGGCACCACGGCGGAGGCCCCGTTCCCGGGCGCACCGGGCCGCGGCGTGCGCCGTCTGGCCCTGCACGGCGCGCTGCTCGCGGCGGTCGAGGCGGCCGGGGTGCGGATCGAGCCGCGCGCCGTCGGCGAGGTACGCCAGGACGACGGCGCGGTCCTGGTCGACGGCACGCCCGCGCGGTACCTGGTCGCCGCAGACGGGCTGCACTCGCCGCTGCGTCGCAGCCTCGGGCTGGACGTGCCGAGCCGTGGCCCCCGCCGGTACGGGCTGCGCCGCCACGTCGGGATCGCGCCGTGGACGGACCTGGTCGAGGTGCACTGGGCCGAGCACGCCGAGGCGTACGTGACCCCGGTGGGCGAGGACGAGGTCGGCGTCGCGATCCTCACCGCCCGGCGCCTGCCCTACGACCGGCACCTCGCCGCGTTCCCCGAGCTGCGCGAGCGGCTGGCCGGGGAGCCGACGTCCGCCGTGCGCGGTGCCGGGCCGCTGCGCCAGCGTGCGCGGTCCCGGGTGGCCGGCCGGGTGCTGCTGGTGGGCGATGCCGGCGGGTACGTCGACGCCCTGACGGGCGAGGGCATCTCGCTCGCGCTCGCCCAGGCCGAGGCCGCCGTCCGCGCCCTCGCCGCCGGCCGGCCGCAGGACTACGAGGCGCGGTGGCGCCAGATCGGGCGCCGATACCGCCTGCTCACCGAGACGCTGCTGCTCGCCGCCTCCGCCCCGCCGACGCGCCGCGCCCTGGTCCCCGCCGCCCGCGCGCTGCCGGCGGTCTTCACCGCCGCCGTCGCCGAGCTGGGCCGCCCTGACGTCCCCACCATTCCCTCTGTCGGTCGGCGGCGATATCCTCGCCGAAGGCGGGGTGGCAGCCCGCCTTGCGGGCCCACGGCGGGGCCGTAGAGTGAACTGAACCTCAGCACCGCACCGCTCAGACCGGTGGCGGACGGCGCGGTAGACGGCGCCCGCCACGACTCGAGGTGATCAGCATGGCCGCTGTCCTGACCGGTTCGATCTTCCGGCGCCCGCGCCCCGTTGCGGAGAGGTGCGCCTGATGGCCACCGTCACCGGCCCCCGGGTGGAGGCCGTCCCGGGTCTGGCGCCGCACCGCCAGCAGTGGGGCCGCACGATCCTGAAGTGGATCACCTCCACCGACCACAAGGTGATCGGGTACATGTACCTCATCACCTCGTTCGGGTTCTTCATGATCGGCGGTGTCCTGGCCCTGCTGATCCGGGCTGAGCTGTTCGCCCCGGGGATCCAGATCGTGCAGTCCCACGAGCAGTACAACCAGCTGTTCACGATGCACGGCACGATCATGATGCTGCTCTTCGCGACGCCGCTGTTCGTGGGGTTCGGCAACGTGCTCGTGCCCGTGCAGATCGGCGCGCCGGACGTGGCGTTCCCGCGGTTGAACATGTTCGCGTACTGGCTGTTCCTCTTCGGTGGCCTCATCGTGATCGCGGGCTTCCTCACCCCCAAGGGGGCCGCGAGCTTCGGCTGGACCGCCTACATGCCGCTGTCCGGGCCGCTGTTCTCACCCGGGCTCGGCGGTGACCTGTGGGTCCTCGGCCTGGCGATGACGGGCTTCGGCACGA
Source organism: Georgenia yuyongxinii (assembly GCF_006352065.1). NCBI lineage: Bacteria > Bacillati > Actinomycetota > Actinomycetes > Allobogoriellales > Allobogoriellaceae > Georgenia > Georgenia yuyongxinii. The sequence continues at coordinate 4,027,249 of NZ_CP040915.1, read as the reverse complement.
TCTTTGCCTCCGTGAACTTCCTCGCCACCGTCATCACCCTGCGGGCGCCGGGCATGACGATGTTCCGGATGCCGATCTTCACCTGGAACATCACCATCACCTCGTTGCTGGCGCTCATGGCCTTCCCGGTGCTCGCCGCGGCCCTGTTCGGTATGGCGGTGGACCGGGTGCTCGGCGGCCAGATCTACAACCCCGAGGCGGGCGGGGCGTTGCTCTACCAGCACCTGTTCTGGTTCTTCGGGCACCCCGAGGTCTACATCATCGCGCTGCCGTTCTTCGGGATCGTCACCGAGGTGATCCCGGTGTTCTCCCGCAAGCCGATCTTCGGCTACAAGGGCCTGGTCTTCGCCACGATCGCCATCGCCGCGCTGTCCATGACGGTGTGGGCGCACCACATGTTCACCACCGGCGGCGTGGCCCTGAGCTTCTTCTCGCTGATGACGATGCTGATCGCGGTGCCCACCGGGGTGAAGTTCTTCAACTGGATCGGCACCCTGTGGCGCGGGAAGCTCACGTTCGAGACGCCGATGCTGTTCACGCTCGGCTTCCTGGTGACGTTCCTGTTCGGCGGGCTGACCGGCATCATCATCGCAAGCCCGCCGATGGACTTCCAGGTCCACGACACGTACTTCATCGTCGCCCACTTCCACTACGTCGTCTTCGGCACCGTGGTGTTCGCGATGTACGCGGGCTTCTACTTCTGGTGGCCGAAGTTCACCGGCCGCATGCTCAACGAGCGGTTGGGCAAGATCAGCTTCTGGCTGTTGTTCATCGGGTTCCACACCACGTTCCTCATCCAGCACTGGCTCGGCGCACAGGGCATGCCGCGCCGCTACGCGGACTACATGCCCGAGGACGGGTTCACCGTCTACAACCAGATTTCCACCGTGGGGTCGGTGCTCATCGCACTGTCCACGTTGCCGTTCCTGTGGAACGTCTACATCACCCAGCGTGGCCCGCGCACCGTCCACGTGGCCGACCCCTGGGGCTTCGGCAACTCCCTGGAATGGGCGACCGCCTCGCCGTTCCCGCGGCACAACTTCACGTTCCTGCCGCGCATCCGCTCCGAGCGGCCGGCCTTCGACCTGAACCACCCGGAGGTCGCGGCCCTCGACGTCACGGCGCCGAACCAGGACGCGCTCGAGTCGGCACTCGCGGGCCCCGAGACCAAGGGCCGGGCCGCGGTGGTGCGCGAGCGTATCGACCGCAAGAACTACCCCGGGGAACCGCCCGGCAGCGCGCTCTAGGCAGCGCTTTAGATCGCGCCCGCCGGACCGCCCAGCTACGCACCCGCCCGCCTACGCGCGCCGCCCGAGCCGCTCCTCGCGCGCCGCCAGGTGCCCGTACTGGCACAGCTGGCGGGCCAACCACTGCCCCGCGGCTCTAGCGCAGGTACACCTTCCCGACCGCAGGTACACCTTCCCGACGGCCTCCTGCAGCTCGACGATCTCGTTCAGGCGCCGCAGGACCGGCAGTTCGTCCAACCCGGCGACGGCGAGCTGCTCCTCAATGGACACCGGTCTGACCCGGCGGGAGCGAGGTGGTGTAGGGCCCCGCGTGCGGGCCTTCGTCGGCGGACTGGCCGGGACCGCCGGAGTCGAACGCGGGGTCGTGCGTGCCGATCTGCGGGCGATCGCGAGATGGCCGCCGAGATACCCGCTCCAGGCGAGCACGACACCGGCGGCCAGGCCCACGGCGACGCCACCGTTGTGCTTGCCCCGCCGCCGCAGCACCCATGACGTCGAGTACAGGCTCAGGGCCACGACGTTGGCCGTGGCGTGCGCGACACCGACGCGCTGGCTCGGCCGGTCAGCGTCGGCCCACTCGGCCAGACCGGTGAGCGCCGTCGGCCCGGCCGCGAGGATGCCGACGCCGAGGAGCTTGGAGGCGGCCGGCCTGGCGCCGGGGCCACCGAGGACGTCGAGGATCGTGGCGCTGACCCACGCTCCGATCGGGACGTCGGTCAGGATGGGATGAAGGGCGTGACCGAGGGGCCGGCCGTGGAGCAGGTCCCGGACCGTGGGGTTCGCCACGACGGGCCGGGCCAGCGACTGGTACGCCCGGACACCGTCGTCGATCTTCGAGCTCTGCTCGATCCCCCGCACGACTCTCACGAGAACGGGCGAGCGGTCGGTAGACGAAGAGCCCATCGTTGCCTCCACGATCGTCGGGTGTACCGAGGATGGAGCTCGGGAAGCGTGGTCGCATCCTGAGGACGGCGAGGGCGCGCTGCCGTGCATCTCACGCGTGGGCCCGTCCGGTTGCCGGACTCTCCCCCTGGCCGCACGGTGTGGTCATGCCTGACGAGCCGCCGTCCACCACCGGCACCCCCGCATCGACGACCGCGCAGCAGACGCCGGCCCTCCGGGCACCTCGCACGCCGCCGCACCTTGCGCTCGCCGGCGTGGCTACGCTTGCCGGGCTGGCCCTCGGGGCGTCGCTGGCCGCCGTCGCCGTGCTGCGCCGCGGCAAGCCCCTGCATCCCCGCGGTGTCGTGGTGCCCGCACGGCTCACGGTCCGTGCGGGCCCGGTCTGGCTCGGCGCACTCGGCCGGCGGGGCACCCACGAGGTGCTGGCCCGGTTCTCCCGTGCCGTCGGCCTCCCGCAGGGGTGGCCCGACATCCAGGGCCTGGCCCTGCGCTGGCCCGGGCTGTCCGGCCCGAACGACCTGCTGCTCGCCTCGACCGGCACCGGACCCTGGGGGCGCTACATGCTCACCGTGCGCCGTCGGCCACTGGGTGGGGCACTGGGGTCGCTAATGCCCTACGCGACGGCCGCCGGGCCGGTGCTGCTGAGCGCCCAGCCCACCGGCGAGCCCCGCCACCTCACCCTCCGGTGGGCGACGCCGCGCGGCCCCTGGCACCCATGCGCCGATCTCGTCTGGGACCAGGCGGGCACCGCCGACGCGCCCGTGCGCTTCGACCCGGTCCGGCACTGTCCGGACGGGCTGGCCACCTACCCGTGGGCCGACCGGGCCCGCCGGTACGCCTACCGGTGGGCGCGGGCGGCCGGCCCGGTCTAGCGGCTCCGGCGTGCGCACTGGGGACACGGTTGTGACTGTGTGCCGGCGCTCACGGAAGGAGCACTCATCGATGCGGCGAGACCTGCACTTTCCGACCGAGACCTGCTGTTCCACCAGCAGGTCTCGGCGTAACCGGCATGTCTCGGCGCGATCCCCAGCCGGTGAGCGAGTCAGGTGATGCGCTGGGTGCGGCTACCCCGCCAGCGCCTGTGCCAGCTCCGTCGTCGTCGTGACCGGCATGTCGCAGACGAACCCGCGGCACACGTAGGCGGCCGACGACCCGCCCACCAGTGGCCGGTCGGCCAGCAGCGGCACCCCCGGCGCATCGGGGGCACCCGTGGCCACGACCAGCCCCGGGGAGCTGCTCGCCCACGCCGCGGCAGCCAGCTCATGGGCGGCGTCGTCGTCCCCGACGACGGCGACCTGCAGCGGACCGGCGAGTGCCGCCTCCGCGACGGCCAGCGTCCAGCCGCCGAACCGCGGCTCCTGCGCGGCCAGCAGGCCGGCGGCGGCGAGTGCGTCGTCGGCGGCCGCGCGGTGCCGGGTAGAACCGGTCAGCGCCGCGTAGGTCAGCAGCGCCCCCGCGAGGGCGGAGGTGCCGGCCGGCTCGGCGTTGTCGGCGAGGTTCTTGGGCCGGGCCACCAGGGCCTCAGCGTCGTCGGCGACGTCGAAGAAGCCGCCCGCTGGATCAGCGAAGCGGGTCAGGGCTGTCTCCAGCAGATCACCGGCGGCGCCGAGCCAGTGTGGCTCTCCGGTCGCCTGGTGCAGGGCGAGCAGACCCTCGGCGAGGTTGCCGTAGTCGTCCGCCACGCCCGCTGCGCGGCCTACGACCCCGTCCCGCGACGCCCGCCGCAACCGGCCGTCCACCAGGTGCCTATCGAGGACCAGCTCGGCGCAGGCCCGTGCGGCAGCGGTGTAGCGCGGCTCGCCCAGCAGCGTCCCGGCCTCCGCCAGTGCCGCGATCGCCAGCCCGTTCCAGGAGGTGACGACCTTGTCGTCGCGCGCCGGCTGGGGGCGCTCCGCCCGGGCGGTGAGGAGCCGCGCCCGGGTGGACGCCCACCAGTCGGCGTCCTCCGGGTCGGCGGGCAGCTGCAGGGTCGACGCGCCCCGTTCGAACGTGCCGGTGTCGGTCACCACGAACGCCGCGGCGGCACGCGCGCCGTCGTCCGGGCCGAGCACCGCCACCAGCTCGGCCTGGGTCCATACGTAGGTCGACCCCTCCCGGCCGGCGGCGTCCGCATCCAGCGACGAGGCGAACGCGTCCTCCTCCGTGCCGAGGTCTCGCAGCAGGAAGTCGGCGGTCTCGCGCACCACGCGTGCGGCCAGAGGTGAGCCGGTGAGGCGGTGCAGGTGCAGGAAGACGCGCAGCAGCTGGGCGTTGTCGTAGAGCATCTTCTCGAAGTGCGGCACCACCCACGACGCGTCCACCGCGTACCGGGCGAAGCCGCCGGCGAGCTGGTCGTACAGGCCGCCGCGGGCCATCGCCGTCGTCGTCCGCTCCACCATCGCCAGGGACGACGGCGAGCCGGTCCGGGCGTGGTGGCGCAACAAGAACTCCAGGACCATCGAGGGCGGGAACTTCGGGGCGCCGCCGAAGCCGCCGTGCCGGGAGTCGAACCCAGCCCGCAACCGCGTGGCCCCCGCGTCGAGGGCGGCGGCGTCCAGCGCGGCGGGCTCGACGGCGGCGGCCTGGCCGAGGAACTCCGCGATCTTGCCGCTCGAGGCGAGCACCTCCGGGCGACGCGCGGTCCACGCCTCGCTGACCCCCGCCAGCAGGGCGAGGAACTGGGGCTTGGCGAAGTAGGTGCCGCAGAAGAACGGCACGGCGTCCGGGGTGAGGAAGCAGGTCATCGGCCAGCCGCCCTGCCCGGTCAGCGCGGTGGTGGCCTGCATGTAGACGGCGTCGATGTCCGGGCGCTCCTCCCGGTCGACCTTGACCGCGACGAAGTCGCGGTTCAGGGCGGCGGCCACGTCGGCGTCCTCGAAGGACTCGTGGGCCATCACATGGCACCAGTGGCAGGCCGCGTAGCCCACGGACAGGAGTATTGGTGTATCACGACGCTTCGCCTCGGCGAACGCTTCCGGTCCCCACTCCCACCAATCTACGGGATTCTGCGCGTGTTGGAGCAGATACGGGCTGGTCGCGGTGGCGAGACGGTTGGGCATCCTCTGACTCCTGACGAGTGGCACGTGTATCATTTTGCCGTTAGTGATACACGAGAGTGATACACGGACTGAGTCCGGGGAGCCTGGCGCGGCTCCCACCCGTCCAGCCTAGAAGGGACGCCCGGTGCCGCCTCGGAGTAAGCCCACGCTGCTCGCACAAGGCAAGCCGCGCACGCTGGGCGGAAGCGCGCGACCGTGGCGGGTGCGCCTGTACGCGCCGGATGCCGGTGGCTCGAAGTACCAGGTGATGTTCCGGGCGCCCACCGGCGAGGGTGAGCCGTGGAAGCGCGTGCTGCGGCGAGCGAGATCCGAGGAGGAGGCGCGCACGATCTTCGCCCAGGCCGAGGCTGCGCTCGACACCGAGTCCGAGACCCCGCCGGGCGCGGATGTTCGCGCGTCCCGGACGATCCGGATGCTCGGCGAGGTGTACCTCAAGGACAGCATCGAGCGCGGCAAACAGCCCAGGACGATGGAGCAGCGCATCTCGCGGCTCAACGCACACATCATCCCCACCATCGGCGACGTACCGGTGACGAAGTGGCGGGTCGAGCACAGCCGCAAGGTGATGGAGAAGGGGTCGAAGACGCTCTTCTCCCAACGCGGCCGCGAGGACCTGCGCGGCCAGCTCGCGGCGATGCGCAAGCTGGCGTGGCGTCTGGGCTGGCTCGATCGCAGCGTCGACCCGCTCGACGGCCTGGAGATCCGCCGCGCCAACGTGCTCCATGGGGCGACGGCGCAGTACGTCGATCCGCGGCTGCGCCCCGAGACTCGTCAGGTGAAGGCGATGGCGGCTGCGGCCGACGAGCTGTGCGGGCCCGACGGCACGGACCCGCAGATGACCCGCCTTCCCCTGCTTGGCACCAAAATCCGCGTGGCCGGCTTCGGCGGCCTTCGGCTCGGCGAGCAGAACGCGCTCCGCGCGATCGACGTCTTCTTCGACCGTGGCTACGTCCTCGTGAACGGCTCGTGGATCACGCCGCGCGGCCAGGCCGGTTTCCGTGGCCCGGTGAAGAACCACACTCTCCACGAGGTGCCGCTGCCGAAGTCTCTGATGCGGGAGGAACTTCTACCGCGAGTCAAGGAAGTGTTTGGACTTTCCGCTGGCGCCTCGCTCCAGCAGGTCGTCAACGCGCAGGAAGCCGAACGGCAACGCCGATCGTCACTGGCGACGCGGGAGAAGGACAAGAACCTCGCCTGGTGGAACTACCCCGTCCCGCCCGAGGACGAGTTGTGGTTGTTCATCGACTCCGTCACCGGTCTGCCGGTCAAGCCTGAGCTGCACAACGATCGCTGGCACCGCGTCCGCGCCTGGGTCGACGAGAACGATCCCAACAATGCCTGGCCACGCACCATCGTCTACCGCAACCTCCGCCACCACGCTGCGACCAGGTGGTTCCACGACGAGCTCGGCGAGTCCTGGGAGGTCGTCGCCCAGTACCTCGGTGACAAGCTCACCACCGTCCTCAACCACTACGTCCGCGCTGGCGAAGACGCCCTCCGCGACTCGGTTGCCAAGTTGGCGGACATTTAGCGGTTGGGTATCGCCGGAACATTCTGGTCGCAGGCCAAGGGCCAGCAGACCTCGAGATGACGCGCGTGCACAACACACAGGCCGGACCAATCTCCTCTTGCCGAAACCGCCACGGCGACGTGCCACGAGGCCATACGCTCCAACGGCACTTCCGAGACGGAGAACGTGATGCTCGAGCAGCGGATGATTGGCCAACCGGGCAGGACCGGAGCCCGGGTAAGCAACATCGACGCCATCGTCGACCTTGTCCGCGTCGGCGCTGCCGCGTTCGACGCGGCGGTAGCCTACGTCACGGACACCGGCGTTGACACGCTGATCTCCAACATCTCATCGAGCGGTGCTGACGCCGAGTGGACTGGCGTCACTAAACGCTTTCTGGTGAGCATTGACTGGTATCGCTCGGATCCAACGGCACTCGAACGTCTTGCGGCGCTGCCGGCCGAGGTCCGCGTTCACGACGGAAAGAGAGTGGTTGATCGGCGGGGCTGCGTCCCCTTCGTGCCGTGGCACCCGAAGTGGTTCTCGGTGCACGGATCGTCAGTTAGAGGCCATCTCGTCGGATCAGGAAACCTGTCGCGGAACGGCCTTGTGTTCGGTCACGAAGCCGGCACGCTACAAATCGTGCGCAAGCCGTCAAACAAGGCCGAGAAGACTGTCGACGCAGCCATCCGCGCCGGCGAGGCTTGGTTCGAGAACTGTTGGGCTGGTGCCACCCCCTTGTCCACCATCATCGGCGAGTACCGTCGTGGATTCGCCGCCCTCCCCAAGACTGAAGTTGCGCGAAACGACGATGTCGCAGATGTGTCCGGCCGGGTTGGCACTCGATATGGACTTAGTCCAGAGCAGCTCACCGCCCTGACATCCGCAACCAACTTCTGGATCGAAGGCAAGGGAGGGATAAGCCGGAACCGCGGGCCATCTCGCCCCGGAAATCAGCTCAACATGTCGGCACTGATGCGGGTCTTCTTCGGCGGATCCGCCGACGAGGTTCCGAAAAACTCCGCTCTCGTGACAGTCACCATCGAGCATCCGCGGGACCAGACAATGTCGACTCCTGCTCCCATCCGGTTCAGCGACAACTCAATGGATGTCATCACGTTGCCAGTTCCTGAGTCACCGTGGCCGACGTCCTACGACGATCGGGTCCTGCTTTTCACGAAGGCCGCGCGTGGCGACGCCCTCCATTACGTACTCACCGTTCATTCCGATGCCGGCGCTCGAGCTTGGCGCAACGCTTCGAAGACGCAGGGAACGAGCTTCTCCATGCGTAGCGGTAGGCGCTGGGGGGTCTTCGGCTAAGACCTCTGACGCCGCAATCCGAATTCACCGCTGAAAGCGGCAGGTCATTCCATACGAATCCCATTCGAGGAGGGCTCAGTGGCCGTCCTTCAACGTCGATGACGCAGGGAGCGCGAACTTGAGTCGTAGACATAGTCGACGATCCCACCGGAGATGATCAATTCCACCGCCTGATCGATAACCGAGCGCGGCACAACAAACCACTCGGAGGGGTCGTAATCGCGACCTTTGAGGTCGATCTGGGTGATGTCGAGCCGGACTTCGGCGAACACCCGATGCAGCAGGTTCTCCAGGGCTGAGATCCTGATGTTGTAGGCCGTATAGTCGGCGACGATCTCGACCGGCGCCATCAGGTAGGTCGGCTGCTTCGCGGCGTTGGCGATCCGCTCCTCGACCGGGCCGCGCGAGAAGCCGATCTTGTGAAGGTCACTCACGCCAGCGATCTGCGGGTCGTCGCTTAGCGAGCGAAGGACGTAGATGTGACCGCTTGCCTCATCTTCGCTGAAGATCTCCGCGACGTCGTGGGCTACCACGATCTGACCGTCCTCGTCGCTTAGCCGGATTGCAAGCGACTGCCGATACATCGCCGACTCGGTGCCGTTCTCGAAGATGCAGCGCAGCCGTTCGCGCTTGTTCTCACGCACGGTCGACTTCTTGTACTCGGTCTTGCCGACCTCGGCGATGAACAGCATTACGCCGTTGAGGACGAAGAAGGCGCCCGGCGCGATGTGACCCAAACCGGGGTATGGGAGAAGCCGGCTCGTTCCGTCGCGGAGCTCAGCGTGCTTTTGTTTGAACAGCGGATCGTACTTTTCGAAGTCCTCGGCGGGCTTTCGACGGGCGACGTCACCTGTGTCGAACTGCTGACGACGAACCGGCAGGTCGGAGACGTCGAGGAGCCCGGAATCGTCGCCGAGCAAGTCGAGTTCGTCCCCCTCCAGCAGGTCATCTAGCGAGGCAGGGGCATCGGGGACCTTCAGAAGCCCGAACTCATCGACAGGCTTCAACGCAGCCGACTTCTCCACACTCGCGAGGATGCCTTCGAGTCTCGCGCCGAGCTTGCGCTCAGCGATCTCACGGGTCTGCGAATCCGGAATCCGTCCGTGGCTGCGACGAAACTCCACGATCTCCAGGAACGCGCGCTCTAACCGGTCGGTGGCGGTGACCTTCTTCGGCTTCTCGGGCGCATCGAGCAGACCATCGACGTCAGCATCGAGCAGCGCCTCGATGCTGCCCGGGAACTGGAAGTCGACCGGACCCACGCTGGCTTCGCCGTTCATGCTTCGTCTGCCATCTGCGCTGCTCGCTGATCTGCAAGGTGCTGCTGCTTCCTCTTCTGCAGGTACAGCAACGCTTCGGCGTATCGCTTCTCGGTCGGGTCCTCGCTGCGTACGTTCGGCTTCCGCCCGTTGACCTTGGCCCAGACCTGGATCTTCGGGAACAGCGCGAATGCCTCCTCGTCGGTGAACTCCACCCGCGTCGCGGTGATCGCGTCCGAGATGATCCGCAACACGCTCGGCGTGACGGACTTGGACATTACCTCGAAGGCCCTCTGGAAAGGGTTGACCGAGTCGATCAGGTTGATGTTGATGTCGTCGATGTTGACGAACTTCTCGGCCATCTTGATGAACCGCTTGTCACCGACCTCGCGAACTTCGCCGTTCTTGATCACGGAGTCCACGACGACCTGCTGCCGAACCTCCTCGACCTGCGACTCGTCCAGGTCGGGATACCGCTCGCGGATGATCTTCGGAATCAGTACCTTGTTGGTCGTCTCGGGATCCACCGAGCCTGCCGCGGCACGCGCGAACGTGTCATCTTGCAGGATCGTCGCCTTCAGATCGTTGAGGTCGGTCTCGACGATCTGCTTGACGCGGTCCGAGGACGGCTCCTTGAAGCCCTTGATCTTGATGACCCCTGGGGCCTTCGGCCCATCGTCGTCACCGGTGCGCTTGGTTTTGAAGGTGAAGTTTTGTGCCAACACCTGTTCCATCAGCAACGACGCGGTGATGGCCTTGAGCATGTTGTTCACCGACACCTTCACCTCGCCCTGCGAAGCGTCGGGTTCGGCGATCAGGTTTGTGAACTGGGCGTGCGCCTTTCCGGGGCTGTCCCGGGTGACGCGTCCGATGATCTGGATTACTTCGGTCAGGGACGCTCGGTAGCCGACCGTGAGGGCGTGCTCCGCGAACGGCCAATCGAAGCCTTCCTTCGCCATCCCTAGCGCGAGGATGACGTCCACGCCGTCGCGATCCTTGGAGGCGAAGGTGGAGAGATAGTGCAGGGTGTCGGCACGCTTCTTCTGATCGGTGTCGTCGACGAGATCGGCTACTCGAACGATCGCGCCGTTGTCGGCGCGGCGGATGCTGATGATCCCGGTTTCGGGGTCGGTGGACTCGACGTGGCCGATCGAGTCGATGATGAAGCCGACCTCTTCGATCTTGTCCTTGGTGGACTCGCCTGAGTTCACGTTGGGGATGTGGATGATTGTCTTCTTGCCCAGATCGAACACCTCGCCGATCGCGTCGGTGTAGCGGCCTTGGTAGAAGTGGTGGCCGATGCCGAGCGACTTCAGATGCTCGTAGCCGTTGAGTTGGTCGTAGTAGTTGAAGGTGACCGGCGTGAACCTTGCCTCATCCTCGGCGGACAGCACCGGCACAGAGTCGCCGCGGAAGTAGGAGCCGGTCATCGCTACGATGTGTGCGTCGGACCCGTTCATCACTTCCCGCAGCAGCGCACCGAGGCGGTTGGCTTCGACGTCGGCGGATACGTGGTGGAACTCGTCGATCGCAAGCACCGTACCGTCGAACGCCTCGGGAGCGAGCTTTTCGAACGCGAACCGCAGGGTCGCGTGAGTGCAAATCAGGACTGCACCGGGGCCGTTCAAGAAGTCGATGAAGGCGCCGACCTTGCCCTGCGAAGAGCCGGGGTCGCACAGGTTGTGCTCGGGCTTGACCTCCCAATCGGCGAAGAAGCCGAACTTGGTCAGGCTGGTCGCGGAGAACGACGCGCCGATCGAGCGCTCGGGGACGGCGACGATGACCTTCTGGCGGCCCTGGTTGTACAGCTTGTCCAGGGCGACGAACATCAGCGCGCGGGACTTGCCCGACGCTGGGGGCGCCTTGACCAGAAGGTGCTGGGCATCGCGCTGGGCGAAGACGCGCTGTTGCATCTCTCGCATCCCCAAGGCGTCCGTGTTGACCGACGCCCCGGTCTGGGCGTAGGTCACGTCCACGACGTTGAGCAACTTGTTCACCTATTCGTCCCCTTCGGGCCCTCGTCCGCGGTCATCGCCTCATACAAAGCGAACAGGTCCGACAATCGCTGCTCGTCGGACTCGTATCCGCGCTTCGAGTAGATCGAGTCGACCAGCGCGTCGACCTCGGCGTGCGCCAAGCGAAGGTCGGCCGGCATGAGGTCGGGATCGTAGAGCTCCCCAAGGTTCTTCTCGCAGTGGTACTCGCGGACGTCCAACACTCGCAACGCTGCCAGAATCAACTGCTCCCTGGCAGCATCACTGAGCGGAGGGACGGGGAAGTTGTTGTAGACGATCGTGTTCGAGTAACGATAGTCCGTCTTCAACTGGCCACCCACTGACCGCGCCCAGGCCATGTGCATTCTCGACGTCAGCAGCGCGAACAGCCAGGGCTCTGCGTCATACACGCCGAAGGCCGCATCCGAGATGACGGTGTCTGGGCCGAGATAGTCGATCGGAATGTATTCACGACGAGCCGACGAAACGCGAGGCACGATGATCGAGTCCGTGGGCTTGTAGCTGATCTGAACGAACCGGTGCGGCTGGGCAGCAAATGCCGCCGTACTTCCCGCCTTGCTCGTCGAACGCTCCGCCGCCACGCGATCGAGTCGCGTGCCGATCGCGGCAATCGACCGTGCCAAACTAGCTTGGCCGTCGGGCACCCATAGGCAATAGCGCTCACCGTCATTGATGAACTCGGACGACCCCATATAGCGCTTTATGAACGCCTCGCTGCGGCCGTCCGCCTCGATCATCTGCCTCCGCTCGTCAGGCGACAAGATGAGGCCGCCGCCGTCACGTGGCATTGATCCGAACACCATGTCGGGCCGCGGGGCTCCCAATGGCTTGCGCCGACGCTCCATCACGACGTCAGCACCGTCTGCTAGGTATCCGTTGATGTTGGTGGCAGCGATTTGGAGGTCGTCGGTGTATAGGTACTTCGGCGACGACGTCTTGTTCCTCAACCCGATCACCGCCACCGTCACGCCCGCGTTGCGCTTGGCGTTGTTCTCCCACTTGAACGAGGTGTAGGCGAAGCCGACCTCGATGCCCTTGGCGAAGATCATCGGGAACATCAGACCGACGTGTTCGCCTTGGGCGACCGAGTTGGTCGTCACGAAGGCGAGCGAAGCTTCCGTGCCTTCGATGTAGTCGGCACCCTTGATGAACCACAGCGCGATGTAGTCGAGGTTCTTCGAGTACGGACGTCCTCCGAACACGTAGTCGTAGTCGGCCTTCTGGTCCTTGGTCTGAGTCTTGGCGCCGGCGTACGGCGGGTTGCCGATGAGGTAGATCTCCTCATCGCCGTCGTTGGGACACACTGACTGCCAGTCGATCCGTGCGGCGTTCCCCTCTCGGATCTGACCGGTCTCCCTGAGTGGGATCAGCGGGATGGAGAGGTTGAACTTCTCCTTGAACTCGGCGTTCATCTGGTGCTTGGCGATCCACAGGGCGAGGATCGCGACCTCGACGGCGAAGTCGTCGAGCTCGATGCCGTAGAAGTTCTCGATGTTGATCTTCGACTCGACGTAGAGCATCTGGTGGTTCACGTCGACCTCGGCGAGCCGCTCGAGGATCGCGTGCTCGAGGCGTCGCAGTTCCTTGTAGGCGATGACCAGGAAGTTTCCTGATCCACAGGCAGGGTCGAAGACCTTGATCTCGCTGATCCGGTTCAAGAGTCCTTCGAGCTTGCGCCGCGAGTCGTACGCAACGTCGAACTCATCCTTCAACCCGTTGAGGAACAGAGGCTCGATAGTCTTAAGGATGTTCGGGACCGATGTGTAGTGCTGACCGAGGTCCGACCGCTTGCCCGGGGTGACGATCGCCTGGAACATCGAGCCGAAGATGTCGGGGTTGATCTCGCGCCAGATCAAGGTGCCGGACTCGATCAGCAACTCGCGGGCCTTCTTCGTGAACTTCGGGACCCTGTGCTCGGCAGCGATCGTGAACAGCCGTCCGTTGACGTACGGGAACCCTCGAAGGTGCTGTGGCTTGTCGCCGGCGTGGGGCGTGTCCAGCGCGTTGAAGAGATCGGTCAGGAAGTCAGCGACGTCGGACCCGTCAGCCTGAGTGTGACTGCCGACCGCGTTGGTGAACTGGTTCTCACCGAAGATGCCCGTGTCCTCGGCGAAGAAGCAGAACAACAGCCGGGTGAAGAAGACGTTGAGGGAGTGCCTCCCGAAGGAGTCGCCGAGGATCTCAGGGTTCGCGGCGAGCAACTCGTCGAAAAGCTTGCCCATCCGCTCAGCGGCCTTGACGTCAGCGTGCGCCTCAGCCACGTACTGAGCCTTCTCCATGCCGGCCCAGGGCAGGAAGAACGTGAAGTGCTGGTCGATGTCTGCGATCGGCACCATCAGGTTCTCGCCGGTCTTCGTGTCGACGGCGATCAGCTCTGAGTAGTCGGTGACGATGACGAAGCGCGGGCGGTAGCGGACGACCGCTGGCGCGGTTCGCAGCGCGTCGATGACGGCCAGCGGGTCGCCGGTCGTTTCCTTAAAGTACACGACGTTCTTCTGAGCGACCTCAGTTGTCGGGTCGTCGGCAACGTTGAGCGACCCGTTGCGCAGGCGTGTGACGTTGCCCCGCGATCGGCCGTAGGCGAGAAGCAATTCGAAGATGAACTCGCGGTCATACGACGGCCGCCCGCCGAGGGGGGCGACCCGCTCCTCGACGGCCTTCAGGTTGAGCTTCACTATCGAATCATCTTCTCAGTCGTCGGTCGGGTTGGAGTGGTCACCAGCGCATAGCGGCCTCTTGATCCCGATCCTGCCAGCGGGGGCCGACATCGCCGGTCTTCTGTCGCACCCAGCCTTCGGGTGCCCATCGCCCTCCTGCCTCTCGCCTCCCGCAACACCTCGTCCCTCAACGCTAACTAACAACCACGAACGGCTCCTAAATCCACCCTCCAGATCGCCCTTTCGCCCACCTTAAGAAGCGGCACGCATGCTACGAAAGTAGGTAGCGGGGTGGACGCAGTCGTCGCTCTGATCAGCGGGTTCGTGGTTGTTGACGGTTGTCGAGGGGGTGGTCTCGATGCACGGTGGCATGAAGGTCTACCGCGGCGCAGCCGCAGCGGCGCGGCACTACGTCGAGGCCGACCGGTCGTATGCGGACGACTACTACCTCGCTGAGGGCAGCGGTATCGCGATGCGGTTCGTGGGCTCCTCGGAGGGTGTTGATCGCCGGGGCGACATGGACGGCGAGACGTACGAGAAGTGGGTCGCTGGAATCGAGGTCGAGACCGGGGCGGGGAAGGGGTGGCTGCGCAAGGACGATCATGCGGTGCGCTTCGTCGAGGTCACCGTCAACGGACCGAAGACGTGGTCGCTCGCCGCGGCGCTTCACCCGGAGGTCGAAGCGGCCTATGACGCCGCCCAGATGGCGGCGGCTGAGGAGATCATCGGCTGGCTTGCCTCGCACGCGACGACCCGGGTGGGGTCACGGGGCCGGCAGGTGCAGGTGCCGGTCGAGCAGATCGAGGCCGCCGTCGTCCGCCACTTCACATCCAGGGCCGGCGGCCCTCACCGGCACCTGCATCTCCAGATCAACGCCAGGGTGTTCGCCGACGGCGCGTGGCGAGGCATCCACACCGTCGGTGTGCGCGACAGCCTCGAGGCGATCAACGGGATCGGTCACGCGGCCGTGATGACGAACCCCTAGTTCCGGGCAGCGCTCGCCTCGCACGGACTCACCCTCGACGCGGAGACCGGCGAGGTCGCCCAGCTGGTGCCTTATGCCGGTGCGTTCAGCGCACGGGCACGCCAGATCGAGACCAACGTCGATACCTATGAAGCCCAGTGGCGTGCACCATCCCGGTGAGGAGCCCGGGCCGGCGTTGCGGCGGGCGTGGGATCGCCGGGCGTGGGCCGACGCCCGCCCCGACAAGGTCGTACCGACCTCGGGCGAGGAACTGCGGCAACGGTGGGTCGAGGAGTTGCACGAGCTGGGCTGCCGCGCGCCCGGTGTCGCGGGTGCAGCGTCGTCAGTTGCCGGTGACCCTGCGATGCTGCGGCCCGGGCTGGTCGACCGCGACGCTCTGGTCGACCTCGCGCTCGTCCGGCTCGGCGCGCGACGCTCGGCCTGGAATGCCGCCGATGCTCGGGGGGAGGCCGAGTGGTTGATCGCCGCCACCGGTGGTGCCATCGACGGCACGGTCCGACGCGAGCTTGCCGAGGACCTGACGTCCCGGATCGTCACCGCGTCACGACCTCTGCTCGGCCGCACCGACGTGCCCGAGCACGTGCGCGCACTCACGTCGACGGACGTGCTGGCTGTCGAGCACGAGATAGTCGACCGGATCACCCAGCGGGCCGAGACCAGGTCGATCACCATCGTGGAAGGGGCGGCTGGCGCCGGCAAGACCACCCGGCTCGCCGCGACACGGGAGCCGATCGAGGCCAAGGGCTACCGGATGCTGATGGTGACGCCGACCCGCAAGGCCGCTCAGGTCGCCGCCACCGAGGTCGGCACCTCCGCGCACTCGGTGGCCTGGCTGCTGCACCAGCACGGGTTCCGCTGGGATGACGACGGGAAGTGGAACCGTGTGGCATCCACCCCGTCGCCCTCGGCCCTTCTGGATCGTGGTGACCTGTTGGTGGTCGACGAAGCCGGGATGCTCTATCAGGACACCGCACGTGCGCTCCTCCGTCTCGCCGACGAGACCGTGGCCAGGGTGATGTTGGTCGGTGATCGTCACCAACTTCCCGCCATCGGGCGTGGCGGAGTACTCGACCTCGCCGTCCGGTACGCGCCTTACGGAGTCACGCAGCTCGACACCGTCCGCCGCTTCGCCGACCCCGCCTACGCCGAGTTGTCGTTGTGGATGCGATCGGGAGAGAAGCCCGGTGACGTCTTCGACGAACTCGTGCGCCGCGGCGAGGTGGTGATCCACGCCAGTGAGGTCGAGCGTCAGCAGGAGCTCGCAGTGCGCACGACGTACGGCGAGCTCGTCGTCGCGGACACCCGCGAGCAGGTTGCCAAGATCAACGGGCTCGCCCATCAGGTCCGCAAGGCTATGGGGGAGGTGACCGAACGACTGGTCACCGCCTCGGGCGAGCGGATCGGAGTCGGCGACCGGATCGCCACCCGCCGCAACGACCACGACACCGACGTCGCCAACCGAGAGACCTGGACTGTGCTCGCCTGCGATGACGGCGCCCTGACCGTTCACGGCGAGGCGGGCAAGCGGGTGCTCGCGCCCCAGTATGTGCGTGCCAACGTCGAGCTCGCCTATGCCACCACGGCCTACGGCGCACAAAGTGCGACGGTCCCGGTCCCGCACGTCCTGGTCGGCGAGCACACCGGGGCCGCGTCGGCGTACGTCGGCATGACCCGTGGCCGCGAGCGCAATGTCGCCCACGTCGTCGCGGAGTCGGTGGAGGAGGCGCGGAGCCAGTGGATCGCCGCGTTCGGTCGCGACCGCGCCGACCTCGGTCCGACCTACGCACGGGGCGCCGCTGCCGACGCCGTCGACCGTTACGGCCCCAACGCGCCGGCGCGACCTGCCCCACGCCGCGCGGCGGCTCGACGTCACGAGGACGGCTTCGGCCGCCGGTCGCCGGCCTCCTCGCGTAGCCGTGATCTCGGACTGTGACTGCCGGGCGGGGTAAGTCGGGCGGATCGCCACCGTTGTGGCGGTAGCGGGGGAGACGAGGGCAACCGCTCGTATCCCCGGACCCGTGCGCCCGGCGCGATCTCCGGGTTCTCGCGGAAGAAGAAACTCAGCCCGTCCACATCCGAGGGCATGGTGGCCAGCCGAATCGCCGGCTCCCATGCGTCACGCACGGGGCCGAGGAGATCGAGCTCGTCCCAGACGTCGACGAGGAGGCCGCCATCGACCCACCGGATCATCTGCTGAGGCAGCCCACGGCGGATGAGCTGCTCGTACACGCCCCGCCGCTCTTCGCGCTCGCGCATGTTCCACGTGCGCATCCCGGTGTCCTGGATCAGGTCCGGGATGTGCAGCGTCGCGAAGCACGTGGGCGGCTCCACCGACCACAGGATGCTGGGCGCCCAGAACGCCACGATCCCCTTCGGGTGGTGCTCAACCCAGTCGACGCGCGTGCGTAACGACAGCTCGTGGTCCGTCGCGGCCAGGATCCGCGACGCGACCTTCATCGACGGCGACTTCAGGCCACGCTCGTACGCCGACAGCGTCGCCTGCGAGGTGCTCGACAACGACGCGAGGCGTGCCTGCGTCAGGCCGCGTGCCCTGCGCGCAGTCTCAAGCAAGAAGGGCCGGTCCATCCAGTCACGATATCCGATCGGACGTATTTGGCCCCGGCTTGGTGCGGTACGCACACCTACCTGTTGCCCACAATTGTCGCGGGCCCTCGCCGAGCAGGAGGAACCATGAACAATCACCCCAGCGATGTCCCCTTCCATGAGCGCCACGACGACGAGCTGCTCACGCTCGAGGACGTCGCCCAGATCCTGAGGACCTCGGCGAACACCGTCCGCTGGTGGCGCCAGGTGGGCACTGGCTCGGAGTTCTTCAAGATCGGCCGGCGGCTCTACACGACCGTCGCCGACCTGCGTCGCTTCATCCGCGAGCAACGCCTTGCCGCCCGGCCTGTCATCTCTCGGCCCAAGGCGGTGTGAGAACCATGGACGACCCGCGCCACGTCTTCCTCACCGCGAGAGAGGTGATGGCGCGCTACGGCTGGGGCAAGACGAAGGGGTACCAGAACCTCAAGGACCGGAGGGTGGTGCCGCCGCCGGTGATGACACACCCCGACCGCTGGAGGCTCGACCAGCTCCTTGCCCGGGAGGAGAGGCGGATGGCCCTGGCCGAAGTGGCCGTGGACACGCTCGTTGCGCCCGACCGCGAGCCGACGACCGTCACCGACCTGCTCCCCCAGCCCAAGCGACGGCGCCGGTCAGCGTGAGTGGCGCTCATGCGCGGCCACAATGTTGGTCGACCGGTCTGGGTTCTACGGCGCAACGGCTTCGAATCCGCCCCTCTTTGAGCGAAGCACCCAATGTCGCCCGCTTCTCCTCGCCCGTGCTTCTTCGTCCGCACGAGCGCTCAGGCTCTGCCCCCCGGAGACGAAGGTGTAGCTGAAGTTCTTCGCCAACGTCCCCCGGGGAAACGACAACTGGTCGAAGCCCTGTTGGGGCATGACGGCGCTGCCACATCCGAACCGGATGTGGCGATCGTGGTGGAGGTCGTCAAACAGGTAGAGGTGTAGGCGGCCAGGGCGGTTCCAAAGGTCGAGATGCCGGAGCGTTGCCGAGATGTCGTGAACCGTGTATGGGTTTGTGGGGTGGCTCCGGGTGCTCTTGCGAAGCACCTCTTGGCCGGAACAGGCGAACAAGTTGACGGACGCGGCCTGAGGGAGGTTGCGATCTAGAGCGTTCAAGAGCCACAGGAGGTAGTCGGCGCGCTGACGGCCAGTTCGGTGAAGGCCCGAGAACAAGTATCGGTCGAAGATGTTCACTTCAGAGGACACGCGTGCGAGTGGCGAAAAGTACGTTTCCCAGAGGGTCGTGCTCGGCGTCCCCCTTGGAATGACTGTTTCGCTTCTCAGCCTCTTGATCGAGGTGACGGTGTTGCATTGGTCGGCAGCGTTTGCCAGAGCGAGTTCGAGATTGCCTCCCGCATCCGCGAACCCCGCCAACTCATAGAGGCTCGTAATCTGAGCACCCGTGAGGCCCGACACGGGGCCCCCGGTGCTGTTCACGACGACAAGGTCGGCGTTGGAGCGCAGTCCGTCAAGATCTCCCGACTTGAGTAACTCGCGCGTCGATGCATGGTTCGGAGGGCACGCCCGTAGGACATCTGGCCCGCCGTTCGCCAGCGCCCGGATCAGTGGTCGCCAGAAGTCGTATCCAAGTGATTCCGCCAACCGCTCGAGGACAGTCAGTAGCTCCCTTGCGTCGTGTTCGCCCAGCAACGACAGGAGGCCGAATTCCCGTACGGTCTCCGCTAGCCGTCGGCTTTGAAGCCGCTGCTCCAGGGCACCCCCGGTGGCGGGTTGGAGTGCTAGGGCGTCGAACGCAATCCGGGTGATCACCCCCAGCCTCCAAGGACGTCCTCAAGAGTGTCGTCAAAGAAGCCAGTGGGCCACGGGTCGAGAAGCTCACCCTGCTCGCCCAGCCGGAGCCGGCGGACGTGTGCACCCTCGCCGTCGATGTTGTCCACGTACAGCACGGCCACGTCGTCGTGATGGAGCTTGCCCTGCCGGACAAGGCGCCGCACGCGAAGCAAGAGACTTTCCGAATGAGTCTCGACGATGAGCTGGTTGCCCCGCCGAAGAACCGAGAGCGCAAGCAGATTCCCTAGCTTGGCCTGAAGTCGGGGGTGCAGGTGGAGTTCAGGTTCCTCGATGCAGATGATCCGCTGGGTCGCACGAAGACAGACATCGATGATGGGAAGGAGCTGACTCACCCCGTAGCCGACCTCTGCCAACGAGACTGGCGCACCAGATCGGCTGTCAACCAGCTGCCAGTCGCTGATGCTGACCGTGCCGCCCTCAGCTCGGAACACGGGCTCGAATCGATGGTCGATCTCAAGTTGCTCAAGCGCCTGGTTCAGCAGCTCCTGCACTTCAAAGCCAGCGATCCGCCGACTCGGAGCGCCGGCCACACCCCAAGTGTCGGGACCCGCGATGTCGTCGAGTCCCACGGGCGTGTACTTGCCCTCTGGGGCGCCTCGATGTGGACCGAAATGTGTCAGTTGTCCCGCGAGGCGAAACAGGGCTCGCTTGAGTTCAGCGTTGGCGTGGCCGAACAGGTCGTGGTCCACATCCCGCGGGTCCGCGCCGGCGGCTTCCGCACCGGTCCACTCCCTGACCTCCCACTTCGGCTCAACGTTGCCGTAGGAACTGCTGTCCACACGATCCGCAGCCTCGTAGTTCAGGAAGAACTCCTTGTGTGTCAGCTCCTGCAAGTTGGCCCCCATCGCCGACGACTGCCAAGGGCCGACGTCAGACGACTGGAATCCGAGCTCAGCCGTCGCAACTGAGTCTGAACCCGAGATCCGATAGTCCACACCGAGCTTGAGGGTGCGCGTCTGGGAGAACGGAACGTCCTCACCCTGACGCTCCCAGGTGATCACACTCTCGGGCCGCACATCAGGAAAGGCGCGGCGCCAGAGCCCTAGCGCATCGAATCGCCCGGCATCAACCGCATGCATGAAGAGCCGCAGACCATTGAGAACCGTAGACTTACCGGCCGAGTTCGGCCCGTAGACAAGAGTCAGTGGTGCAAGCGGCACCTCGTGGCGGCCCGCGAGAGACTTCAGATTCTCTGCGTGGAACCGTGTAACAAGCAACTTCGGGCGACGACGCTTTTGCGGCGTTGCCGGATCGTCCGAATCGTCTGGCCGTGCGTCCTTCGCCACACCTCGATGCGCCGACGACTCCTCATCACTGAGGTCTGCATCGAATCTGCGGAAAGCCTCCTCTGCCCGCTTGAGTTCTTCGGCCTCGCGCATAGCGGCATCGCGCATCCGCCGGACGTAGTCATCCTGCCGGATGGTCATGCGGCGACGATCCAGCCCGACCCAGTCAGGTCCGAGCCTGGAGCCGACCGCCTGCTCCTGCTCCTGCTCCTGCTCAGGATCGTGTGGGTCAGGCATGCGAAACTCCTTCGTTCTTGGCAAGACTATTCAGGTTCCGCAGTCGGACGGCACGGACGCGTCCGGTGACCTGAAGGCCGCTGCCACCCATGCGGGGTCGCGACGGAACGGAAACGACCTCAATCTTCATGACCACAGGTGGTCGCCCCGGGACTTTATTCGCCCATACCCAGCATGTTTCGCCCGGATTCCCGCTCGAAGCGACCAACCCCGCTCCGTCGGGAGCCCCGCGTAGCCGAGAAATGCACGAACGCGGCTTCGACATGCTCGACACTGATGCCGTGCCGCCTGCGTTGGGCCCCTTCGATGGTGTATAGCCGCGGCGACCCCCCGACCGTCAACCGTATCTGGACGAGCCGTGATCGAACTCGCCGCCGCAGTCGCGTGAGCCGGCCATGGGTGCGGCGGGGTATCGCCAGACATACACCAGTCTGGCAGAGGACGACGAGGAGCGTGAGGTATGTCATCAGCTGTCACTTCAACTGCCGACGACGCGCACGGCGGCGGGGTTGAAGAGCTTCTCGACAACCTCACACACTGCGGGCATGTATTCGGCGGGCACTACCCGCGAAGCGGCATGGACGGCGGCTGGCGCAATGGCCTTGGACATGAAGTCTCCGAGAGCGGACTGGATCCAGAGCGTGAGCATGATCAGGCCTCACTCACCGGGGCGAAGCTGAGCTGGCCCTTCTCGTTCTTGCCGGTCACCCGGACGTAGATGGACTGGCCAACATTGACGAGGAGCGCCGCGTCATCGACGCGGCGCCCGCCGTTGAGCGGATGCAGCTCAGAGACGTGCAGGAGGCCGGACTCGCCGGACGGCAGGAGAACGAAAGCTCCAAACGGTTTCACGCCGGTAACCTCACCCCAGCACGGCTCGTAGCCTCGCGCCGGCGCAGGGGACAGCGCCGCCTGGATCTTGGCGATCTCGACCATGTCCTGGGCCTCGATCAGCGCGAGGTCCACCCGATGGCGGACCTGGGCGAGCATCTCGTCAATCACCTTCGAGGGCTGAGTCTTGCCCCTCCGGGACTGCGTCGCATGCATCAACTGCTGCTCGAGGTCGGCAGAGCAGGCGAGCCACAGAACTTCGTCAGCCTTGGCCTTGGGAGAGGCGAACACGCCGGAGGGTGCTTCGCGGAGGATTCCGACCAGCTCGTTCCGAGCGCGAGCCAGCGACTTGGCGAGGGTGCCCTTGGCCACGGTCAACGCCTTCTCGAGTGCCCGGACCTGTGACGGGTCGCTGCTCTCGACCAGTGGGGGGAGGAGCGTCGTCACTAGTTCCGGGACGTAGGCGAACGGCGTGGAGCCGGCAGCGATGCTGGCCGAGAGCGCTGCGACGGAGGCGATGCTGTTTTCGTGAGCGACACTTCGGACGGGAGAAAGCTGGGACATGGTGGTTCCTTCCTCAAGGACGACGTTGTGGTCTGGGGTGGTCGCGATCGCGACTTCACGTGAGGCCTCGCGGAACGAGGCGGTCGGAGCCAGCGACTGATCCTGCTGCTGGCGAATCAGGTGGTGGCCTACTGCGTCATTGAGGAAGTTGATCTACTCGCCCGCCGAGCGGGAAGGCGAGCCGGGATTGCCTGCCGCGCTTCGTACGGACCGGCCGATGGCTTGACCAGCACGTCCCTTGCTGTAGTACTGGCCGTCGAAGTTGCCGTTCGCCTTCAACGCGGCTACCTGCTTCGTGGTCGCGGGCTGCGACCACATGCGCGAGTTGGAGGATCGCTGCAGGGAAGAGGACGCTGAGGCACCGCGGGGCGTGTCGCTGCTGCGGCCGCCGTATCCCCCGGTCCTCTTCGCCATCTCGACTCCTGCGAACGGGGCCAGCAGGGTTGCTGGCCGGAAAATGCAAAGTCGAGAAATGTAACACCCTTGTCAAGTCCCGCCGACCAGGCCGGGCGTCACCCCGAGGTCGCCGTCACCCGTCGGCATACGCGGCACATCGAGCTCCATCGTCCGCAGCAGGACGGCGTGCGCGCCTACCAACGTCAATGACTCTGCGTGGACCGCGAGGACGCCAAGACGTTGATGACCGCGCGGCGGCTCCACTCGATCTCGGTGCGAGGCGTCTTGAGCCCTGTCATGGCACTCGCCGTCCCAGCAGGATGTCGGCCTGCTCGGCCATGCGGTCGATGCCGCCGTAGGTATCGAGGATCACCTGATCGCGCGCGGCGACAGTGATGTCGTTGATCACCATCCGGCCAAGCTCACTCACGCCGTCGAACGGGATCAGGGTGACCCTCATCCCGAAGGAGCCCGGCTCCTTCGGCACGAGCCCGGCCGCTGTGGCGGCGCGCGCGACGTCCTCGACGTAGAGCACCGGCCAGGCCTCCCCCGCGCTGGAGCGGTAGAGGTTCGCCCCGGCGTCACCTGTCAGGGCGTATGCGACACCAGCCGTGCCGAGGGCCTCAGCAACGTCGTACGCACTCGGCCCAGCTTTGAAGTGCCTTGCCTCGCGGCGACGGGTGAGCCGGGCGGCACGGCCGGCACTGAACAGCAGATCCGACTCCTTGCCTGGCACGACCCGACCTTGGTCATCGACCAGCCCGATCCGCGTCCAGCGCTGTCGCCATGCTTCGACTCCGGGCGTGACCGAGACGCCGAGCGACGGGTCGAGCGCGAGCCGTGCGGCAGCGATCGCGGCTACGTCGGCAACTCCAGTGAAGCCGATCGGCTCGCCCAGGACGGCCAGGATCTCCTGCGCCAGGTCGAACGACGGACTCACCGCCCCGGACTCGATCCGGGTCACCGTCGTCGGGGCGACGCCGACCATCGCCGCGAGCTGACGGGCGCTCAACCCGTTCGCCCGGCGCAGGGTCGAGGTGCGCTCCGCAAGGTCCATGCGACACATCCAATGGCAGCGTTGCAAATATGCAACGCGTTAAGAAGTCGCGCTAGACCTAACACGTCCGCCAGGACGTGTTAGGTACCTCGACGCGTCGCAGGAGCGCCCGAGTGATACACGAGAGTGATGCACGAGGCCCTGAAATCGGTGTCCCAGGGCGGTCTTGGATGAACCCGGGCGACCCGCCGCGGCCCCTTTGACCTGCGGGTTCGTCAGATTCCGCCAACAGCCATCGACGGCTTCACCTCGTGACACCAGTGGCAGGCGGCGTAGCCGACCGACAGCAGCACGGGCACGTCGCGCTCACGGGCCTCGGCGAACGCCGCATCGCCCCACTCCTGCCAGTGCACCGGGTTGTCCTTGTGCTGCAACAGGTAGGGGCTCGTCGCCCCGGCGAGCCGGTTCGCCATCGTGACCACCTTCCGTAGGACGCGCGGCCGTCAAGTGCCGGCTGGTCCGCCGACCCGGCCGTGCCGCCGCGGTGCCACGAGTCTGACAGCCGGGCGGCGCGGCCACCTCCGTCCGGGCGCCCCCGCACGGCCTGGGAGTCACGGTCAGATGTCGCCGCCGGCGCCGCCGTCGTCCCGTGGGGAGGTCGGGTCCAGGCGGCGTAGGTCGGACACGGCCGGCCCCTCGAGCACGGTCCCGTCCGCCGCGAAGCGCGAACCGTGCAGCGGGCAGTCCCACGAGCACTCCGCGTCGTTCCAGGCGACCACCCCACCGAGGTGGGTGCACGCCGCGGAGAGACGCCGGGTGCGCCCGTTCACGGTGCTCACCGCGACCAGGCGCTGCCCGTCCAGCTCGACCCGTCCCTGCCCCTCGGGCGGGACGACGGCGGAGGAGTGCACCCGGGGGGCGGTGCGGTCCGCCGCCAGGCGGGCGGCGACGTCGGCGTTGAACCGCACCGCCTTGTCCAGCCCGGTGAGTGCGTTGGGGCGCCACGTCCGTAGCGCACGTGCCCAGGGCATCTGGCCCTCGAGGATGGTGCTGGTCAGCGCGAGCGCGGCGGCGACCCCCGTGGTGAGCCCCCACTTGTCGTAGCCGGTGGCCACCAGCACCCGGTCCGAGCCGGGCACCAGCGGCCCGACCGAGGGCAGCTCGTCGATCCCGCGGTAGTCCTGGGCGGACCAGACGTGGGTCGCGGTGGCACCGGGAAAGTGCGTGGCCGCCCACCGCGTCAGCTCCCGGATGCGCTCGCGCGGGGACGCGGCGCGGCCGCCGGGGTGGCTGCCGCCGGCCACCACGAGCCGCTCGCCGCCCGTGACCGGCGCGGTGCGCAGCGACCGGGAGGGCTGGTCGCCCGCGATCGCCATCACGGACGGGAGCGGGCCGGGCACGTCCAGGGCCACCCCATAGGTCCGGTTCGGCTCCAGCCGGGCGAAGAACCCGCCGCGGTCCAGCATCGGGGTGCCCGTGGCGAGCACCACACGATCGGCGCGCACCTCACCGGCGTGCAGGCGCAGCCGGCACGGGTGGCCGGCGTGGACGCCCATCACGCGGGAGCCCTCGAAGATCTCCCCGCCGTGGCGCTCGACGTCCTGGGCGAGCGCGACCAGCAGGTCGCCGGCGTCGAGCTGGGCCTGGTCCGCCAGGCGGGCCGCACCGTAGGTGGGGAACGGCAGGCCCGCGTCCTCCACCCACTCCACGGGCAACCCGGCCTCCCGGGCGGCGTCGTGGACGTCCCCGACGGCGTCACGGCCCTCCTCGGTCTGGGCGAAGGTCAGGTCGGGGCGGCGTTGCACCGGGACCCCGTGGTCGGCGCAGTACCGCAGCAGCCACTGCTGGCCCTCCAGGCTCGCCTCGACGTACGCGCCCACCGTGTGGGCGGAGTGCCGCCGCGCGATGCGTGCGAGCTTGGTGCCCTGGAGCACGGTGACCTTCCCGGTGGTGTTGCCGGTGGTGACGGCACCGAGCCGGCGCGCCTCGAGGACTGCCACCGAGCAGCCGGCGCGGGCCAGGAGCAGGGCGGTCGTCAGACCTGTCAGACCGCCGCCGACCACGACGATGCCGAACGAGCGGCCGACGGGTACACGCGGGTAGACGGGGAGGTCCGGACGGTCCAGCCACAGCGAGGTCATCGCTCACTCCGTTCCCTGGCGGGTGCGGCTCGTCAACGAGCACCGACGGCCGTGGCCGGAGGCCGGCTCGGCCGCCGGGGATGCGGCCAACGGTAGGGCGGCGAGGTGTCCGCCGCATCCGCGTCACCGCAAAGGACGAAGGCGCTCGCGGGCCGGGTTGTCCCAAGTGACGTCGCGGCCCGAGCTCGTAGGCCGGTGCTCCGGTCGCGCGACTGCGCGATCCGGCTTACCTTCACGAAATCCGCACGGAAACGGCTCGGAATGCCACAGCACGGGGAACTGAGGAGGAACCAATGAGCAGGCGTGTGACACGGGCGGTCGCGCTGACGGCCGCGGGGGGCCTGGCGCTCGCGGCGTGCGCCCAGGGCACCAACAGCTCCGACGGCGAGAGCGAGCAGGGCGGGGACGCCGCCACCTTCGACCCCGAGGCCGATCTCAGCGGCACGCTCGACATCATGGGCTTCGGGCTCGGCGACGACGTCGCCACCACCCGTCACGACCTCGCCGTCGAGGCGCTCGGCGACGTCGAGGTGACCCTCACCGAGGGGGCGCTGGACATCCAGCAGTTCCTCACCGCGCTCGGCTCGGGCCAGCCGCCGGAGCTGATCTACGCCAGCCGGGACCAGATCGGCACGTTCGCCTCGCGCGGCGCGATCGTGCCCCTGACGGCCTGCATCGACGGCGAGGGCATCGCCACGGACGAGTTCATTCCCGCGGCGCTGGACCAGGTCACGTTCGGCGGCGAGGTCTACGCCGTCCCGGAGTTCAACACGGTCCAGCTCACGATGGCGAACAAGAAGCTGCTGGACGCCGCCGGGCTCAGCGTCGACGACGTCAACGGCACGGACTGGGAGGCGCTCTCGGCCGCGAACGAGGCGCTGCACCAAGGGGAGGGCAGCTCCCTGCAGGTGATCGGCTACGACACCAAGCTGCCCGAGTTCCTCCCGCTGTGGGCGCACGCCAACGGCACCGACCTCATCTCCGAGGACGGCAGGACCGCCCAGCTCGACGACCCCGCCGTGGCGGAGGCCCTGGAGTGGGCCGTGAGCATCTACGACAGCCAGGGCGGCTTCGGGGAGGTCAAGGCCTACCGCGACTCCGCCGACTTCTTCGGCGAGGGCAACCAGTTCGCCACCGACGTGCTCGGCGCGATGCCCATGGAGCAGTGGTACATCAACGTCCTGAACGAGGCCTCGCCGGACGTGCCGATGGTCTTCGACACCGTCCGCGACAAGCAGGGTGAGCCCATCGCCTACGCGTCCGGCAACGCCTGGGCGATCCCGTCCGGCACCGAGAACCCCGCCGCCGCGTGCCGGTGGATGAAGGTGATGACCGAGGTGGACACCTGGGTGGCCGCGGCCGAGGCCCGCAAGACCGCCCGGGAGGCGGACGGGCTGGCGTTCACCGGGATCCTGACCGGCAACACGGCCGCCGACGAGGCGGTCCGGGGCCTCGTCACGCCGAGCGGCAACGAAGTGTGGGACGGGGCGGTCGAAGCCATGTACACGGCCAACGACTCCACGTTCTCCCTTCCGGCCAACCCGGCCGACGCCGAGTTCAAGAGCGCCTGGCAGGACGCGGTCAACAGCGTGCTCAACGGGCAGGCGGAGCCGGCGGATGCCCTGGCCCAGGCCCAGGAGGAGGCCCAGAAGGTGCTCGACGACGCCTGGGCCGCCTGGGAGAACCGCGAGGAGTAGGCCATGACCGCCGTCGTCGCCGCCGGCGCGCCCCGCAAGGGCCGGGCGCGCCGGGTGCGCACTCCCAACGAACGACGAGAGATGTGGGCCGCGCTGGCGTTCATCAGCCCGTGGATCGTCGGATTCCTCGTCTTCACGGCCTGGCCGGTGATCTACAGCGCCTATCTGTCCTTCACCGACTACGACGTCATCAACGACCCCAGCTTCGTCGGCCTGGACAACTACCGCCAGCTCCTCGAGGACCCCAAGATCCGCATCTCCTTGTGGAACACCTTCGTCTACACCGTCTTCCAGGTGCCCCTGCTGGTGCTCATCTCGCTCGGGCTGGCGCTGCTGCTCGACAAGGCCGGCCGCGCCGCGGGATTCTTCCGCACCGCGTTCTACCTGCCCAACATGACCCCGCTGGTCGCCGTCGGCGTCCTGATCCTCCTGCTCTTCAACGGCCAGGAGGGCCTGATCAACGACGTGCTCGGCGTCTTCGGCATCGACGGACCCAACTGGACCACCGACCCGCAGTGGGTCAAGCCGGCGATCATCGCGATGAGCCTGTGGTCCGTCGGCTCCTCGGTGATCATCCTGCTGGCCGCGCTGCGCAACGTGCCCCAAGAGCTCTACGACGCCGCCCGCGTGGACGGCGCGGGCTTCTGGCGGCGCACCGTCAGCGTCACGCTGCCGATGATCTCCGGGCCCATGTTCTTCGTCTTCGTGGTCAACTCCATCGCGGCGTTCCAGACCTTCACAGAGACATACACCGCGTTCTTCGGTGCGGGCAACACCACCTACGGCAACGACGCGGCCCTGTTCTACGTGATCTACCTGTTCCAGCAGGCGTTCCAGTTCCTCAACATGGGCTATGCCTCGGCCATGGCCTGGCTGCTTTTCGTGATCATCCTGGTCGTCACGCTCGTCCAGCTGCGCGTGTCCAAGCGGCTGGTGTACCTGGAGGGGGAGCAGCGATGAGTAGCCGTCCGCTGGAGGCCACCGCCCCCGTCGTCGAGGTGGCGGCGGCCGCGGCCACGACGGACCGGGGTGGCGAGGTCGCCGCCGCCATGCCCCGGGGCCAGGCGCGCACGCGGGTGGGCCGGGCGCTCGTCGGCGCTGCGCTGTGCGCCCTGACGGTCGTCTTCGTCTACCCGTTCCTCTGGCTCGTCAGCGCCTCGTTCAAGCCCCGGACGGAGGTGTTCGACAACAAGCTCATCCCCGAGACCTTCACCTTCCAGAACTACATCGACGTCTGGGACCGGGCCCCGATGCTGCTGTGGCTCGGCAACACCGTGCTCGTCACCGTGCTCGCGGCGGTGGCCGTCACCCTCTCCAGCTCGCTCGTGGCGTGGGGGTTCGCCTACTTCCGCTTCCCCGGCCGCGACGCGCTGTTCTACCTGGTGCTCGCGACCATGATGCTGCCGGGCGCGGTCACCATGGTGCCCACCTTCCTCATCTGGAACTCGCTGGGCCAGGTCAACACGCTCACGCCGCTGTGGGCGGGCAACCTGTTCGGCAGCGCCTTCTACATCTTCCTGCTGCGCCAGTTCTTCCTCGGCCTGCCCCGGCAGGTGTTCGAGGCGGCCCGGATCGACGGCGCCGGCAACTGGGCGATCTTCCGGCGCATCGCGCTGCCGCTGACCAAACCGGCCCTGGTGGTCACGCTGCTCTTCGAGTTCCAGGCGTCGTGGACCGACCTCATGCGCCCGCTGATCTACTTGCGCGACTCGGACAAGTTCACGATCCCCCGGGGGCTCAAGGCGCTCGTCGACCAGTTCGGGTTCGGCGGCAACTGGCAGTGGGAGATCCTCGTGACCGCCTCGGTCATCGTCACGGTGCCGATGATCATCATGTTCTTCCTCGGGCAGCGGCACTTCATCGAGGGGATCGCCACCACCGGGCTGAAGGGCTGAAGGACGAAGAGATGACATCCCACGCTCGCGGGAGGGCGGGCGGGCCGGGATGCGCCGTCGAGAACCTAGGGCGACCCTGAGGGCACCAGCCGGGTACCGGTCGGGACGACGGTGTCCCGGCCGCAACGAGCGACTCGTCGAGGAGGCGGCCATGGCCAGGTGTGACACGTGCGGGAACGACTACGACAAGACGTTCACGGTGACGAAAGGAGACCGCACCGGCACCTACGACAGCTTCGAGTGCGCCGCCCAGGCCCTCGCCCCCGTCTGTGCGTGGTGCCGGGTGCGGATCCTGGGCCACGGGGTGGAGTCCGAGGGCGACATCTACTGCTGCGCCAGCTGCGCGCGGAGCAGCGGCGAACGGGGCATCGCGGACCGCGTCTGAGCGGGATCCCGGCCTGCGGCACCAAGGCCCCGCCCGCCGGCATGTGCCGCTCAAGAGGCGCGAGCACCGACTTTCACGCACTCTTGACAAACCAGGCACCACTCGCACAGAGCACGAACCTGGAGATCCCAGCGGAAGGACTGATCGACCATGACAGAGAACCTGAACCGCGACCCCGGCATGCCGGATCCCCTCGGCACGGCGGCAACGCCGCCGACCTACCCGGTGACCACGGGCGCGTCCTCGACCACCTCGAGCACGTCCGAGACCGTCAAGGGCGAAGCCGCGGGTGTCGCGCAGCAGGCGGGTCAAGGCGCCCGCGACGTCACCGACACAGCCAAGGAGAAGGCCCAGGAGACCGTAGGTGTCGCCAAGGACAAGGCGATGGAGACGGTAGGGGAGGCGCGCTCGCAAGCCAGGGCCCTCTTCGACCAGAGCCGGAGCGAGCTGGCCGACCAGGCGAGCTCGCAGCAGCAGCGCCTGGCCGGCGGTATCCGGTCCTTCTCGAGCGAGCTCAGCTCGATGGCGTCCGGTGAGGTGCAGGAGCAGGGGCTGGCCAACGACATCGCCCGGCAGGTGTCCTCCTATCTCGGCCGGGTGGGCGACTGGCTCGAGGACCGCGAGCCGGGAGACGTCCTCGACGAGGTGAGCAGCTTCGCCCGCCGTCGTCCCGGTGCGTTCCTCGCGATCGCCGCCGGCCTCGGGCTCGTGGCCGGGCGCGTGGCGCGCAGCCTCAAGGACGAGAGCTCCTCGTCCGACGACGACGGCGGCGCCGGCCGGGCGTACCCGGCGCGCGGTGCGGCCTACGGCTACGGCACCGCGACGAGTGGTGAGCGAGTGAGCGAGTATGCGCCGACGTACGGCACGCGCACCACGGAGCCGGGCTACACCGAGCCTGGCTACGGCACGCCGGCCACGGGTGGTTACGGCACCTCCGCCACCGGCTCCGGGGAGGGGACGGTGCCAGGCACGTACGGCACAGGTGGCACGCGATGAGCACCCAGTACGAGCCTCCCCAGCCGGTCGTCGGCTCACCGGGCACGCAGCCGACCGACGCCTCGGTCGGTGAGCTCTTTGGCGAGATCAGCAAGGACCTGTCCACGCTGATCCGCCAGGAGATCGCGCTGGCCAAGGCGGAGACGGCGCAGTCGGCGAAGCACGCCGGGAAGGGCGCCGGGATGCTGGGCGGGGCCGCGTGGTCCACCCACTTCGTGCTGCTCTTCCTCTCGCTTGCCCTGTGGTGGGCACTGGGTGCCCTGCTCGGAACGGGGGACACCCCGGCGCTGGGCTGGGCCGCCCTCATCGTGGCGATCATCTGGGCGGTCATCGCGCTGATCCTGGCGTCGATGGGCCGCAAGCAGCTGCGGAAGACCGAGGGGCTGCCCCAGACCGCAGACACGGTCAAGAAGATTCCGGATGCTCTCAAGGGACAGGAACGATCATGACGACGAACGACCCGGACCAGATCCGCGCCGATATCGAGCGCACCCGCGCCGACCTGAGCGACAACGTCGACGCCCTGACCGAGAAGGTCAGCCCCAGCAAGATCGCCGAACGCCAGACCGAGAAGGTCAAGGACGCGTTCAGCGGCGCGAAGGAGAAGGTGTTCGGTGTGGCCGAAGATGCCAAGGACCGTGTGATGGGCGCCAAGGACAGCGCCACGGACAGCGTGCGCGGCTCTGCGAGCTCGATGGCGGACACCGCCTCGGCCGCACCCCAGCGGTTACGCAGCCAGGCCCAGGGCAACCCCTGGGCTGCGGGGATGGTCGCGTTCGGTGTCGGGCTCCTCGCCGCGGGCCTCATCCCCTCCACCCGCAAGGAACGCGAGATGGTCGGCCAGGTCAAGGACAGCGACGCCCTTGGCCAGGTCAAGGACGAGGTCAAGGGTGCCGGCCAGGAGATGGCCGAGCACCTGCGCGAGCCCGCCAAGCAGGCCGCCGAAGACCTCAAGGCCACTGCCACGTCCGGCGCAGCGGAGGTCAAGGACACCGCCGCCGCCGCCAAGGACGAGGTGCAGGGCGAGGCCAGGCACGCGAAGGAGAACGTGACTGACCAGGCCAAGCAGGCCAAGGACGCGGTCCAGGAGTCCCGTGGCTCGACCGACACCGGGACCACCGGGTACGGCACGGGCACCGGTGCTGGTACCGGCGGCACGTACTGACGCCTCCCGTCCTGGAGCCGTCGACCGTCGCCCGCGCGGTGCGAACGCACACCGCGGGCGACGGTCGGCGTGCGGGCCGCCGATCCCCTGTGTGATGTCCGCACCTCGGCCGCGCGGGCGCCGCCCGGCTCGGCGGGGTTGAATCGACGCCATGTCTCACGGCCACTGGACGGACGTGGCGCGCGCGGTGGGCCTGCTGGCCCCCGACGGTGCCGTCTCCTCGACGATCTTCGCGGAGATGTCCGCACTCGCCACCCGCACCGGGGCGGTCAACCTCGGTCAGGGCTTCCCCGACGTCGACGGGCCGGCGCATCTGAAGGCCGCGGCCATCGCGGCGATCGAGCGCGGCGACAACCAGTACCCGCCCGGCCCCGGGATCCCGGCTCTCCTCGACGCCGTCGCCACCCACCAGCGCCGCTGCTACGGGCTGGAGGTCGACCCCGCCACGGAGGTCCTCGTCACCGCCGGCGCCACCGAGGCGCTGGCCGCAACGATCCTTGCTCTGGCCGGACCGGGCGACGAGGTGGTGACCCTCGAGCCGTTCTACGACTCCTACACCGCCGCGATCGCTCTGAGCGGTGCTACGCACCGCACCATCCCGCTGCGCCCCACCCCCGAGGGCTTCCGCCTCGATGCCTCGGACGTCGAGGCCGCGTTCTCCCCGCGCACGCGCCTGGTGCTCGTGAACTCTCCACACAACCCCACCGGCACGGTCCTGACCGCCGACGAGCTGGGCCTCATCGCCCGGGCGGCGATCGCGCACGACGCCGTCGTCGTCACCGACGAGGTCTACGAGCACCTCGTCTACGACGGCGCCCGGCACGTCCCGATGGCTACCTTGCCGGGCATGGCGGAACGCACCGTGACCATTTCCTCGGCCGGGAAGACCTTCTCCTTCACCGGCTGGAAGGTCGGCTGGCTCCACGGTCCGGCCGAGCTGGTCACCGCCGTCCGCACCGTGAAGCAGTTCCTCACCTATGTTGCCTCGGGCCCGTTCCAGCACGCCGTCGCCGTGGGCCTCGCCGACGAGGAGGGCCGGACGGGTGAGTACGTCACCGGGTTGGCCCGGTCGCTGCAGCAGCGCAGGGACCTGCTGTGCGGTGCGCTCACCGAGGCCGGCTTCGCTCCGGTGGTGCCGCGCGGTACGTACTTCGTGGTGGCCGACGGCGCGGGCCTGGGCTACGAGGACGCCGTCGACCTGTGCCGGGACCTGCCGGAGCGGGCCGGCGTGGT
Organism: Georgenia yuyongxinii; assembly: GCF_006352065.1. Lineage (NCBI taxonomy): Bacteria > Bacillati > Actinomycetota > Actinomycetes > Allobogoriellales > Allobogoriellaceae > Georgenia > Georgenia yuyongxinii. The sequence goes on along the minus strand of NZ_CP040915.1, from coordinate 3,994,095 downwards.
GGCGATCCCCGTCACCGCGTTCTGCACGCCGGGCGGGGAGGTGGCCCGGCAGCTGCGCTCGTACGTGCGGTTCACCTACGTCAAGCAAGAGGCCACGCTGGAGCAGGCCGCGCGCGGCCTGGCCCGGCTGGGCGGGTAGGGCCGGGCAGTACGACCTGCCCGAACCCGCGGTAGGCGGCGCGGAGGTCAGCCGGCCCGGGCCGAGCGACGCAACGCGCCGTGCAGGCCGGCGAGCGTGAGGGCGCCCACCGGCTCGCCGTCGTCGCCCTCGACGGCGACGACGCCGTCGGGGCTGGCGGCCAGGGCGGCGAAGCACCGCTCCAGGGTGTCGCCCACCCGAAGGGTGCCGCCGGGCCGGGTGGCGGCGGCCGCAGACGCGCCGGGCGCCGTTGCACCGGGCTCCAGGTCGGCGCGTGTGAGGGTGGCGAGCGAGAGCAGGCGCACGGCCCGTGCGCCGCCGATGAACTGCTCCACGAATGGCGTGGCGGGCCGGGTGAGCACGCGCACCGGGGTGTCGACCTGCTCCAGCCGCCCACCCTGGCTGAACACCGCGACCCGGTCACCGAGGAGGACCGCCTCGTCGATGTCGTGGGTGACGAGCAGGACCGTGGTGCCCAGCTCGTCGTGGATGCGGCGGAACTCCACCTGCAGCGCCCGCCGGCCCTCCGGGTCGACGGCGCCGAACGGCTCGTCCATGAGCATCACCCGGGGGTTGGTCGCCAAGGCCCGGGCCACCCCCACCCGCTGGCGCTGCCCGCCGGACAGCTCGTGCGGGTACCGCGGACCGTGCACCGCGGGGTCCAGGCCCACCAGCCCGAGCAGCTCCCGCACCCGGTCCTGCGTGCGCCGCCGGTCCCAGCCCAGCAGGCCAGGGACGGTGGCGATGTTCTGATTCACGGTCCGGTGCGGGAAGAGCCCGACGTCCTGGATCACGTACCCGATCCCGCGGCGCAGCAGCACGGGGTCCTGGCTCATGACGTCCTGGCCCTCGACGACCACCCGGCCCCCGGTGGGCTCGACGAGCCGGTTGACCATGCGCAGCAGGGTCGACTTGCCCGACCCGGACGGGCCCACGAGCGTGAGCAGCTCGTGCTCGCGCACCTCCAGGTCGAGGCCGGCGACCGCTACCGTGCCGTCCGCATACGTCTTGGCGGCGGCCTCAAAACGGATCAGGGCAGCACCGAGGGCAACGGACGGCATCCTCCGACGCTACCGGCGCACGGCGGGGCGCCGGTAGCGTCTGGCCGGTGAGGCCGATGTCGACAGTCGCGGACAACCCGTGGTTCTCCGGGAGCTACCTGGCGAACAACTGGTCCGACATCGCGCAGTACACGGCCCAGCACGTCAGCCTGACCGTCCAGGCGATGGTGATCGCCCTGTTCGTCGCGCTGCCGCTCGCCGTGCTCGCCCACCGGGTGCCCGCGCTCGGCAGCGCCGCGGTCGGCACCACCGCCGTGCTCTACACCGTCCCGTCCCTTGCATTGTTCGGGCTGCTGGTGCCCTTCACCGGCATCGGGCGCACGACCGTGCTGATCGGGCTGACGCTCTACGCGCTGCTCGTCCTCGTGCGCAACACCCTGGTGGGCCTGCAGGGCGTCCCCGCGGAGGTGCGCGACGCCGCCCGCGGCATGGGCTACTCCTCCGCGCGCCGGCTGCTCGCCGTCGAGCTCCCGCTCGCGCTGCCGGCCATCCTCACCGGGGTGCGGCTCGCGACCGTCTCCACGGTCGCGCTGGTGACGGTCGGGGTGGTGGTGGGTTACGGCGGGCTGGGCCAGCTCATGTACCGGGGCTTCAACTCGAGCTACCGGGCGGAGATCATGACCGCCGCGGTGCTGTGCCTGCTCATCGCCCTGGTGGCGGATCTGCTGCTCCTCGCGGCTGGACGGGCGCTGACGCCCTGGGTGCGCCGGAGGTCGGCGTGAGCGGGGTGCTCGGCGACGCGGTCCGCTACCTCAACGACCCGCTGAGCTGGACGGGGCCCTCGGGCATCCTCGACCTGCTGGGCGACCACCTGTGGATGACGTTCGTGGCCGTGCTGCTCGCCGCGGTGGTCTCGCTGCCGCTGGGGCTGTGGCTGGGCCACACCGGCCGGCACGGCTCGCTGGTGGTCGCGGTCGCGAACCTCACCCGCGCGATCCCCACGCTCGCGCTGCTGTTCGTGTTCACCGCCGGGCTCGGGCTGGGTCAGCTGCCCACCATCCTCGCCGTCGCGATCTTCGCGGTCCCGCCGATCCTGTCCAACACCTACACCGGTGTGCAGGTGGTCTCGCCCGCCGCACGGGAGGCCGGTGTGGGCATGGGCATGTCGCCCCTGCGGCTGCTGACGGCGGTGGAGCTGCCGCTCGCCATGCCGCTGATCGGCGCCGGGCTGCGAACCGCGGCCGTGCAGGTGGTCGCCACCGTGTCCCTCGCCTCGCTCGTGGGCGGGGGTGGGCTGGGGCTCATCATCGCCAACGGCATCGCCACGCAACGTTTCGGCAACGCGCTCGCCGGCGCGCTGCTGGTGGTCGTGCTGTGCCTCGGCCTGGAGTGGGGCCTGGCCCTGCTGCAGCGCACCCTCACCCCGCGGCCGGTGCGGGTGGCGGGGCCCAGCGTGCGGGGGACCCGGCAGGCCACCGACGCCTGAGCGGCGATGGCCGGTTCGGGTAGATGACTGACCCAGGACCTCGTCGGCTACCTCGTGCGGTGCCCTGACCGGCGCACACGCGGAAAAGGTTGCGCGAGCCGCGCTGGCACGGTCCAATGACCTCCGCCGACGTCTGCCTGGCGTGGCTACGCACACCGGAGGTCCGATGCGCAGGAACCGTACCCTCGTCCCCGCACTGGGCGGTATTGCCCTGCTCGTGCTGAGCGCCTGTGGGGACCCCGGCTCCGCCGGCGGCGAGGCTCCCAGCTCGGCGGCGTCAGGAGAAGCGACGACGAGCACGGCCATGGCGTGCGAGCCGATGGCCGACGAGAAGATGGTCGTCCTCGAGGACGACCAGAACCTGCAGACCGTGGACAACGTCATCCCGGCCTTCCACGCCGACGCCGAGCAGCCAGCGATGGTGGCCGCGCTCGACGCCGTCTCCGCAGCCCTCGACACCCCGACCCTGATCGACCTCAACCGGCAGGTCGACGTCGAGCGCAGCACCTCGAGCCAGGCCGCCGCCGCCTTCTACGAGCAGCAGGGCATCGAGGTCACCGACACCTCGGGCAGCGGGGACGTGGTCGTCGGCGCGGCGAACTTCTCCGAGTCCGCCACGCTCGCCGAGCTCTACGCCCTCGCCCTGCGCGACGCCGGCTACTCCGCGGAGGTGCGCACCATCGGCAACCGCGAGACCTACGAGCCGGCGCTCGAGTCCGGCGAGATCACCGTGGTGCCCGAGTACGCCGGGACACTCACAGAGTTTCTCAACAAGAAGGTCAACGGCCCGGACGCCACCACCGACAACCCCCTGGCGAGCCCCGACCTCGACGCGACGGTGGAGAACCTGCGGACGCTGGGGGAAGAGGTCGGCCTCAGCTTCGGGCAGCCCTCCGAGGCCGCCGACCAGAACGCCTACGCCGTCACCGCGGCCTTCGCGGACGAGCACGGGGTGAGCACGCTGACCGAGCTGGGCAAGGCGTGCAGCGGGCTGGTACTCGGCGGCCCTCCGGAGTGCCCCGACCGCCCCTTCTGCCAGCCGGGCCTCGAGGACACCTACGGCCTCGACATCGCTCAGTTCGTCTCGCTGGACGCGGGAGGGCCGCTGACCAAGCAGGCGCTGACCAGCGGAGAGGTCGCACTCGGCATGGTGTTCTCCTCGGATGCCGCCCTCTCGACAGACTGAGGCCTTCGCTGGCGGGCCCGCCGCGGCGGGTCGCCTCGACCACGATGCGTGCGAGACCCGGCTCGAAGGCCAGGTCCCACGCGACGTCGTCCACCTGGCCCCTCGTGGTCCGCTCCGCAAGCACGTTGTCCTCAATCACGACGACCGGGCCGCCGGCGCGCCAGGTGCTAGTCGCGCCTCTGTGCAGGACGCGGCCCGCGCCGCGCACCCAGGCGCAGATGCGGACCTGCGCCGTTCCCGTCCACCGACGCACGATGAAGTCGACGAGGAGCGACACGTCACCGCTGTCGAGCTTGGCGAACCAGTACTCGAGCGGGGCGTCACGGGCCTCGAGGTCGGCCGATACGCCGCCCATGCGTCAGATGCTGTGCCGCATCGCGCGGATGCCCACCCACAGGCCCACGGCCGCCGTCAGCGCCGCCGCCACTGCGCCCTGCCAGACCGCGGCATCGCCGAAGGCGCCGTTGAACAGGGCCCGCTCCGCCTCGACCATGTACGTCAAGGGGTTGAACAGGGCGAGCACCTGCATCCAGCGCGGCCCGGTCTCCAGCGGCAGCAACATGCCCGAAAGCAGCATCAGCGGGAACAGCAGGCCCTGCTGCACGCCCCAGAACATCCAATCCCGCTCCCGCGACGCGATGCCCAGGGCGTAGCTCAGCGCGCCGAGCCCGACCCCGAAGACCGCCAGCACTCCCAGCCCCACCACCATCCCGGGCAGCGAGGGGCGGAACCCCCACAGCGCCGCGACGGCGGAGATAACCACCGCCTGGACCACCAGCGGCACCATCTCCTTGACCGCGCGGCCAACGAGCAGCGCCGACCGGGCCACCGGGGCGACCAGCATGCGCTCGTGCGCGCCGCTCTGAATCTCGTAGAGCAGGTTCGAGCCGGTCATCGCCGTGCCGAACAGCGCGATCATCATCACGATGCCCGGGACGAACCACTGGAACGCCTCGGCGATGGGCAGCCCACTCATGCCACCGAGCAGCGGGCCGAACAGGGCCACGAACATCAGCGGCTGCACGAGGGAGAACACCAGACTGAACGGGTCGCGCAGCATGGGCCGCAGCTCTCGGAGGAAGACGTTGCGCGAGTCGCGCAGCACGCCGGAGGGGCGGGCGACGGTGGGGGTCGTGGTGGTCATCGCGGGACTCCTGCGGTCTGAGGCTGCTCTGGGACAGGCTCGTGCCGGCCTTCCTCGCGAAGGCTGCGCCCGGTGAGGTTGAGGAAGACGTCGTCGAGGGTCGGCCGGGCGAGGTCGGCGGCGAGCACCCGCCGGCCGGCCCCCTGCAGCTCGCGGATGAGGTGCGGCAGCGCACGGTCGCCGGAGTCGAGATGGACGACGGCGCGCGCACCGTTCGCCGTCGGCGTCGCCTGGATCGTCGGAGGCCCCACGCCGGTGGCGCGCGCCGCGCGGTGTACGAGCTCGTCAGCGCCGTCCCACGGGCCGGCCATGGTGAGGGTGATCCGGTCCCCGGCGAGGTTCGCCTTCAGGTGCGGGGCGGTGTCGTCGGCGATGATCCGGCCGTGGTCGACGATCATGACGCGCTCGGCGAACTGGTCCGCCTCGTCGAGGTAGTGGGTGGTGAGGAACAGGGTCATGCCGTACCGGCGGCGCAGCTCGAGGATGTGCTCCCACAGGTGCGCCCGCGACTGCGGGTCGAGACCCGTCGACGGCTCGTCGAGGAAGAGCAGCCGCGGTGCGGGGATCAGGCCGAGCGCGATGTCGACCCGGCGCTTCTGCCCACCGGAGAGCTGCATCGTCTTGCGGTCCACCACCTCACCGAGGTCCAGCGCGTCGACCGCCTCGTCCACGCGGCGCCGGGTCTCGGCGCGGCCGAGCCCGTAGAGCATCCCCTGGGAGACGAGCTCGTCGCGGACGCGCTGGTACAGGCCCGCGCCGTTCTTCTGCCCGACATAGCCCAGGCGGGCGCGGACCTGCTCGGGCTCGGTGACGATGTCGAACCCGCAGACCCGGGCGCTGCCGTCGGTGGGCGCGAGCAAGGTGGTCAGCAGCCGCAGCGACGTCGACTTCCCCGCCCCGTTGGGCCCGAGGAACGCGGTGAGCGACCCCTCGGCGACGTCCATCGTCAGGTCGCTCACGGCGACCACGTCCTTGCCGCCCGGCCCGCGGAAGTGTTTGGTGAGCTGCCGGGCGCTGATGATCGGTTCCGTGACCATGACTCGACGCTAGGCACCGTCTAGGACAGATCCTGTCCGCGACGGCGAGTAGGTTTCCCGTTATGTCGGATCCGACCGCGGGCGCTGAGGCTGCTGAGCCTGCTGCAGACGCACCGCTTCTGGTCCGGTGCCGAGCTCGCCCAGCGGCTCGGCGTGACGGACCGCACGCTGCGACGTGACATCGACCGGCTGCGCGAGCTCGGCTACCGGGTGGCGGCGCGCCCCGGTGGGGCGGGCGGCTACCAGCTCGAGAGCGGCAGCAACACCCCGCCGCTCCTCCTGGACGACGACGAGGCGGTGGCCATCGCCGTCGGCCTGCGCACCGCGGCCATCCAGGGTGTGGGCCATGGCGAGCAGACCTCGCTCAGCGCGCTGGCCAAGATCGAACAGGTCCTGCCGCGGCACCTGCGCCGGCGCGTCGCGGCGATCCAGGCGCACACGGTCCCGGCGGTGCGAGCGGAGCCCACCGTGGCCGCCGACGTGCTGGCCCAGCTGGCGCTGACCTGCCGTGACCACGAACGGCTGCGGTTCCGGTACGCCGACCGCGACGGCGTCGAGTCCTCACGTCTCGTCGAGCCGCACTCGCTCGTCCCGCAGGGGCGCCGCTGGTACTTCGTCGCCTGGGACGTCGACCGGGCCGACTGGCGGACCTTCCGGATCGACCGGATGGGCTCGTTGCTCGGCACCGGGGTGCGGTTCGCCCCTCGTGACCTGCCCGCGGCCGATGCCGCCGAGTTCGTGCAGGCGGCTCACTCCGCGGTCCGCCAGCGGCACGAGGCCGTGGTGCACCTGCGGGCCACGATCGACCAGGTGCGCGCGCACTTCGGGGTCTGGGCGAGCGAGGCGACCGAGGGAACCGACGGCACGGTGGACTGGCCGATCGGCGGCAGCTCGGCGGCGGAGCTGCTCATGGGCCTGCTGTGGATCCCGCCGGAGCTCGAGTGGACCCTCACGTGCTCCGAGGAGGTGGCCGCCGCCCTGGTGGCGTTCCGGGAACGGCTCGCTCGGGCGCTTTGAGAGCCCAGCCCCGCAGGTCCTACGGGAGTCGCGAGATGTCATCTTCTCCGCGACATGTCATGACATCTCGCGGAGAAGATGACATCTCGCCGGGAACTGATCCGGAGAAGATGACATCTCGCCGGGAACACACAGAGGGAGGGTCTCAGTCGTCGCCCGCGGCTCGCAGGGGGACGAACTGGAACGTCCCGTAGCGGCGGATGGTCGACTCGGCCCCGGCCCGGTCGAGCACCACGAGCTCACCACGCACCGGCACCACCAGACGACCGCCGTCGGCGAGCTGATCCACGAGCGCGCGGGGCACGTGGCGGGCTTCCGCCGAGACGAGGATCCGGTCGTACGGGGCGTCCTCGGGGCGGCCGACGTGACCCGGCACCGCCTGCTCGATGCGGGCGGCGACGTCCGCGCCGAGCAGGTTCGCCTGCCCCATCTCGACCAGGTCCGGCTCGATCTCCACGCCGACCACCGCGCCGCCGGGCGCCACGAGCCGGGCGAGCAGCGCCGTCGTCCATCCCGACCCGGAGCCGACGTCGAGCACCCGGTCACCCGGGCGCGCGTCGAGCAGCTCGAGCATGACCTCCACGGTGCTGGGCTGCGAGCACGTGGCGCCATGACCGATGCGCAGCGGCAGGTCGGCCCGAGCGAAGCGCTGCTGGGAGGAGGGCAGGAAGTCGCGGCGGTCGACGGCGTCCATCGCATCGACCACCCGGGCCGCCACCGACCCGTCCAGCCGCCTGCGCCGGCTCATACCTTCATCGTCCCGCCCACCGGCCGCGCCCGCACCATGGTGCTCGATCTCATGACCGGCGGGGATTTCACCCCCGCCGGGTGCCGGGCGAGGATGGAGGGCATGCGACTCATCCTGGTCCGGCACGGACAGACCTCCTCCAACGTCGGTGGCCTGCTCGACACCGCCGCGCCCGGCGCGGATCTGACCGAGCTGGGCCGCCGCCAGGCCGCGGCGCTGCCGGCGGCGCTGGCCGAGGAGCCGGTCGAGGCGGTGTGGGCCTCGACTCTGGTGCGCACCCAGCAGACCGCCGCCCCGCTCGCCGCCGCTCGTGGCCTGGACGTGATGGTCCGGGACGGCGTCCGTGAGGTGACGGCCGGTGACCTGGAGATGCGCGGGGACGACGCCTCGGTGCGGGCGTACCTCGAGGGCATCTTCGCGTGGCACGACGGCGGGCTGGACTCACGCATCCCGGGCGGGGAGAGCGGGGCAGAGTTCTTTGGCCGTTACGACGACGTGGTCGCCGAGGTGGCCGCCACCGGCGCGGCGACGGCGGTCCTGGTCAGTCACGGCGCCGCCATCCGCGCGTGGACGGCGGCGCGCACGGACAACGTCTCCGTCGACTTCGTGGCCACGAACCCGCTCGGCAACACCGGCGTCGTCGTCCTCGACGGCGGCCCCGCGCAGGGGTGGACCGCCCTGACCTGGGAGGACCGGGCGGTCGGCGGGCTCGCGCTCGACAGCTCCGCCACCGACGGTCCCGCCGGGGAGCCGGTCGAGGTCCACTGACGGCGGCGGCAACCGGGTCAACGACCGCTCGGGCGGCCTGCCGTAGGTTGCTCCTGTGCGAACCACGACCACACTCAAGACCGTCCGCTGGGGCATCATCGGCGTCGGTGACGTCACCGAGCGCAAGAGCGGCCCCGGGCTGCAGCGGGCGGAGCGGTCCGAGCTGGTCGCCGTCATGCGCCGGGACGGCACGAAGGCCGCCGACTACGCCCGCCGGCACGGTGTGCCGCGCTGGTACGACGACGCCGACGCGCTGATCGCCGATCCCGAGGTGGACGCCGTCTACATCGCCACCCCGCCCGACAGTCACCGCGACTACGCCGTGCGCGTCGCCGCGGCCGGCAAGCCGGTGTACGTGGAGAAGCCCATGGCGCGGACCGCCGCCGAGTGCGAGGAGATGATCACGGCGTGCGAGCGGGCCGGAGTGCCGCTGTTCGTGGCCTACTACCGCCGCGCCATGCCCCGGTTCGCGACCGTGCGACAGCTGCTCGACGACGGCGCCATCGGCACCCCGCGCGCCGTCAGCGTCCGCACCCTCGGCACGCCCGGCATGTGGGAGCCCGACCACCTGCCCTGGCGTGTGCAGCCGGAGATCTCCGGCGGTGGCCTCTTCGTCGACCTCGGCTCGCACACCCTGGACCTCCTGGACCACCTCCTCGGCCCGGTGGGCGCCGTCAGCGGCGCGGCGGGCAACCAGGGCGGCGGCTATCCCGCGGAGGACGTGGTCACCGCGACCTTCATCTTCACCTCCGGCGTGCAGGGGGTGGGGCTGTGGTCCTTCACCGCCGCCGAGCAGCGCGACGAGGTGGAGATCATCGGCTCCGCCGGGTCGCTGTCCTTCTCCTCCTTCGGCACCGAGCCCCTCGTGCTCCGCACCGCCGACGGCGAGCGCCACATCGACGCCCCGTATCCCGAGGTGGTCCAGCAGCCGCTCATCCAGGCGGTGGTCGACGAGCTGACCGGGCACGGCACCTCACCGAGCACGGGGCAAAGTGCTTTGCGCACCGCCCGGTTCGTGGACACGGTGCTCGCCGGCTACCGCGCAGAGCACGGCATCAGCTTCTGATGTCCCCGCCGTCCCACACCACCTCACCGGGACCGGTGAGCCGCGCGCCGTCGGCCACCATGTGGGCGCGGAGCCGCCCGTCCGGCATGAGGTGGTGCACCTCGGTCCCGTGCGCGAGGACCGCGACGTCGGCGATCAGCCGGCGGTGGCAGCGCCACCACACCGCCTCCGAGCACATGACGGCGGTGCGGGTGGCCGCTGCCTGCCGCAGCAGGTCGGCCAGCGCGCCGCGGAACTCCGGCGCCCGGGTCCAGGCGGCGTACGCGCGGAAGGCCTCGACCTGCCACCACATGTCCGGGGACGCGTCCTTCTCCTCGCGGGCCAGGTGGCGCCGCCCGCCCAGGCCCGGCTCCCAGCGGTAGACGATGCCCGCCGCGGGCAGCCAGTCCTCGAGGGCCTCACGGCGCACGTCCGGGTTGGTGCGCGAGCCGGGAAACCGGCGGACGTCGACGAGCGCCGCCACGCCCGCCGCGGCGAGCAGCGCCGTGAGGTCGGCGCGGCCCAGCGCGCCGTGACCGACCGTCAGCAGCACCGGCACCCCGATCAGCCCTTCAGCCGTCGCCCCTCGCCCACCCGTGCGACGGTCTTGCTGATCCGTCCGGCGCGCGTGGCGGGCCGCTTGGCCTCCTCGATCCACTGCGTGTACTCGCGCTGATGGGAGAAGGACATCGCCCGGAAGGTGGCCAGCACGCCGTCCGCCTCCAGGGCCGCCCGGACGTCCTCGGCGAGCTCGACCACGCGCTCGCTCGTGTCGAGCCGAAGCGCCACCCGCACGGTGTCGCCGGGGCCCTTGCCGAGCCGGGCCTGGACGTCGGAGCGCACCAGGATCAGGTGCGGACCGCCGTAGGTGACGAGCGAGCCCTGGTACGGCACGCCGTCGAACGTGGCGGCCACGGGCACGCGGCCCTTGACCCCGAACAGCTCCGGGACGTCCCCCGGGAACTCGACGAAGGCCGAGGAGCCGGTGGTGTCCGCCCGGACGATGACGGCGTCGAACTCCTGCGGTCCGGGGTCACGGAAGGAGGGCATGACCGCACGTTATCCGGGTCGCGACCGGGCCGGGCACCGGCCGGTCGCCCGCACAGGGCATCATGGCGCCATGACCGCACCGCCGGCGCGAGAGCGCCGGGTCCCACCGCCGCCGCGAGTACGCCGGGTCGCCCTCCCAGCGGCCGCCGGCCCGCTCGAGGGCACCGTTCCCGGGACCACCCCGGCGCTGCGGCTGGCGGTCGTGGGGGAGTCCACCGCCGCCGGCCACGGCGCGCCCACCCACGAGACGTCGATGGCCGGGCACCTCGCCCACGAGCTCGGTCGGGCCACCGGGCGCGCGGTGAGCTGGCGGGTGCACGGGTGCGGCGGCGCGACCGCCCGCGTCGTCGCCCGGGACCTGGTGCCCGCTCTCGCCGACCCGGCGTGGGCGCCAACCCACGTGGCGGTGCTGATCGGCGTCAACGACGTCCAGCGCACGTGGCGGCGCGGCACCTTCGAACGTGACGTCCTCGCCCTGCTGGGCGCGGTGGCACACCGGTGCCCGGACGCCCGGGTGGTGGTCAGCGGGCTGCCGGACCTGCGGGCCATCCCCGCGCTGCCCCGCCCGATCGTGCCCGTGCTGGTGGCCAAGGCCCGGTGGATGGGCGCCACTACCCGGGCGGCCGCCGTCGCCACCGGGGCGACGTACGTGCCGGTCGACACCCTCCCGCTGCCGGCGGACCTGATCTCCGCCGACGGCCTGCACCCCAGTCCCGCCGGGTACGCCCGGTGGGCGGCCGTGCTGGCGCCGGCGCTGATCGGCTGAGTGCACCGGCGTGACCGTGCTCCTCACGAGCTTCCTGTACTGCCTGCTCGCGGCCGTCGTGGTCGTGCTGCCCGCGGAGGCGTACCTTGTGGGCGTCGCCCTGGCCTGGGACGTCGCGCCCGTATGGCTGGCGCTGAGCGGCGCGGCCGGCCAGGTGGCGGGCAAGATGCTCTTCTACCTCGTCGGGCGCGGTGTGCTCGACGTCGCCCGGGTGCGCCGCCGGGGCGCGGCCGGTGGCCGGTGGGCCACCCGCATGACGGCCGTGGAGGCGTGGTGCCGCGCGCACGCGTGGGGTCCCAGCGCCGTGACGGCGGTCAGCGCCTTCGCCGGGGTGCCGCCCTACGCCGTCGTCTCGGTGCTGGCGGGCACGGTGGGCATGCGGTGGTGGCTCTTTGCCGTGATCTCGCTGGCGGGCCGGTTCCTGCGGTTCTGGCTGCTGGTGCTCGCCCCGGAGCTCCTGCCCGGGGAGCTCGCGGGACGATGACGCCGGTTGTGACCCACGTCGCCACGATGGCGGGCTGCAACTGCTGGCAAGGCATGGCCCGCGTCCCAGGGGCCGAGTAGGTTTCGGGGAAGTCCCGCCCCTGCGATTCGGAGTCGACGCGCCATGACCGAGATCCCCGCCACCGAGATGTCCCCGCTGCCCAAGCGCTCCCGCGGCCCTAGGCACGTCATCGTCATGGGCGTCTCCGGCGGAGGCAAGACCACGCTCGCGATGATGCTCGCCGGCAAGCTCGGCTACGTGTTCGCCGAGGGCGACGAGTTCCACAGCCAGGCCAACCGGGACAAGATGCACGCCGGCACGCCGCTGGACGACGACGACCGCGCACCCTGGCTGCAGTCCATCCAGGACTGGATGACGACGGAGGCCCGCGCCGGCCGCTCCACCGTGGTGACCTGCTCGGCGCTGAAGAAGAAGTACCGCGACGTGTTGCGCGGCGCCGAGGGGAACACGGTGTTCGTGCACATGGCGCCGCCCGTGGACCTGACCGCCGAGCGCATGCAGACGCGCGAGGGTCACTACATGCCGGCCAGCCTCCTGAGCTCCCAGGTCGCCACCCTCGAGGAGCTCGAGGACGACGAGGCCGGCTTCAAGGTGACCTCCACCGGCACCCCGCCCGAGGTGCTCGCCGAGGTGCTCGGCGAGCTGAAGGACTACTGAGCCCGAGCGTCACGGGGCCGAGGTGGTCCCGCATCCGTCCGCGGGCCGACCTGCGTCCCCCGGACCCGCGACCGGCCCCCACGCGACTCAGCGATCGTTCGAGCGCCAGAAACGCACGGCGACGGCGACGACGCCGCCGAGCGCCCCGACGGAGAGCAGCAGCACCAGCCACAGCGGCAGGAACTGGCCGCCGTCGGTGTTGTCGGACGGTTCCTCGGTGGCCGCGCCTGCGGTCGCGTCGTCCTGCCCGCTGACCATCTCGGGGGCGGCGGTCTGCTCGGCCGACGCCGTCGGCTCGGGTGCGGTGGTGGGCTCCGCGGCGGCCGCGGTGACGGTGAAGCCGTACTCGCCGTCGATGCGGTGCCCGTCTGAGGAGACCACGGACCAGGTGACGGTGTAGTCCCCGCCGGCGAGCGCCGGCAGCGCGAACGTGGCGGTGCCGCCCTCGATGGTCGGCGAGCCCTCGGCCACGGTCTGCCCGCCGGCATCCGCGACCACGATCGCCTGGGTGGCGTCGAGCAGGTCGTTGTTGAAGGTCAGCGTGACCTCCTGGGGTGCCGCGTCCAGCGTCTCACCGGAGGCCGGGCTCGACCCCGTCAGCGCGTCGTGCGCCTGGGCCGCCGGGGCCGCGGCCACGCCGAGCAGGACCAGCGCGGTGAGCAGCGCGGCGAGCAGGGCGGGGAACGACGGGAAGGTGCGCACGAGACGGGTGGACATGACACCACTGTAGGCAATGTGGCGGAGGCTCCCGCCGTCCGGCCGGCGCGCGGCCGGTCGTGCACGGGACCCCGCCGCTTCTCAGCCCGCGAGCGCCCCGCCGACCACCAGGCCGAGCCCGGCCGCGGCGACGCTCGCCACCAGCGTGCCCCCGACCGTGACGAGGGCGCGCCCCACACGCCCGTCACGGAGGAGGTTCACGCCGTCGACCATGGCCGTGGAGAACGTGGTGTACCCGCCGCAGAACCCGGCGCCCACCACGGCCAGCGCCCCGCCGCCGGCGGCGAGCAGCGCCGTCGCGAGGCCGAGCACGAACGAGCCGGTGACGTTGACCAGGGTGATGCCGTCCGGGTCACCCAGGGAGGTGCGGGCGCGGACCATGCCATCCACGACCAGCCGGCACACCGCGCCCAGCCCGCCCGCCAGGGCGATCAGCAGCACCATCACCCGCGGCCGCGGCCGCGGCCCCGGCCCAGCGCGCCGCCCACCGCCACACCGGCGGCCGCGGCCGCCAGGCCGGCGAGCACGAGGCCGACGCCGTAGACCAGCCCGGCCACCACCTCGCCGCCGATCAGCGCCGTGACCTGGTGCGCGAACGCACTGTAGGTGGTGAAGCCACCAAGGAACCCGGTGCCCAGCAGGAGGCGCAGCCGGTCCCCGCTAGGCGTCGGGCCGTGGTGTGCGTAGACCTCGAGGAGCACACCGAGCAGGAACGCGCCCACCAGGTTCACCGCGACGGTCGGCCACAGCGCGTCGGCACCGAGGAGACCCGTGCCGTACCGGGCCAGCGTGCCCGCCGCACCACCGACGCCGACGGTCACCCACGCCTCTGGCCGCAGGTAGGTCGGCCGGAAGGAGGGCACGGCGTCCTCGCCGGGCCGCTCAGCCGACACGCCTGGCCACCTGGTAACCGTCGGCATCGAGCACCAGCTCGTAGACCGTGCCGGGGTGCCGGCCCTCGGCGAAGGACGCGGCGTCGGTGATGTCATGGTCGGGCCACGTGCGCCTGAGCGTGTCGAGCTGCACGTACTCTGGCGCCGGGTTCGTGTTCCCCACCCAGTACACGCGCGCCCGCGGCACGAGGTAGGCCATGAGGTAGATGTCCGACTCGACCGTGGCCCCGCGGGGGACGGCGTCGACCGCCGCCATCGCGGCGTCGTGCCGGTCGGGCAGCTCCCACGTCTGCGGCTGGACCAGCCGGGCGAGCGGGAGCACCGGCAGCATGAGGACGGTCGTCGTGAGCGCGACGGCGACGCCCAGGTTCGCGGCGCCGGTGCGCACCCTCGGATGCCGAGCGACGGCGTCGACGATCGCGGCCGCCGCCACCGGCATGAGGATCGCGGAGTAGTGCCACTGCCAGCCCCAGTAGTGCTCGACGGTGCCGAGGAACCGCCATGCCAGCGTCGGGACCCACAGCCACACCAGGGGCGAGCGCATGCCCACGATGCCGGCCGCAGCGACGAGCAGGAGGACGGTCAGGTACTTCTCGCCCGGGACGAACGCATCCAGGAGGGCCTGGAGCACGGACCGCTCCTCCTGCGCCGCGAGGCGGTCGACGTAGTCCCACCGGCCGCCGGGGTTCAGCGCCGGGAGGATCACCAGGATCGCCAGCGCCGACCAGGCGGCGCCCCAGACCGTCAGCCCCGCGCCGATCCGGGCCTGGCGGTCGCCACGCAGGGCAGGCAGGAGCGGGCCGCCGTCGTGCGCCGAGCGCCAGCCCCGCCAGACCATCACCAGGCCCAGCGCCGCGACCGTCAGCCCGAGGTCTTCCTTGACGAAGACCAGCGGCGCCGCCCACAGCGCGCACGCCCACCACCGGTGGCGCAGGAACGCGGCGAGCGCGAAGGCGAGCAGCGGCACCGCGAACGCGATCTCGTGGAACTGGGCGGCGACCGCGCCCTGCAGCCCCCAGCTGAGCCCGTAGGCGACGCCGAGCGCGGTGCCCCGGCCCCGGCCTAACAGCTCGCGGGCCACCGAGGTCACCGGCACGACTGACAGCCCGAGCATCACCGCCTGCAGGATCAGCACGCTGAGCCCGGACGGGAAGAGCCGGTAGACCGGGCCGAGGAGGACCAGCAGCGGGTGGAAGTGGTCGCCGAGGAGGTTGAACCCCTCGCCCTTGATGGTGACGATCGGCGCCTCGAGGTGGGCGTACGCCTTGGCCAGCTGGGTGAAGATGCCCAGGTCCCACGACGGCGACTCCAGCAGCCGCCACTGGGTCACCGCGAACGCGGAGTACAGCGCGGCGACGGCGGTGGCCAGGGCCCAGGGAATCCACCGGTCCGCCCGGGTGCGAGGCGCGGCGGCATGGTCCGTTCGGGTGCGGGGCCCGGCGGCATGGTGGGCCCGTGTGAGGGGCCCGGCGGCATGGTCGCGGACGGCCGGGCTCACGGGGCGGGGGCGGTCACGCGCCTCTTCGGCTGCGGACGGCTCCGTGGTCATCGCCGTCCTCCGTCCACTCTCAGCAGTTCTGCGTGCGCCGGGACCGGTGAGGATCCGCGGCGCGGGTCGAGCGTACCCGCGGGTGTCATCGACCCGCGCCGACCGAGGGTGTTCGGGCCGACCGAGGGTGGCCGGCCACCCTCGGTCGGCCCGGGAACCCTCGGTCGTCGCCCGGGGGCGAATCGCCGGGTCCCGGACCGGGCAAACCGATGACCTGGTGCGAATCGTGGGCCCAGGGCGCGCCGGTGCCGCGCTGATACCTCTCGCGACTCAGATGACGTCGCGGCGCTGCAGGTGCCGCAGGGCCGCCCAGCCGAGCGGCACGCGGCCCCAGAACGTCAGCACGCGGAACAGGAGCGCGACCGACAGGGCCGTCGCGTAGGGGATCCCCGCCACGGTGAGACCGCCGGTGAGCGCCACCTCGACGGGCCCGATACCACCGGGTGAGGGCACCACGGAGCCGATGGAGTTCGAGGCCAGGTAGGTGATCGCCAGGTTGGTCAGCGGCAGGGTGTGCCCGAAAGCCGCGAGCGACGCGCCGAACGCGGTGACGTACCCGACGGTCACGAGCAGGTTCCCGGCTATGCCGGCGAGCAGCCGGCGGGGGTCGGACGCCACCTGCACCAGTCGGGGCCACACCTGCTGCAGCGTCGGCTGGACCTTGGCCCACACCCAGGCCCGCACCCGGGGGACCAGGAGCGTGACCCCCACCAGCGCGAGCCCGCCGAGCACGGCGGCGAGCACCGTCGGCGACGGCGCACTGAGCGTGCCGACGGAGCCGGTCACCAGCGCGACGACGACGAGCAGCAGCACCGTGGTAACGAACTGGGACAGCTGCACCAGGCCCACGCTCGCGACCGCTATCGGTGTGGTGATCCGCTGTTTGTTGAGGTACCGCAGGTTCAGGGCGGCCGGGCCGATACCCGCGGGGGCGACGAGGGAGACCACCGAGGCGGCGACCTGGACGAGTGTGGTGCGCCACAGCCCGAGCCGTCCGGGGGAGAACGCGGCGAGGCTTACCGCCGAGCCGACGAAGGTGAGCAGACCCATGACGAAGGCCAGCACCATGAACGCGGGGTTCGCGCTCGTCACCGCGTTCGCGACCTCGCGGAAGTTCAGCGAGCTCAGCAGTACCCAGATGGCGACGACGGCGAGCGTGGCGGTGATGACGGTGCGCGGGGAGAACCGGTTGAGCTGGAGCGGGGCGACGTCGGCGGTGGGCACGAGCGCGATCAGGCGCTGCCGCAGCGTGGCGAGCAGGTCGCGGTGGTTCCGCGCGGCGTCCCGGGTGCGGCCCGGCAGTGCCACTGTCTGCAGCAGCGGCGCCATGGAGGCCATCTGGTCCCGGCTGAGGGCGCGCTCGGCCGACGCGAGCGCCCGCTCCTCGCCGACCAGCACGGCCAGCATGGCCAGCAGCTGGGCGAGGTCGATGCGCCGGGCCAGCTCGGAGGAGATGATCTCCCCGCCCTCCCAGTCCACGATCCACACGTCCCGGGACGGGTCGACGAGCACCGAACCGGCGTGCAGGTCCCGGTGGGCGATGCCGCGGGCGTGGGCGGTGCGGACCTGCTCCCAGACCTGGTCGAGGAGGCGGTCGTCGATCTCGTCAGGGACGAGCTCGTCCAGCCGCCGGGCGTCCGCGAGGTGCTGGGTCACGATGAGCACCGAGTCCCGCGACTCGGTGATCCCGATGAGCGGCCGCGTGCGCACCCCGACGGCTTGCGTGGCGAGCGACATCAGGGCCGCCCGGTTGCCCGCCTCCCGCAGGGTGCGCGCCGGGTGCCGGGCGAGCCCGCGCAGCCGCACGCTGTCCCAGAGGCTGGTGAGGTAGCCGACCACGTGACGGTCGCCGTCGAGCACGATGACGTCGTGTCGGCGGCCCCGCACGTCCCACACCGCGTAGAGCCGGTGCACACCCTCGAGGTCTCGGGTCAGGCCCGCGGAGGAGGAGGCCTCGGCGAGGACCCTCTCGGGGTCGGTGAGCACGTCGGGGACGATGGTGTCGCCCGCCGCCGCCCCTTCCCGGTCGACGGCGGCGAGGAGGTCCGCCGGCGTCTGCGGCTGGTCGTGGGCGTGCGGCTGCCCGCGGCGCTCGTGGGGCCAGCTCTCGTGGTCGACGGGCGTGACGCGTTCGGCGTGGGGCTCGCGCAGCCGTTCGGTGTAGCCGATCGGGGAGGAGGTGGTCACCGTCCATGCCTGCGCGTGCGTGCCGGTGACGAGCGGGTCCATCCGGACCACCCGCACCGGGTCCAGGCCGGACCGCCGCAGCCCACGGACCAGGGAGATGCCGGTGGCGCGCTCGTGCAGCACCCCCGAGGCGTAGCGCATGCCGAGCCCGGCGGTGCGGCCGAGCAGCACGGTGACGACAGCGCCGGGCAGGGTCTGCTCGCCCTGCACCACCGCGAGGCCGAGCACCACCCACAGCAGGCCCCAGGTCCAGGTGAGCAGCCGGCTGTGGGAGCGGTCGCCCACCGCGGTGAGCAGCCCGGAGAGGGCAGCCACGTAGGGGTTGAGCGCGATGACGGTGCGACCATCGCTGGTGATCGACAGCCCGTTGGCCAGTGACGGCGGCGCGAAGGCGTTCAGCAGCCATAGGGCGAGGACCACCAGCAGCGCCGCGACGGCCGCGGTGATGGCGGCCTCCAGTGCCGAGCGCCAGCTGCGCCGGACCAGCCGGTCCACCAGGACCACGATCGGGACGAAGAGCGTCACGATGCCCTCGAGGACCGTCACGGGCAGCAGGAGGGCCTGGCGCAGGATGTCGGCGACCGCGGACTGCACGTCCTCGGTCACGCCCTCGGTGGTGGCGTTGGCGTAGACCGCCAGGACCAGCACGAAGACGATGCCGAGCGCGCTGGCGATGAGGGCCAGCAGGTCGCCGGGCCGGCGCACCCGCGCCTGCGGGGCGTCGACCAGCAGCACGAGGCGGCGCGGCGAGCTCTCCTCGCGCGGGGCGCTCGCGGGCACGGTCGTGCCGCCCTCGCCCAGCTGCTGCGTCATGGCCCGGATTCTACGGGCCGGGCCTTCGCCGACCGGTCGCGACAGCCCGTCACGACCGCCCGCCGAGGTTGCGAGATGTCATGTGCTCCGTCGGTCGCCTCCGTCGCGAGATGTCATGTGCTCCGTCGGCCGCCTCCCTCGCGAGATGTCATGTGCTCCGCGACAGGTCATGACATCTGGCGGAGAAGATGACATCTCGGCGAAGGGATCAGGCCAGGCCGAGCGCGGCCAGCACCCCCGCCGGCAGCAGCGCGTAGCCGACGAAGGCCACCAAATCGATCAGCGTGTGCGCGACGACGAGGGGCATGGTCCGCCGTCGGCGGCGGTAGTACTCGGCGAACACGACGCCCATGACGGCGTTGCCGACGAACGGGCCGAAGCCCTGGTAGAGGTGGTACGCGCCGCGCATGAGCGCGCTCGCCGCGACGACGGCGCCGTGGCGCCAACCGAGCTGCTCGAGCCGCTCGATGAGGTACCCGGCCACGATCACCTCCTCGAGCAGCGCGTTCTGCAGCGCGGCGAGGATGAGGACGGGCACGGTCCACCAGTGCGCGTTGAGCGCGGACGCCTGCACCTCGACGGTGAGGCCCAGGGTGCGTCCGAGCAGGTACACGGCCAGCCCGGGGATGCCGATGAGGGCGGCGAGCCCGACGCCGGCGGCGAGGTTGCGCCACGGGCGGTGCAGGTCGAGCCCGATCCGTGCGGTGGCCCGGCGGCCGGGTTCGGCGAGGAGGAACAGCGCGAGTGCGACCGGCACGAGAGCGAAGCCGATGCCGAGAAGCTGGTAGGTCAGGTCCAGGTACGGGCGGGCGGAGCGGGAGACGTTCAGTGCCGCGGTCTGCTGCCCCAGGGGTGTCCCGGCCGTGAGGCGGGCGATGATGTTGACGACCGCGTACGTCGCCGACTGTCCCAGCGACAGCCCGAGCACGATGAGCACCTCGGTGCGCAGCCGGGCGCGTATTCGGCCGGAGGGCCGGCGGGTACCGTCCGGGGACACCGCCCCGTCCGGGGCAGCCGCACTTTCCGGGAACGCCGCCGCCTCCCCATTGCCCACGCCGGGGTCGATGGCGGGAGCGCCGACGGCCGGAGCGGCGCCGGTGGCAGCGGCGGTCGTGGCGGCGGACGCAGGATCGTGCGGGCTCACCCGACCAGTGTCCCCCGCCCCCGGCCGGACGTGGTCAGCGGAGCTCGGCGTCATGGCCGAGCAGCGCGATCGGCATGATGGGTGCATGCCTGAGCAGACCCCCTCGCCCGTCGCCGCCGTTGTGTTCGACATGGACGGCGTGCTGACCGACACCGAGACCATCTGGGACGAGGTGCGGCGCGAGCTTGCCGCCGAGGACGGCGTGCCGTGGCCCGGCGAGGCGACCGAGGCGATGATGGGCATGAGCACGCCGGAGTGGTCCGACTACATGGCCGCCACGGTGGGGGTGCGTGGCGACGCCGCCGACGTCGCCGAACGCACCATCGCCGCCATGGCGGAGCGGTACCGCGTCCACCTGCCCGCCCTGCCCGGCCCGGCGCGGTGGCGACGGTCGAGCGGCTGGCGCAGCGGTGGCCGCTCGGGCTGGCGTCATCCTCTCCGCGCCGGCTCATCGACGCCTCGCTCGACGCCCTCGGCATCGCCCAGCACTTCCGGGTCACCGTCTCCACCGAGGAGGTGGCCGCCGGCAAGCCCGCCCCGGACGGGTACGCGCGCGCCTGCGAGCTGCTCGGCGTGGACCCCGCTCGCACCGTGGCCATCGAGGACTCCAGCAACGGCCTGCGCTCGGCGGCGGCCGCGGGGATGGTGGTCGTCGCCGTGCCGCACGAGGCGTTTCCGCCCGCCGCGGACGCCCTCGCGCTGGCGGCCGTCAGCGTGGGCGGCCTCGACGAGGTGACGGTCGACCTGCTCGAGGGGCTGGTCGCGGCGCGCTAGCGCGCCGCCGCCCCCGGCTCTCAGAGACCGGCGTCCCGTGCGAGCGCAACTGCGGCGGCGCGGCTGGGCACCTGGAGCTTCATGAGCAGGGCGCTGACATAGTTCTGCACGGTCTTGAGGGAGAGGTGCAGCCGCGCAGCGATGGCGGCGTTGCCGTCCCCGCGAGCCACCAGGGAGAGGATCTCGTGCTCCCGGTCGGTCAGCGCGGGGAGGACGGTGGAGGGCCGGGCACCCGGCTGGTTCTGCGACGAGAGGGCCGCGCCGCGCACGTCACCGGAGATCACGACGTCCCCCTCCGCCACGGCACGCACGGCCCGCACCACGGCGCCGTGCCCGGCGCCCTTGAGCACGTACCCGCAGGCGCCGGCCCGCAACGCCCGGTGCACCGAGGCGGCGTCGTCGTGCATCGTCAGCACCAGCACGGCGAGGTCGGGGTGGGCGGCCACCAGGACCTCGGTGGCGGCGGCCCCGTCGGTGCCCGGCATGTCGAGGTCGACGACGGCGACGTCTGCCTCCACCCGTTCGGCGAGCTGAAGGAGGGTGGCACCGTCGGCGGCGGTGCCGACGACCTGGAGGCCGGCGGTCTCCAGCAGCAGGCGTAGCCCGTCGAGGAAGAGCGGGTGGTCGTCGGCGAGCAGCACGCGCAGCGTCATGGCTGCTCCAGCGGGATGAGGGCATGGACGACCGTGCCCGTCGCGGCGGCCAGGGCGGCGGCCGCGTGCCGTGCCTCACCGTTGCCGCGTGCCGCTCGGATCTCCAGGCGGCCGCCGAGCTGGGCGGCCCGGGCCCGCATCGAGCCGAGCCCCACGCCCTCAAGCGGTTGCCCGGGCAGGCCTACGCCGTCGTCGACGACCAGGAGCTCCACCTCGTCAGCCGACCGGCGCACGCGGACCGTCGCCGTCGTGGCCCCGGCGTGCCGCACCACGTTGCGCATGGCCTCGGCGGCGAGGCGGTACATCGCGAGCTCGACGGCGGGCGGGAGGGCTCCCAGCTCCTCCACCTCCAGCTCCACCCGCAGTCCAGGCGGTGCCGTCCGCGCGACGTGCTCGAGTGCAGCCACCAGGCCCTGCTCCTGCAGGACCTGCGGCGGCAGCTCGGCGAGGATCCGGCGCACCTCCGCCACCGCGACCTCCGCGCCGTCCTGGACCCCGGCGAGCACGTCGTCGACCAGGGCCGGGTCGGTGCCGGAGCGCACCAGGTTCCGTGCCGCCTCGGCGCGCATGGCGATGGCGCCCAGGGCGGGCCCGAGTTCGTCGTGCAGGTCGCGCTGCAGGCGGACGCGCTCGTCGGCGCGGGCGAGCCGGAGGCGCTCGGTCGTCCGGTGCAGCGCCACGGTCAGCAGCGCGGAGTGCACCGCGAGTCCCGCGTGCGCCGCCACGCGCTCGAGCAGCTGGCGGTCCCGGCCGTCCAACCTCTCGGCGGGGCTTCGTCGCCCCGCCACGAGGTGGCCCACGGTCTTGCCCGCGTGCCGGAGGGGCACTCGCAGCCCCTCGGCGTCGGACCCGTGCCCGGGCCAGCAGGCCGCAACGGTGCCGTCGGACAGCTCGATCGCGACATAGGGCAGGCGCAGTGTCCGCCCCACCTCCTCGGCCACCTGCGGTAGCAGTGCCTGTGGGGTGGCGGAGAGCCGCTCAGCGAGCTCGCTGGCCACACGGTCCGGATCGTGCCGGTCGCCGAAGATCAGGCGCTCGGTGCCCCGCCGCACCGCGGTGAGCACCGGGACCGCCGCGACGGCGACGACGGCCGCCGCCAGCACGTCGGGCGCCCAGCCGCGCAGCAGTGCTTGACCGGCTGTCACCGTGGCGACGTAGAGCGCCATGAGGAGGGCCGCGGCCACGCCGTGCACGAGGGTGCGGCGCACGACGAGGCCGAGGTCGTAGAGGCGGTGACGCAGGACAGCCACCGTGAGCCCCGCGGGCAGCAGTAGGTACGCCGCCCCCTCCACCACCGCCCAGGCGGAGCTGATCGCCGCGAGCGGCGCGGCGACGGCGAGGATGGCCACGGCCGCCCCTACCCAGCGCAGCTGCGCGCGTTCCTCGGTATCTGCCTGCCGGTACCGGGCGACCAGCGCGGAGGCGCAGACCACCACCAGCGCTTGGAGGGCGAGGAAGACCGGCGTGAGCAGGTCCGTGAGCCACGGCGCCGAGACGATACCGACGGGGTTGTCGCGGCCGAGGGGCGTGACGGCCAGCGGACCGGGGACCACGGCGGTGACCACGAGCGTCACGCCGCCCCAGCCCAGCACCGCCCGCTCCACCCATCGCCACCGCGGCCGGGGCAGCACGCCCGTCGGCAGGCGCAGGAGCAGCAGGAGCACCGCCGTCGTGCCGGGCACCCATGCCCAGTTCGTGACCCACGCCAGCCCCGCCCCGGTCCTGGCCGGATCGAGGAGGGCGAGGGCGGTGACGGC
The DNA here is from genome assembly GCF_006352065.1 of Georgenia yuyongxinii. Lineage (NCBI taxonomy): Bacteria > Bacillati > Actinomycetota > Actinomycetes > Allobogoriellales > Allobogoriellaceae > Georgenia > Georgenia yuyongxinii. The sequence continues at coordinate 3,971,059 of NZ_CP040915.1, read as the reverse complement.
CCGGCCGGCGCCGCCCAGGGCACCGACCGTGAGGAGCAGCCACCCGATGTGGTGCTGGTCCGGCCGTCTTAGCACCACGAGGGCGCCGACGACGGCCAGTCCCAGGGTGCCCAGCACGAAGGCCAGCTGGGTGACCCGGGCGCCGGGCGACTCCGCGGACGCCGGCATCGTCACCAGCGTGACCACCACCAGGAGCGACGCCACGGCGTCGATGCCGAGGACGACGCCGACGGCGGCCCGGTTCACGTAAACACCCTTTGCACGCCCGAACTGTAGGGCGACTCGTCAGGAACGGGAGGCGATCGGGGCCGCAGACGCGTCCGTGACCTGGATGGTCGAGCCCCGCGCGGCGCGTGCAGTCATCAGCAGTGCCGCCCCGAACGGCAGCGCGGCAAGGGGACCGAATACCGGCTGGAGCACGGCGCCGATGATCAGCAGGACGCCGGCCGGGACGGGCACTACCTGCCGACGTAGCGCCAGGCCGCCCACGATGGTCCAGGCCAAGAGGTACAGGACCCAGGAAGCGACCATCGAAGCCATGAGGACGCCGCCCATCGGTATGTCGAGCAAGTCCGGATCGATGTCACCCAACCAGCGGACGACGAAGAGCTGGACGAACTGTGTGGCTGCCGTCAGGGCCGTGGCGATCAGGGCCGCATCCAGCGACCAGCCGGGCAGGTGACCACCGGTGCCAGGAAGGGCGCGAAGCCTGGGGATGGCCACGAGCAGGGCCAGGGTGCCGATCAGCGCGAGGGCCATCCGGACGAGGTACATCCCACTGAGCGCCGTGGTGCTGAACTTCTCGTCGCCGCTGGTGAGCTCCAGCGCGAACGGGGCGGCGGTCGCGATCAGCAGCGCGCCGGCGAGGGTGAGGGGCACGGCGGGAGAGCGGTTCACGGTGACCTCCGGGTCTCGGGATGCCGGCGGGCGCCGGCGGCCGGGTGTCACCGGCCGTGCCTCACACTGCCCGGGTGGCATTCCCGGCCGCATGGGGCTCAGCTCCCGATGGTTCCCGCCTCTCGCGGTCTCTTCCGGCCTCTTCCGCGCCGGCCCGGCGGCTCGCGGCCGCTCACTGGGATCTCGCTGGTAGCGTATTCCCATGAAGGCCACCGTGGACTCCGTCGGGCGCATCGTGGTGCCGAAGCCACTTCGTGACGCGCTCGGCCTGCGCGAGGGATCGACCGTGGACATCTCGCGCTACGGCGCAGGGCTGCAGGTGGTGCCGACCGGGCGCACTGCCCGGCTGGTCGAGGAGGCGGGGGCGCTCGTCGTGGCGGGCGAGACGGCAATCGACGATGAGGACGTCTTCCGGCTGCTCGACACCGGCCGGAGATGAGCGCGCCGCTCGCGCTCGACACCAGCGTCGCGATTCCTCTGCTGGTGCAGAGTCACAGCGCGCACCAGCTCGTCACGCGCTGGTGGGACGGCCGGGACGTGGCACTAAGCGGTCACGCGCTCGCGGAGACGTACTCGGTCCTGACCCGGCTTCCCGGTGATCTGCGGGTGAGTCCCGCGAATGCGGCCCGCCTGCTACGCGAGCGGTTCGGGCCACCGCTGCTTCTGCGGCCCGGCACCGCCGCCCGCCTGCCGGACGTCCTCAGCCGTGCCGACGTGGCGGGCGGCGCGGTCTACGACGCGCTGGTCGCACTGGCCGCGGCAGAGAATGGCGCGACCCTGGCTACCCGGGACGCGCGTGCGAAGGGCACGTACGAGGTCGTCGGCGCGCGGGTGATCGTGGTCGGTTAGGCACAGAGAGCAACCTCTCGGCGAGATGCCGTGACATCTCGCGGAGAAGTTGACATCTCGCGGGTGGAAGCGGGCGGGGGGAGGCTCAGCCCGCCCGGCGCAGCCGCAGCGAGTTGCCCACCACGATCACCGAGCTGGCCGCCATCGCAGCGCCGGCGATCATCGGGTTGAGCAGCCCCAGCGCCGCCAGCGGGATGGCGGCGACGTTGTAGGCGAACGCCCAGAACAGGTTCTGCTTGATGATCCGCAGCGTCCCGCGGGAGATGCGGATGGCTGTCGCGGCGGCCCGCAGATCTCCGCGCACCAGGGTGATGTCGGAGGCCTCGATGGCGACGTCGGTCCCGGTGCCCATCGCCAGCCCGAGGCCACGCTGGCCGGCCTGGGCCAGCGCTGCGGCGTCGTTGACGCCGTCGCCGACCATGGCCACCACCTTGCCGTGGCCCTGCAGGTCCTTGACCACCTGCAGCTTCTGCTCGGGCAGCACCTCGGCGATCACGTGCTCGGCGGCGATGCCGACCTCGCCGGCCACCCGTTCGGCGGCGGCGCGGTTGTCGCCGGTGAGCAGGTACGGGGTCAGGCCCAGCTCCTCGAGCTGGACGATCGCCTGGGCCGAGGTGGGCTTGACAGCGTCGCGCACGGTCAGCACGCCGCGCGCCCGACCGTCCCAGGCGACGACGACGGCGGTCGCGCCGTCGCGCTCGGCGTGGCGGTGCGCACGGACCACCTCGTCGTCCTCGCCCGCACCGGCCACGCCCTGCTCGGCGAGCCAGGACGGGCGGCCGACGAGGACGCGACGGGAGGTACCGCCGTCGTCCACCGTGGCCGCGACGCCGCGCCCGGCGTGGTTGGTGAAGTCGGTGGCGGGCGCCAGCGCGGTGCCGGCCCGCTGCGCCCCGGCCTGGGCCGCCTCGACGATGGCCCGGGCGATGGGGTGCTCGCTGCCCGCCTCCGCGGCGGCGGCGAGCCACAGGGCCTGGGCGCGCAGGTCGTCCGTGCCGGTGTCGGCGGCGGCGCCGACGACGTGGCGGTGCACCTCGGACGGGGCGAGGACCTCACCGAGGACCATGCGGCCCTCGGTGACCGTGCCGGTCTTGTCCAGCACGATGGTGTCGACCTGGCGGGTGGACTCGAGGATTTCCGGGCCCTTGATGAGGATGCCGAGCTGTGCGGCGCGGCCGGTGCCCACCAGCAGCGCGGTGGGGGTCGCGAGCCCGAGGGCGCACGGGCAGGCGATGATGAGGACGGCGACGGCGGCCGTGAAGGCGGACTGCACCGGGTTGCCCAGCAGCAGCCACACCGCGAGAGTGCCCAGCGCCAGCACGATGACGATGGGGACGAAGACCGCGGAGATCCGGTCGGCCAGGCGCTGCACCGGCGCCTTCCCGGTCTGCGCCTGGGTGACCAGGCGGCCGATCTGCGCCAGCGTGGTCTCCTCCCCCACCCGGGTGGCCCGCACGAGCAGATGGCCGGAGGTGTTGACGGTCGCGCCGACCACCTCGTCGCCCGCGCCGACGTCCACCGGCACGGGCTCGCCGGTGAGCAGGGAGGTGTCCAGGGCCGAGGTGCCCTCGACGACGACGCCGTCGGTGGCCACCTTCTCGCCCGGGCGGACGGCGAACAGGTCGCCGACCACGAGCGCGTCGATCGGCACCCGGGTCTCGGTGCGGTTCCCGCCGGCGTCGAGGGTGACCCGCGCGACGTCCTTGGCGCCGAGGGAGAGCAGCGACCGCAGGGCGTCCCCGGCCCGGCGGCGTGAGCGCGACTCGGCGTAGCGGCCGGTGAGGAGGAACGTGGTGACCACCGCGGCCGTCTCGAAGTACAGCTCCGGCGTGGCGTGCATCCCGCCCTGGGCGGGGAAGAGCGAGAACTGCATGCGCATGCCGATCTCGCCCGCGCCGCCGAGGGTGATCGCCCACAGCGACCACAGCGTCGCCGCCGCGACACCGAGGGACACCAGGGTGTCCATGGTCGAGGCGCCGTGCCGCGCGGCCCGCGCGGCAGAGGCGTGGAAGGGCCAGGCGCCCCAGGTGACCACCGGCAGCGCCAGCACCATGACCAGCCACTGCCAACCCGGGAACTGCACGGCCGGGACCATGGAGAGCGCGGTGACCGGCACGGTCAGGACGGCGGAGACGAGCAGCCGGCGCTTGAGGTCGGCAGCGCGGCGCTCGGCGGGGGAGGAGGTGTCGGCGGTGGCGTCCGGTGCGGCGGCCGCGGTGCCGGCCGGGGTCGGGGCGGCCGCGGCGTCGGCGGTCCGCCGGCGCGAGCCCGTCACCGTCGCGGTGTAGCCGGCCGCCTCGACTGCTGCGAGGAGCTCGCTGTCGGGGACGTCAGAGGTGAGCTCGACGTGGGCGGACTCGGTGGCGAGGTTGACCATCGCGCGGACCCCGGGCACCTTGGCCAGCCGCTTCTCGACCCGGTTGACGCACGACGCGCAGGTCATGCCCTCGACGCTGATGTCGACCTCACCGACGACGGTGAGCGATGCGCTGCCGGTCTCGGTTGCGGTGGTCACGGGGGCCTCTCTCGGGTGCGGAACGGGGGACTGTCGGGCGGCGGGCCGCCGGCGTCAGTCGCGGTGGATGGCGGCGACGGTGTAGCCGGCCTCGTCCACGGCGGCGCGCAGGGCGGCGTCGTCGAGGACGACGTCCGCGACGACCGTGACCTGGGAGACGCCGCCGGCGTTGAGCGCGACGGAGACGTTCTTGACGTCGTCGAGGTTCTTCAGCTCGGTGGTGACGTGCTGCACGCAGTGGCCGCAGGTCATGCCCTCGACGTCGACGACGGTGGTGCGGTCGATCTCGGTGGTGCTCATGTGTGCTCCTTGTTCGTCAGGGTGGGTGGTCAGGAACGGACGAGCCGGGCGATCGCCTCGGCGGCCTCGGTCACCTTCGCCTGGCCCTCCTCGTGGGAGGACCGCGCGGCGTCGACGACGCAGTGGCCCAGGTGGTCCTCGACCAGCCCGATGCCGACCGCCTGCAGCGCCTTGGTGACCGCCGAGATCTGGGTGAGCACGTCGATGCAGTACACGTCCTCGTCGACCATGCGCGCGATGCCGCGCACCTGGCCCTCGATGCGACGCAGCCGCTTGGTGTACTGCTCCTTGGTCCCGCTGTAACCGGGCACGACAGCTCCTCAGGTCCGGGCGGCCCAGGGCGGACCACGCTCAACCGAAATGTACCCCCAGGGGGTATCGGTGACAACGATACGGGGGAGGGGTATGTCGATGGGAGGACTTACGTCCCGTCGTTCGCCGGGTGGGGGGTACGACGCGTCACGCCCGTCGGGACAGGTCGTGACGCTCCGCGCAGACCCGCAGACGAGCACATGGTCTGTCGGCGCAGAGCGAAAACATGACATCTCACGGAGAAGATGACATCTCGCGCGCTGGGTTGGGTGGCGCTGGGTTGGGTGGGGTTACTCCGCCGCGCCGGCCTCTGCGAGGCGGGCCTGGAGCCACTCCGGCGTGTGCTCGGCGTCGCGAGGGTAGCGCTTGGCGTCCTCGGCGAACTCCACAGGGTCGAGGGGGCCACTCTGCCCGCTCCAGCGAGGCTCGTTGGTGTAGTCCACGTTGAGGGTCAGTGTGCCGTCGGGGACGAGCGTGACCATCGCGGTGTACCAGGTGCCCCGGCCCTGCTCGTAGCCGGCGTGCCGCAGCTGGGACATGGCCGCGGTGACATCCTCCGGCAGGCCGGGGAGCATGAGCTCCTTGCCCTCGGGGTTGGTGGCGGCCGCGAGGATCTCCCCGCGTGAGCCCACCATCCGGCACAGCACGCGCACGCGGGTCCACCCGGTGGGTGCGACGCGGGCGAGACCCAAGGCGATCAGCTGGAGCGTGGCGGAGTGCTTCGAGGCGGGCCCGCGGGCGGCCGTCTGGGGCCGTGCGGTCGCGTCGGTACCGGTACCGGTACCGGTACCGGTACCGGCTCCGGCGGCGCCCGCGGTTGCGGCAGCCCCGCCCACGCCCGCGGTTGCGGCAGCACCGGTCGCGGCTGTGGCTCCGGCGGCGCCCGGCGCGGCCGCCCGAGCCTGGCTGAGCTGGCCCTCCTTCGCCCACGCCTTCGGCACGCGCTGGGCGTACACCACGTCGTCCAGGTCGGCGAGCGGCGCCGTCGTCTCGTACACGCCCGCGTCGACCTTGTCCATGAGGAGGCGCTCGGCCACGTCGGCGTCGTGGGCGAGGGAGGTGATGCGGCACATCTGCTGTCCGTCGGGCGCGGGACCCTGGTCCACGATGCGCACCGGGATGCCGTGCCAGCGGGCCCCCGCGTGGATCTCGAACAGCTCGACGTCGGCGGCGAGGACCTGTTTGGCCCAGGTGCCCGCCTTGGTACGGGTGAACCCGTGCTGCTCCGCCTGCTCGGACATGGTGACGAGGGTGACGACGGTGGGGCCGCCGTCGTCGTCCGTCTTGACGTCCGCCGCGAAGGCGCCGAGCTCGAGCTTGGCCACGTGCCCGACGAACTTCGACGGCGGCAGGGCGTGCAGCTCGTCCCCGGCCAGGTGGTTCTGCCAGCCGAACGCGACCCCGTGGTAGGTGCCGACGAGCTCGGGCTCTGCGGCCCCGGGGTCGAACCGCCACAACCGGGCGCCGGGGCTGATCCTGGTGTGCTCGAGCCAGGACAGCGGCGCGACGACCTCGCCGGTGGTGGCGAACCCGGTTCCGGTGAACGGCGGGCGGTCGAGGAACTTGCCCCCGTTGGCCTGACGAGAGGCCGCGTCCGTGCCGCCGGTGGCCGGCAGCAGCGTGGCGGTGGGGGAGACGGGCAGGTGCAGGATGTCGATCGGTCGGTCGGGGGAGAAGGGTGAGCCGGGGAAGCCCAGGCCGTGCAGCTCGAACAAGGCGGCTGCGGTGGTCACCGCGGAGGCGGCGGCCGCCGGCAGCACGAAGCCGGCCACCCGATCGAGACCGCGCTCGAGGTACGCGGCGGACATCTGCGGCGTGATCGCCTTCTGCATGACGGTGCTCATGGCGGACCTGTCGGGATCGGGAACGGGGTCTGTTCCGACCCTACGTGCTGTGAGGCGCGGACCGCGGCCGGGCGCCGAGCCGGGCGCCGATACGGTGGCGCCTATGCGCCTGGGAGTCCTCGACATCGGGTCCAACACCGTCCATCTCGCCGTCGTCGACGCCGTGCGCGACGGGCGCCCCGACCCGGCGACCGAGGCGCGGACCGCCGTGCGGCTCATGCGCTACCTAGGACATGACGGGCGCATCGTCCAGGCCGGCGTGGACGCCCTGTCCCGGGCCGTCGCCGCGGCCGCGAAGGCCGCCGACCGCTTCGGGGCGGAGGAGATGATGGGGATCGCGACCTCGGCGATCCGTGAGGCGGCTAACGGTCCGGAGGTCCTCGCCCACCTGGAGGAGGTGGCCGGTGTGCCGCTGCAGGTGCTGAGCGGGCGGGAGGAGGCCGAGCTGACGTTCCTGGCGGCGCGCCGCTGGCACGGGTGGGCCGCGGGCCGGCTCCTCGTGCTCGACATCGGCGGCGGCTCGCTCGAGATCGCCATGGGGATCGACGAGATCCCGGACTTCGCCGTGTCGGTGCCGCTCGGAGCGGGCCGCCTCACCCGCGAGTTCCTGCCCACCGACCCGCCCACCGAGGACGAGCTCGCCGCGCTGAAGGCCCACATCAAGACGGCGCTCGCGCCGGTGGCGCGGGCCATCGCCGAGCAGCCCAGGCCGGACCACGTGGTCGCGACGTCGAAGACGTTCCGCTCCCTGGCGCGGCTGGCCGGGCAGCGGGTGGCGGTGGTGGGCCCGGAGGAGCGCCGGCGCATGCAGCTGGCCGACCTCAAGGACTGGACGCCCCGCCTGGCGAAGCTGCCGGCCGAGCAGCGGGTGGAGCTGCCCGGCATCACGCCGGAGAGGACCTACCAGATCGTCGCGGGCGGCCTGGTGGCCCAGCGGGCGATGAAGGTGCTCTGCGTCGACGAGATCGAGACCTGCCCCTGGGCGCTGCGCGAGGGCGTGCTGCTGCGACGGCTCGACCAGCTGAACTGAGCCGGCGGCGCGCCGGACCAGCCCGGCGGCGGCGCGGGCCGGGCCGTCAGGCGGTCGCCGGCCCGACGGCGTTGCGGACCGGGCCGTCAGGCGGCGGTGTCGTCGCCGGAGTGCTTGTGCACGCGCATGCTGCGCACCCGGGCGATGACGAACCAGGCGAGTGCCAGGATCACCGCGACGATGACGACGCGGGAGAACACCCCGACGTACTGGTCCACGATGTGCCAGTTCTCGCCGAGCGCGTAGCCGGCGACGATCAGGACGGTGTTCCACACCAGCGACCCGGCGAGCGTCAGGGCCGTGAAGAGGAGCAGCGGCATCCGGGTGATGCCGGCCGGGATCGAGATCAAGCTGCGGAAGATCGGAATCATCCGGCCGAGGAAGACCGTCCCCTTGCCGTGCCGGTGGAACCAGGCCTCGGTCTTGTCGACGTCCTCGATCTTGACCAGCGGGAGCCAGTTCATGATCGCCCGCGTCCGCTCGCGACCCAGCAGGGCTCCGATGCCGTACAGCACCCAGGCGCCGACCACGGAGCCCGCGGTGCACCACAGGATCATCTCGACCAGGCCGAGCGACCCCTGGGACGCCGTGAACCCCGCCAGCGGCAGGATGACCTCGCTCGGCAGCGGCGGGAACAGGTTCTCCAGCCCGATGAGCAGCGCGGCGCCGAAGCCGCCGAGCGTCTCCATCACGGAGACCGCCCATGCGGCGATGCCGTCGAGCTGGGTGTCGGAGGTGGCCGCGGCGGCTAGCAGGGAAGTCACGTAGGCCAACGGTACGGGGGCCGGCGCGATGCTGTCGTCGTCGTGGATCACACTCCGGGTGCCCGACGCCGTCGCAGCCCCGACGATTCGCAGAACCGTCGCGCTCTCACCGGACCGTGGAACACATTGACGCCATGACGGCAGCGCTCGCACCGGCGCTGCGGACGAAGATCGTCGAAGACCTCCGATCGCGTCTTGAGGATCTCGGTGATCTCGAGAGGTTCGTCGCCGCCGTCGCGGCGTCGCTCGAGGCGAACCGTTGACCGCGGGTCGGGCCGGCGGGCCGAGCCGGCGGAGCGCTGCCCGGGCGGCGAACCCGGACCGGCACTGAGATCAGCCGTCGAGGTGGCGCACCAGCGCCGCGGCGATGCCGGTGTAGCTGCCGGGCTCCAGCGAGAGCAGCCGCTGCTCGACGTCGTCGGGCAGGCCCAACCCGGCGATGAACTCGCGCATCCCCGGCCCGTCCACCCGGCGTCCACGCGTGAGGTCCTTCAGCCGCTCGTAGGGGTCCTCCATGCCGGTGGCCCCGGCGATGGACGCCGCCCGCATGGCCTGCTGGACCGCCTCACCGAGCACCTCCCAGTTGGCGTCGAGGTCGCGCGCCAGGGCGGCGCCGTCGACGTCCAGACCCGCCAGACCACGCCGGACGTTGTCGATCGCGAGCAGGGAGTGGCCGAACGCGACGCCGATGTTGCGCTGCGTGCTCGAGTCGGTGAGGTCGCGCTGCAGGCGCGAGGTGACCAGCGTGGCCGCGAGCGTGTCGAGCAGCGCACAGGAGATCTCGAGGTTCGCCTCGGCGTTCTCGAACCGGATCGGGTTGACCTTGTGCGGCATGGTCGAGGAGCCGGTGGAGCCCTGTGCGGACAGCCGCTGGGCGAAGTACCCGAGCGAGATGTACGTCCACACGTCGGTGGCGAGGTTGTGCAGGACCCGGTTGAACCGGGCGACGTCGGCGTACAGCTCGGCCTGCCAGTCGTGCGACTCGATCTGGGTGGTCAGCGGGTTCCAGGTCAGCCCGAGGTGCTCGACGAACCCGCGCGCCACGGCCTCCCAGTCGGCGCCCGGGACCGAGACGGTGTGCGCACCGTAGGTGCCCGTGGCGCCGTTGATCTTGCCGAGGTACTCCGCGGCACCGATCCGACGCAGCTGGCGGCGCAGCCGGTGCGCGAGCACGGCGAGCTCCTTGCCCAGCGTGGTGGGAGTGGCCGGCTGGCCGTGCGTGCGGGCGAGCATCGCGGCGTCGGCGTGCTCGCGGGCCAGCGCGGCGACGTCGTCGGTCATCGCCGTGGCGGCGGGCAGCCACACCTGCTCGACGGCGTCCTTGACGGTCAGCGCGTAGGCGAGGTTGTTGATGTCCTCGCTGGTGCAGAAGATGTGGACGATCTCGTGCACCTGGGGGAGCGCGGTGTCCGCGCCGAGGGTGGCGGGCGCGGTGTCGAGGCGCCGCTTGAGGTAGTACTCCACGGCCTTGACGTCGTGCAGGGTCTCGCGCTCGATCTCGGCCAGCTCGGCGACGGCCTCGGCGCCGAACGTCGCGACGACGTCCCGCAGGTAGGCCGTGTCAGCCTCGCTCAGGCGCGGCGCTCCGGGCAGCACGCCTTGGTCGGTGAGGTGGATGAGCCACTCGACCTCCACGTGGAGCCGTGCGCGGTTGAGCGCCGCCTCGGAGAGGTGGTTCGTCAGCGGCGCGACCACCTTGCGGTAGCGCCCGTCGAGGGGGCCCAGGGCGATCGGTGGGGTCAGGGTGGCCAGGTCGACGCGCGCAGTCATGGCGCCATCATTCCAGCCGCAGCGCCGGGCGCGTCGGTCGGTCCGTGCTTGCCTCGAGCCTCGAGCCTCGAGCCTCGAGCCTCGAGCCTGGGCGATCCGGGTGCCGGGTGCCATTGTCGCGGCGCCACCCATGGCGCCGTGGTGTCGGCAGGGCCATGCTGGCGTCCACTCATACGAGGGAGGCCGACGTGTCCGAGCTGATCGTGGTCCGGCACGGTGAGACCGAGTGGAGCGTCTCCGGGCAGCACACGGGCACCACGGACATCCCGCTCACCGCCCGCGGGGAGCAGCAGGCCCGGCACCTCCTCGACGACCTCGGAGAGCGCGCCTTCGCCGCCGTGCTGGTCAGCCCGCGTCAGCGGGCGCGGCGGACGGCCGAGCTCGCGGGTATCGAGGAGATCGAGGTCGTCGAGGATCTGACCGAGTGGGACTACGGCGACCTCGAGGGCCGCACGACGGCGGAGTACCTCGCCGAGCGTGAGGCCGCGGGGCTCGGGCCGTGGGAGCTCTTCACCGACGGCGCACCCGGGGGCGAGGATGCCGCTGCGGTCGGCGCCCGGGTGGACCGCGTGCTGGTCCGCGTGCGTGCCGAGCTCGAGCGCGGCGACGTGCTGGTCGTCGGGCACAGCCACACGTCGCGCGTGCTCGTCGCCCGCTGGCTCGGGCTGGGTCCCGAGCACGGCGTCGGCTTCCTTATCGATGCCGCGCACCGTGGGGTGCTCACCGACAAGCGCGGGTTGCCGGTGCTGCAGCACTGGAACGTGCCGCCGACGTCCTGAGCAGGTCGCAACGGGCCACGATTCAGGGTTACCCGACGAACCCACGTTGGTGAGGCCCTTGTGTGAGGCCGCTGGCGAGCACTACCTTGTGTCGCATGGTACCGGGTGAGGAGAGCATCCTCTCGAACCTCCGTCGCGGAGCGCTCGAGTACTGCGTCCTCGCGCTGCTGCAAAGCGGTAGCCGGTACGGCCTGGACATCGCCCGCACCCTCACTCGTGACGGGATCCTCATGAGCGGCGAGGGCACCTTGTACCCGCTGCTCGCCCGCCTACGGAAGTCGGGGCTGGTCCAGACCACCTGGCAGGAGTCCACCGCCGGGCCCCCCAGGCGCTACTACGTGCTCACGGACGACGGCGAGCACGCCCTGGCGGCCTTCACCCGCGCCTGGCACCCCTTCCGCGACGCGGTCGACGCCACACTCGAGCAGGAAGCGGGACCGACATGACCGACCCGTCGTCACAGAACCCTCAGGGAAGCACGGCAGGTCCCGGTCGCCGGGACGGCGCCGGACACGAAGGTGGGAGCGGGACGATGGAAGCACGTATGCAGGCGGACGGGCTGGTCGCGGCGTACCTCGATGATCTCGGGCGCATGCTCCGGCCTGTGGAGCCGACCCTGCGCGCGGAGGTTCTCGGCGGGGTGCGCGAACACATCGAGGCGGTGCTCGGTGCGCGTCCGTGGGATTCCGACGAGGTGGAACAGGTGCTGCTCGAGCTCGGCGCGCCCGAGGAGGTCGCCTCCGCCGCGCTCGAGGACGGGCGCCGAGACCGGGTCGACGCAGGCTGGCCCGAGGCCGCCTGGTCGGCGGACGGACCTCGGCCGGCCCACCCCGGGGCGCCGCAGGTCGATCACGTTCCGCCGCCCGCCCTTGCGCGGGCATGGGTCCCGCCGACCATAGGGCTGCTGCTGCTTGTGACAGCCGGGCTCTACGTCCTGGTGCTCGGCGCCATCGTGTCGTTCTCCGCGGTGACGTCGTCGGTGGAAGTGACGGCGGACGTGTCCGGTGGGGGGTTAGCTGGTCCCACCGCCCAGGAGTTCGAGGAAGCCGCGAACCCGTTGCTGCCGACCTCTTACGACCTCGCATGGAGCGTGCTCGTGCCCCTGCCGCTCGTCGCGGCGCCGTGGCTCGTCGCGATGATCCTGCTCGCGGGCTCCCCGCTGTGGTCCGTACGGCAGAAGTGGGTGGGTGCGGCAGTGGTGCCCGGGCTGGTGCTCGCCAACGGTGTGGCGATCGCCGTGGCGACATTCGTGCCGTCCGGTGCCGGCCGTGCGGCGCTCCTCGTGGGACTGGCGGTCGCGGCGGCCGTCGCGGCCGTCGTGGTGATCGTCCGGATCTGGCGTGATGGCGCCCGGCAGGCGCGAGTGCGCGAGGTCGCGCGCTAGGTCGAGCGGGGCACACCGGGCCCAGGGGCGCGAGGAGGGGACCGCCGTCTCCGGCGGCCCCGTGGCGCCGTTCCGCGGCCGGTGGTGAGGTAGTCCCATGGCCAAGGCGACCTCACCCGCGACCGAGCTGGAGGTCGGCGGGCGCGTCGTCCGGATCAGCAACCCCGACCGGGTCTACTTCCCCGGCCCTGGACACACCAAGCTCGACCTCGCGACCTACTACCTCGCCGTCGGCGACGGCATCGTCAACGCCCTGCGCGAGCGCCCCTGCATGCTGCACCGCTTCCCCGAGGGCATCACCGGGGAGAAGGTCCACCAGAAGCGGCTGCCGCACGGCGCACCGGACTGGGTGCAGACCGTGCGGGTGCACTTCCCGCGCTACGACCGCGACGCCGACGAGCTGTGTGTCACCGAGCTCGCGCAGGTGATCTGGGCAGTGCAGATGTCCACGGTCGAGTTCCACCCGTGGAACAGCCGCCGCGCCGACGTCGAGAAGCCCGACGAGTGGCGCATCGACCTCGACCCGGGCGACTCCACGGACTTCGCCACCGTCCGCCGCGTGGCGGGCGTGGCCCGCGAGGTGCTCGACGAGCTCGGCGCCACCGGCTTCCCCAAGACCACGGGCGGGGACGGCCTGCACGTCTACGTGCGCATCAAGCCCGAGCACGGCTTCCATGACGTGCGCCGGGCCGCGCTCGCCTTCGCCCGCGAGGTCGAGCGACGCACACCGGAGGAGGCGACGACGACGTGGTGGCGCAAGGACCGCGACCCGGCCAAGGTTTTCGTCGACTTCAACCAGAACGCTCGCGACCACACGATCGCGTGCGCCTACTCGATCCGCGGGACGCCCGAGGCCACAGTGTCGGCCCCCCTGACGTGGCAGGAGGTGCCGGACTGCGACCCGCGCGACTTCACCGTCGCCACGATGCCCGCCCGCTACGCCAAGCTCGGCGACCTCCACGCGGGCATCGATGCCGCCGTCTTCGACCTCGCCCCGCTCCTGGACTGGGCCGAGCGGGACGAGGCCGAGGGTGCGCAGGCGCCGCCCGAGGCGGACTGACCGGTCAGGCGGGGCGCGCCTCGGCCGCCGCCCGGGCCGCGGCCGGCAGCGCCTCGAGGATCCGGCTCATCGCGGCGTCGTCGTGGGCGGCGGAGAGGAACCAGGCCTCGAACACCGACGGCGGCAGCGCCACCCCGGCGTCGAGCATCGCGTGGAAGAACGGCGGGTGCCGGAAGGTCTCCTGCGCCTGGGCATCGGCGTAGCTGCGCACGCCGTCGCGGGCCGCGGCCTCGCCGAACATCACCGAGAAGAGGTTGCCGGCCCGCTGCACGCGGTGCGCGACGCCGGCGGCGTCCAGCGCGTCGGCGACGGCGTCGCCCAGGGTGCGGGCGGCCTCGTCCACGTGTGCGTACACCGCGCTGTCGGCCAGGCGCAGCGTGGCCAGGCCGGCGGCGGTGGCGAGGGGGTTCCCAGAGAGGGTGCCGGCCTGGTAGACGGGGCCGGTCGGGGCGAGGAGGTCCATGATCTCGGCGCGCCCGCCGAGCCCGGCCAGCGGCATGCCGCCGCCGACCACCTTGCCGAAGGTGAACAGGTCCGGGACGTACGGGGCTGAGCCGGTCGCCGTCGTCCCGCCCCCCGCCGTCGTAGCGCCGTCGGTCGCGACGCCGTCGAGCCCCCACCACCCGGACGGGCCGACCCGGAAGCCCGTGAGCACCTCGTCGAGGATCAGCAGGGCGCCGTGCTCGGTGGTGAGGCGGCGCAGCGCCGCGTTGAAGCCGGGCTGTGGCGGCACCACGCCCATGTTCGCCGGCGCGGCCTCGGTGATGACCGCCGCGATCCGGTCGCCGCGCTCGGCGAAGACGGCCTCGAGGGCCGGCAGGTCGTTGTAGGGCACCACGACGGTCTCGGCGGCGCTGGCCGTGGTGACCCCGGCCGAGCCGGGCAGGGCGAAGGTGGCGACGCCGGAGCCGGCCTCGGCGAGCAGCGCGTCGACGTGCCCGTGGTAGCACCCGGCGAACTTGACGACGAGGTCACGCCCGGTGGCACCGCGCGCCAGGCGCACCGCGGTCATCGTCGCCTCGGTGCCGGTCGAGACGAACCGCACCTTCTCCGCGGCGGGCACCCGGCCACGCACGGCCTCGGCGAGCTCCACCTCGGCCTCGGTGGGGGCCCCGAAGGACAGGCCCCGGCTGGCGGCGTCCTGCACGGCCGCCACCACCTCGGGGTGCGCGTGCCCCAGCAGCGCCGGCCCCCACGACATCACCAGGTCCACGTACTCCCGCCCCGTCGTGTCCGTGACGTACGGCCCGCGGGCGGACGCGATGAACCGCGGGTCGCCGCCCACCGAACCGAACGCGCGCACCGGGGAGCTCACCCCGCCGGGGATGACGGCGCGGGCGCGCTCGAACAGCTCGTGCATGGGGTCGGCGGTCATATTTACTCCTTGGTGACGAGTGCGATGGAGCGGCAGAGGATGGGACGTGGGCCCGCGGGCGGCGATCCTGAGCCGCCGTCCCAGGTGGGGCCGTGCGGAAGCCGCGGCGTCAGCGCAGCCAGCCGGCGAGCTCGGTCGCCCAGTAGGTCAGCACGAAGTCCGCGCCGGCTCGCTGGATGCTCACCACGGACTCCTCGATGGCGCGCCGCCGCTCGATCCAGCCCTGCGCGGCGGCGGCCTCGATCATCGCGTACTCGCCGGAGACCTGGTACGCCGCGACGGGGACGGGGGAGAGCTCGGCGACGTCGGCCAGGACGTCGAGGTAGCTCAGTGCGGGCTTGACCATGACGATGTCGGCGCCCTCGGTGAGGTCGAGGGTGGCCTCGCGCAGTCCCGCGCGGCCGTTGGCCGGGTCCATCTGGTAGGTCTTGCGGTCCCCGCGCAGCTGGGAGTCGACGGCGTCGCGGAAGGGGCCGTAGAACGCGGAGGCGTACTTCGCCGAGTACGCGAGGATCGCGGTGTCGGTGTGCCCGTCGGCCTCCAGCACCTCCCGGACGGCGGCGACCTGACCGTCCATCATCCCGCTCAGCCCCAGCACGTGGGCCCCGGTGGCGGCGTGCGCCAGCGCCATGTCCTGGTAGCGCACCAAGGTGGCGTCGTTGTCCACCCGCCCGGCGGTGTCGAGCACCCCGCAGTGGCCGTGGTCGGTGAACTCGTCCAGGCACAGGTCGGACATGACGACGACGGCGTCCCCCACCTCCTCGACCAGGGCACGCAGCCCGGCGTTGAGGATGCCGTCCGGGTCGGTGGCCCCCGAGCCGACGGCGTCGCGCACCGCGGGCACGCCGAAGAGCATCAGCCCGCCCACGCCCGACTCGGCGGCCTCCACCGCCGCCCGGCGCAGCGAGTCCATGGTGTGCTGCGCGACGCCCGGCATGGACGCCAACGGCACGGGTGCGTCGATGCCCTCACGCACGAACATCGGCAGCACCAGGTCCGCCGGGTCGGTGCGGTGCTCGGCGACGAGCCGGCGCAGCGCCGGGGTGGCGCGCAGTCGGCGCGGGCGCTCGGCCGGGCGCGGCTCGACCCGGCGGGTGGCGGTGGTCTGCGCCGCGGCCTGCGTGGCGGGGGAGGTGGTCACAGGTGCTCCGTTCCGATCATCCAAAGCGTTGCCGAGATGTCCACGCCTCGGCGAGATGTCGATGACATGTCACCGAGAGGAGGACATCTCGGCGATGAGGTGGGTGGCAGCGGCGACGAGCCCCGCGGGGGTCTGTGCCTCGGCGACGGCGTGCACCGTCAGGCCCGCCTCGGCGGCGGCCTGGGCGGTGCTGGCGCCGATCGCGCACACCCGTGCCGGTGGGACGCCGTACAGCGCGACGAGGGCACGCGCCGTCGAGCCTGAGGTGAGCAGTACGACGGTGATGCGCCCCGCGGCCAGCGCCGCGCTCACGGCCGGGTCCGGCTCTCGCACGGGCACCGTCCGGTAGGCGACGACCTCGTCCACGAGCCAGCCGCGCTCCCGCAGCCCGCTCGCCAGCGTGGGGCCGGCGATCTCCGAGTGCGGCAGCAGCACCAGGGCGCGCTCCTCGGCCGCCGGCCAGACGTCCAGGAGCGTCGCGGCGCTGGACTCCCCGGGCGGGACCAGGTCCACGTGCACGCCGGCACTCTGGAGCGCGGCGGCCGTTGCGGGGCCGACGGCGGCCACCTGCACCCGCTCGGTCAGCGCCGCCAAGGTGGTGCCCAGGTCGGCGGCGCGCCCGGCGAGCACCTCGACCGTGGTTGCGCTGGTGACGGCGAGCCAGGCGTGTGCGCCCTCGCCCAGCGCCCGCAGCGCCTGGTCGAGGAGGTCCGAGGGTTGCGCGACGGCGAACCGGACCAGCTCGGTCGGCACCGCCACGCCCCCGGCCGCGCGGACGGCGGCGGCGAGCGGGTCGTCCGGGAGTGCGCGCGGGAGCAGCACGTGCGCGCCGCGCAGGTCGCTGGTGGGGTGCGAGGGCGCTCGATCCGTCATGCGCCGGCGTCGCCGTCGAGCACACCGGGCACGTCGGGCTGGCCCGCGGCGGCGAGCGCGCCGCCGGCCGTCGGCAGCCCCGCTATCTCGGCGGCGCCGTCGTCGAGGAGCCGGAGAGCGGTCGTCCGGCCGAGGTCCTGGGCGAGCGAGTCGCCGACTCCCTGGACGGTCTCGACGCCGTCGGCAGCGGCCCCGGAGCGTTCCGGCGACCCGGGGAGGTCCACGACGGCGGTGCGGACGCGGGCGTCGCGGCCGGCGGGGTCGAAGGCGCCGGCGCGGAGCACGAGGGAGGCGGGCTCGGCCGCCGTGCCGGGCACCACACGGGCCCAGGCGGCGACCGGCGCGGCGCAGCCCGCCTCGAGCGCGGCCAGCAATGTGCGTTCGGCCACGACGGCCAGGCGGGTGGACGGGTCATCGATCGTGCGCAGGGTCTCGCCGAGCGGGCCGGCCAGGTCCGCGGTTCGGCACTCGACCGCCAGTGCGCCCTGGCCCGGCGCGGACAGCATGACGTCCGGCTCGAGAGTCTCGGTCACGTGGTCCAGCAGCCCGAGCCGGACCAGGCCGGCCTGGGCGAGGACGACCGCGTCCAGGTCGGCGCCCACCCGTCCTAGCCGGGTGCCGACATTGCCGCGGATGTCCACGACCTCCAGGTCCGGCCGGGCGAGGCGGAGCTGAGCGGCGCGGCGCGGGGACCCTGTGCCCACGCGGGCGCCCGCGGGCAGCGTCGCCAGGGTCAGGCCGTCCCGGGCGCACAGGGCGTCGCGGTGGTCCGCCCGGGCCGGCAGGGCGCCGATGCTCAGCCCCGTCACAGGGGCGGTGGGCAGGTCCTTGAGCGAGTGCACGGCCACGTCGCAGGTGCTCGCCAGCACCGCCTCGCGCAGCGCCGCCGCGAACACGCCGGTGCCGCCGAGGCTGGCGAGAGACGCGGTGGACCGGTCTCCCTCGGTGCGGATGGTGACGAGCTCGACGTCGCGGCCAGAGGCGGCTGCGAGCGACTCCGCCACCGTGGTCGTCTGGGTGAGGGCGAGCTCGCTGCCCCGGGTGCCGATACGCAGAGGGGTTGACGTGCTCACCGCATCAGTTTGCGCACCGGAAGGACAAAAGTCGAGGCAGCGGCTTTTCATGACAATTCGTCAGGACATTGTGGTGGGCTGGCTCACGCATTCTTGGTGGGCCTGTCCGGAAATGTTCTGACACATTGTCACGTAATGCGGGCCCGGGTGCGTGTGCCAGATGCTGGCAGGCACGGCGGCAGGTCGTCCGGCGCCCGCAGGGGCGGTGGACGGCCGGCTCAGGCGGTCGCGCGCCGGGGGAGGCGCTCGTCGTGGGCCGCGATCCGCTGGGCATGGGCGACCACGGCTGCCAGTCCGGTCCCGGCCACCCAGGCGCCCGTCAGGTCGAGCCCGCCCAGCTGGTGCACCCGGCCGACCACGCGCTCGACCTGCGCCACGTGGTCCGGGGTCGCGGCGGCAAGGATGCCCGCCCGCCGCACCACCCGCGCGTCGAGGAGTGCCGCCGGCCCGAGCGGGACACCGAGCAGCGTGGCGGCGTCGCGCAGTGCCGTGGCCGGGTCGACGTCCTCCGTCGGCTCGCCGGGCCGGCCGTAGGAGACTCGCAGCACGTGGGTGCCCGGCCCAGTCACGGCGGTCAGCCACGGCCACTTGGCGCTGGCGTGCGTCAGGGCCTTGGCGCGCACGCCGGCGCCCACGGGCACGAGCAGCCCGGCGCCGCGCGGGGCGGCGTCCAGCTCAGGTGCCCGGACCACCAGGGTCACATGCGTGATGGTGCTGCCGGTGGGCAGATGCACGTCGGAGACGTCGACGGTGTCGGCCAGCAGCGTCAGGGCCGCCGGGCCGGGGGTCGCGACCACCACACGGTCGGCGCGCAGCACGCCGTCCTCCGCCGTCACCTCCCAGCCGCCGGGCACCGGCCGCACCCCGCGCACGCGGGTGCCGGTGCGGACCTGGCCGCCCGCGGCCACCACCGCGGCGGCCAGGGCGCGGGGCAGGCGGAACAGGCCGCCGACCGTCGTCGCTATCGCCGCACCCGGCGGTGCGGCGGCCCGCAGCGCCCGCACCGCGGCGGCCAGGGAGCCGTACGCGGCCAGGGCCGCGCGCAGCCCCGGCGCCACCGAGTCCACCGCCAGGTCGGCCGGGTCGGCGTTGTGGATGCCGCCGGCGATCGGGCCGACCAGGCGGGTGAGCACCGCCTCACCCATCCGGGCCCGCACAAGCGTCGCCAGGTCCGGCGCGTCGGCACCGACGGCCGGGTCCAGCTCGGCGTCCCGCGCGGCGCGGGCGGCGCCGTCGGGCCCGAGCGCGCGCAGCACCTCGGGTGCGTCCGGGCGGCCCGGGATGCCCAGGATCGACTCGGCCGGGATGGGCACCGCGTGTCCGCCGCCGGCGGGCGACCACACCCACGAGCCGCCCGCCGGCTGGTCCACCGCCAGCCCCAGCTCGCGGGCGAGGGTGGCCACCTCGGGCCGGCGCCGCGCGAACGCCTCCGCGCCCAGGTCGATCTCGAAGCCGCCGATGGTCCCCGCCGTGACCAGGCCCCCGACGTCGTCACCTGCCTCCAGCACCACCGGCCGCAGCCCGTGGCGCGTCAGCGTGTGCGCCGCCGTCAGCCCGGCCATGCCGCCCCCCACGACGACGACGTCGGCCCGCTCGCCGCCCGCCGTGCCGGCGCCCGCGGCCCGGCTCACAGCTGGTGCACGAGCTCGACGACCCGGGTCAGCACCCCCGGGTCCGTGCTCGGCGGCACACCATGGCCGAGGTTGACCACGTGCGCCGGGGCGGCGCGGCCCGCCTCGACCACCGCGCGCACGTGGGCCTCGAGCACCTCCCACGGCGCCGCGAGCAGCGCGGGGTCGATGTTGCCCTGCAACGGCGTGGTCCCGCCCAGCCGCCGGGCGGCCTCGTCCAGCGGGAGGCGGTAGTCCACCCCGATGACGTCGGCGCCCACGTCCCGCATGGCTCCCAACAGCTCGGACGTGCCGGTCCCGAAGTGCACGACCGGCACACCCAGCTCGTGCACCTGTGCCAGCGCGCGGGCGCTGAACGGCGCGGCATGGCCGGTGTAGTCCGCCAGGGACAGGGCGCCGGCCCAGGAGTCGAACAGCTGCGCGGCCCGGGCGCCGGCCAGGACCTGCGCGCGCAAGAACGCGCCCGTGATGTCGGCGGTCCAGCGCATGAGAAGGCGCCAGGCCTCGGGGTCGGCGTGCATCATCGTGCGGGCGGCGAGATGGTCGCGCGAGGGGCGGCCCTCCACCAGGTACGCGGCCAGCGTGAACGGCGCCCCGGCGAAGCCGATCAGCGGCGTGGCGCCGAGCTCGGCCACCGTCAGGCGCACCGCCTCGGTGACGGCGTCGTGGTCGCCCGGACGGTGCTGGACGAGACGGTCGACGTCGGCCCGGGTGCGCACCGGCTCGGCGACCACCGGGCCCACCCCCGACACGATCTCGACGTCGACACCCGCGAGCTTCAGGGGAACGACGATGTCAGAGAAGAAGATCGCGGCGTCCACCCCGTGGCGGCGCACCGGCTGCAGCGTGATCTCCGCGGCGAGCTCGGGGCGCAGGCACGACTCGAGCATGCCCACCCCCTCGCGGGCGGCCCGGTACTCCGGCAGCGACCGTCCGGCCTGTCGCATGAACCACACCGGCAGGCGGTCCGGCCGTTCCCCAAAATACGCCCTGACCAGCGGCGGGACTGCATTCTCCGGGACATCCGCAGTGGCGGGTGAAGGATTTGTCACCGGGCCATTGTGCCTGGCGCCGGACGAAATGGTTCACTATGGATGCCGTGGTGCTCCTTCTTCTCTCTGCGAACCACCACGACCTGGACCTCGCCGACATCGAGCGGCTGAGCGTCGGCGCCCCGGACGTGGGCCGACAGGTCGTGGCCGGCCGGCCTGCCGTCCGCGGCGCCGTCGTCCTGGCGACCTGCAACCGGTACGAGCTCTACCTCGACGCGGACGACCCCGAGGTCGCCGTCCGCGCCGCCCGCGCCGCCGTCGCCCGGGCCAGCGGCACCCCCGAGCACGAGGTCGCCCGGCTCATGCGGCCCGCGACCGGGGACGAGGCGGTCCGGCACGTGTTCGAGGTGGCCGCCGGGCTGGACGCCATGGTGGTCGGCGAGCGGGAGATCGCCGGTCAGGTGCGCCGTGCGCTGGCCACCGCCCGCACCGAGGGCACCACCTCCACCCTGCTCGAGCAGACGCTCCAGCACGCCACCCGCACCTCCCGCCAGGTCGCCGTCGCGACGGACCTGGCCCGTGCGGGCCGCTCCGTGGTGGCGGTCGCCCTGGACCTGGCGGCCGCGCGGGCCGCCGGCCACGCCTGCGAGCGGGCCGAGCGCACCTGGCCCACCGACGACCACCCCGTGCCCGCCGCGAGCTGGGCCGGCCGCCGCGTGCTGCTCGTCGGCACCGGCTCCTACGCCGGCGCCTCCCTGGCCGCCCTGCGCGAGCGCGGCGCCACCGACGTCGTGGTGTGGTCCGCCTCCGGCCGCGGGCCCGCGTTCGCCGCCTCCCACGGCGTGGCCACCGCCGAGGCGGACCTGGTCACCGCGCTGCGGCGGGCCGACCTCGTGGTCACCTGCCGCGGCACGGGCAGCCCCGTGCTCGACGCGGCCACGGTGGCCGCCGGGGTGCGCGCACGCCGCGCCGACGGTGCAGCCGGCCCGCTCGTCCTGGTCGACCTCGCGCTGCGCCCCGACGTCGACCCGGCCGCCGCGGGCCTGGACGACGTCGTCCTCGTCGACCTGCCCACCGTCCGTGACCACGCGCCACGGGCCACCGCCGTGGAGGTGGAGCGCGCCCGCGCGATCGTGGCCGACGGGATCGGCACCTTCGACGGCACCGTCGCCGAACGCCGCATGGACGACGCCGTCGTGGCCCTGCGCAGCCGGGTCGCGGACGCCGTCAACGCCGAGCTGGAGCGGCTCCCGGCCGAGGGGGCCGTGAGCGCCGAGCGCGCCGCACAGGCGCTGCGCCGGCTGGCCGCCCGCCTCGTCCACGAGCCGACGGTGCGGGCTCGCGCCGCCGGCCGGGAGGGCCGCACCGAGGAGCACCTGCGCGCCCTCGAGCAGGTGCTCGGCGTGGCCGTGGCCGCGCCCGACCCCACCCTCGCCTCCGCGGAGGCGCCGCCCCCGGCGACCGTGCCGGCCGAGCCGGAACGAGCCAGATGACCAGCCTCACCCCGTACGACGCCGTCCTGCTCCTCTCCTTCGGAGGGCCCGAGAAGCCCGAGGACGTGGTGCCCTTCCTGCGCAACGTCACCGCCGGCCGCGGCATCCCCGACTCCCGCCTCGAGGAGGTGGGCGAGCACTACTACGCGTTCGGCGGCAAGAGCCCCATCAACGACCAGAACAAGGCGCTGCTCGCCGCCCTGCGCGAGGACCTTGCCGGCCGCGGTGTGGGCATCCCCATCGTGTGGGGCAACCGCAACTGGGACCCGTACCTCACCGACGTCCTGCGCGACCTGCACGACGACGGCGCGCGGCGGGTCCTCACCGTGGTGACCAGCGCCTACGCCTCGTACTCCGGGTGCCGGCAGTACCGCGAGAACATCGCCGCCTCCCTCGCCGCCCTGGCCGAGGAGGGGCGGTACCTCGACGTGGACAAGATCCGCCCCTACTTCAACGACCCCGGGTTCGTCGCCGCCAACACCGACGCCGTCGTCGCCGCGTACGAGCGGCTCGGGGCCGCGCCGTCGCCCGAGGCGCCGCTCGTCTTCGTCACCCACTCCATCCCCACGCCCATGGAGGTGGCCTCCGGGGTGGTCTCGCCGGCGAGCTACTCCGCCCAGCACCTCGACGTCGCCGGGGTCATCGCCACTCAGGCCGGCGAGCGGCTCGGCCACCGGGTCCCGTGGGAGCTGGCCTACTGCTCGAGGTCCGGCACGCCGTACACCCCCTGGACCGAGCCCGACGTCAACCGCACCCTGGCGGCGCTCCACGCCGACGGCGCCCAGCAGGTGGTGCTCGCGCCGATCGGGTTCGTCTCGGACCACATGGAGGTCATCTACGACCTCGACACCGAGGCCAAGGAGACCGCCGAGGAGCTCGGCATGCGCATGGAGCGTGCCGCCACCGCCGGCACCGACCCCCAGTTCGTCACTGGGCTGGTCGACCTGCTCCTCGAGCGGGCGGCCGCCGAGCGTGGCGAGTCGACCGGGCGGGAGACCGCCGGGGCGCTGGCCCCGTGGCCCGGTGCGTGCCGGCCCGGCTGCTGCCGCCTGCGCGCCGGCGTCGACTCCGGCGTGCCCGCCGCCTGCGAGGCCCCCACCCCCGCGCCCTAGGTGCGCCTATCCCAGTCGCGCGAGATGTCATCTTCTCGGCGAGAAGTCATCGCCGAGACACCACCGCCCACCGCCGCGTTCAACGAGGACGCGGCCAGACCAAGGAGCATGCATGAGCCAGCCCGTCCCGCGCATCGGCGAGGGCGCCGACGTCGAGAGCATCAACACCGGCATCGACTACACGATGTGGAGCGTCTTCGCCGCCGCCGCGCCCCTGCCGGCGGATGCCGGGGACCGGGCGGCGCTCGTGGCCGCCGCCGAGGAGGCGGTGGCCGGCTCCGGCGTGGTGGTGCGTGGCTGGTACGACGTCGCCGGGCTGCGCGCCGACGCCGACCTCATGGTGTGGTGGCACGCCCCCACGATCGAGGCGGTCCAGGACGCCTACCACCGCCTCCTCGCCTCGGGCCTAGGCGCGTTCCTCGAGCCGGTGTGGTCGGTGGTCGGCCTGCACCGCGAGGCCGAGTTCAACAAACGGCACGTGCCCGCCTACCTCGCGGGCGAGGAACCGGGCGCCTACCTGTGCGTCTACCCGTTCGTGCGCTCCTATGAGTGGTACCTGCTCCCGGCCGACGAGCGCAGCGCCATGCTGCGTGAGCACGGCCTGGCCGCCCGCGACTACCCCGACGTCCGCGCGAACACGGTCTCGGCGTTCGCGCTGGGCGACTACGAGTGGATCCTCGCTTTCGAGGCCGCCGAGCTGCACCGCATCGTCGACGTCATGCGCGAGCTGCGCGCCGTCGGCGCCCGCCGGCACGTGCGCGAGGAGATCCCGTTCTTCACCGGCCCGCGGGTCGCGCTGACCGAGTGGGCGGAGCGCCAGCCCCGGGCCTGACGGCGTCGCGGGCGGCCGCTCGAGCTGCACGCTGTCGGTCACGAGCGGCCGCTTCCGCCGCACGCTGTCGTTTGCGGCATGCGCGGGCGGTTTACCGGGCGCGCGAGCCGCCAAGACCCGCGGACGGCGAGAGCGCCCGCCCGTGCGGTGACCCCGCCTGGGCCACGTCCCGCGCTCACGCGTACCGGGCCGCCGTGCGGACCGTCTGCGGCCCGTAGGAACCGCCGAAGAGGGCGGCGTGCACGATGAGCATGTGCAGCTGGTGCAGCCCGACCCGTTCGCGCCAGCCGGGCGCGAGCGGGGAGACCTCGTCATAGGCGGCGACGACCCGGGCCAGGTACGGCGCGCCGAACACGCCCAGCTGGGCGAGGTCGGACTCGGCGTGCCCGCCGTGCGCCGCAGGGTCGATCAGGGTGGCTGCCACGATCCCGTCCCGCTCGCCCCACAGCACGTTCCCGCCCCACAGGTCCCCGTGCAGGCGCGCGGCCGGACCGGTCACCAGCTGCGGCTGGGGCGCATCCAGCTCGCCCGTGGCCAGCCGATCGGCGCAACGCCGCACCGTCCTCTCCCCGGCGGTGTCGATGGCCCCGTTGGCGACGGCGCCGGCCAGGTACGGCAGGACCCGGTCGGCCGCGTAGAACTCGCCCCAGGAATCGGTGCCCGGCGTCCCCCGCAGCGGGAGTTGCGCCTTGCCCATGAAGCCCTCCCCGGTCCACCCCGCAGGCGGGCAGCCCAGGTGCGGGGCTCCGGCCGCGTGGGTACGTGCCAGGGCCCGCCCGAGCTGCTCGGCCGCGGCGGCGGTCGCGCCGCTCTGGTGCACCCGCCCGGTCTCGAGCCAGCCGGGCCCCTCTGACAAAACGTCGGCGACGGCGACGCCGCCCTCCGCCTCACCGAGCCAGCGGAGGCCGGCCGCCTCGAAGCGCACGGAGTCCGGCTCGCCGTGGTCACCCTTGCGGAAGCTGCTCACGCCCTCATCCTGGTCGAGGCGCCCCGATGACAGCCCGTCCACAACCGGCAGGCAGGGGCACGCGAGCGTCGGCCGCCCGCGCCTAACGTCCCGAGACGAGCCACCGCGCCGCCACTGCCCCATCGACCGCCACCGAGCCACTGGCGAGCCGGTCCGCCGTCGAAGGAGGAACCCGTGAACGAGTCGTGGCCGGGTGAGATCTCACCCGCGCGGACGCAGGTGCTGGCCGCCATCTCGACGATGGCCCTGGCGCAGGCGGAGCTGCGCGCCGCGTTCCCGGTGCAGTGGCGCGGGGCGGGCGCCGAGGCCTATGCCACCGCGCTCACCGCCCTGCTGCACCACGCGCAGGAGGTGATGGCCGGCCTCCGGCAGGCGGACGCCGTCGTCGCGCTGGCCGACCGGCAGCGTGCTGCGGCGCTCGCGGGCGGCGCCGGCCCATGAGCCCGGCGACCGGTCCTGGCGAACCAGGCGCCCCCTGGGTTGCCCCCGTCCCGTCGCCCTGGGCCAGCCCGTGGGCCACCCGGGTGATGATCACCGGCGGGCGCGCGACCACAGTCGACACCGCCGAGCTCGGCGCCCTGGCCGGCCGGATGCGACGGGCCGCCGCGCTGGTCCAGGACGCGATCGCCGCTACGCGGGCGGTCGGCACGCTGGTCTACTACGTGCCGCCCGTGCCGGCGGTGTTCGCCCTCACCGAGCAGCTTCGGGCGGTGGTTCACAG
Source organism: Georgenia yuyongxinii (assembly GCF_006352065.1). NCBI lineage: Bacteria > Bacillati > Actinomycetota > Actinomycetes > Allobogoriellales > Allobogoriellaceae > Georgenia > Georgenia yuyongxinii. The sequence continues at coordinate 3,945,345 of NZ_CP040915.1, read as the reverse complement.
CGGGCTGTCCATGGTGCAGCTCGCCGACCGGGCCGGTTCCCTCGCCGCCGATCTCCAGGTGCAGCAGCAGTGGTACGAGGAGGCCGACGCCCGCGCATACCGGGGCTTCAATCCGCCGTGGTGGCGCTACGGCGCCCATCTCCTGGCCCCGCCCAAGGTGCGTGGCGCGGTGACCGCGCTCGAAGTGGCCGCGGTCGTCGGCCATGCCGCCGTCGCTCACTCGCGGCTCGGGAACCCAGGGCTGCTCGACGCTGTCGTCGCCCAGGAGCACGTCCGCGCGCTCGCCGGCCGGCTGCAGTGGTCGCGGCCGGAGTCCGTCATGGGCGGGATGTTCCTGGGGATGCACTGGGTGGACGTGCGCGAGCGCACCGCCGTCGAGCGCACCGCGCTGGGCCTGGTGCCGATGCTCGAGAACGTCTCGCTCGTGGCGCACGCCGGACGCGAGCTCGACGGCGTGAGCGTCGCCCAGGTCCCGCCGCTGCACCTGCTGGGCGGCCTACCGGGGCACGGCGGTGCCTGGGTGACCGCCCCGACCGTGCTGCCCGAGGAATCCGTGGCCGCCCCGCTCGCCACAGCTGGACTGGCGGTGGGGGCGACCGGCGCCACCATGGGCACGGCGGTCGTGGCCACGCGCGTCGGGCAGCCCGTGCGCCGTCCACCCGGCACGCCTGCCCAGACCCTCGCTCGCATCGGCGCTCTGGAGGCGCAGGCGCGCGCCGCCAACGCGGGGGCGGTAGAGGTGCTGCGCACGACGGCTCCGGACGGACGGCGCCACTGGACCGTCGTCGTCCCGGGCACGCAGGAGCAGCTCGGCGGCGGACGCAATCCGATGGACAACGACACCAACCTGCGGACGATGGCCGGTGTGGTGAGCGACATGGAGATCGGCGTGGCCACCGCGATGGACCAGGCCGGCATCGCGCCCGGTGAGCCGGTCGCGATGGCGGTGCACAGCCAGGGCGGGCTGGTGGCGGCACGGCTGGTGGCCGACCCGGTGTTCACCGCCCGCTTCGACGTCCAGGCGGTCCTGACGGCCGGCAGCCCGATCGCCGCCGTCGAGCTGCCGCCCTCGGTCGCCGTGCTCAGCCTCGAGGACGTCAACGACCCCACGGTGGGCCTGGACGGCTACCCGAACGAGCCGGCCGCCAACCACGTCACGGTGGCCGTGCACTCCGGCGAGCCGGCTCGCCTGGGCGCACCGCACCTGCTGCCGAACTACGTCCGGGCGGCGCAACGCCTCGACGACATCGACGACGCCGGGGTCCAGGACTGGCTGGCCAGGAACCGGGCGGCCATGGGCACCGGCGTGCCCGGCGCCCACACCGAGTCACTGCTGTTCGAGATCGTCCGGACCCGGTGAGCGCAGCTCGCCGCGGGGCTCAGCGCTTGTCGCCCGGGACGAGCAGGTGCAGCAGCCAGCTGGCGACGGCGATGAGCAGCCCACCGAGCACCGCCGTCCAGAAGCCGTCGACCTCGAGGCCGTAGTCGGTGAACCGGCTGATCCAGCCTGTGAGCATCAGCATCAGCGCATTCACCACGATCCAGAACAACCCCAAGGTGAGGATGTACAGCGGCAGCGAGAGCAGGTTCACCACGGGCCGCACGAGCATGTTGACCAACGTGAAGATCAGCGCGACCACCGCCAGGTTGACGAGCAGCGCCCCGGTCGAGCCCGTCTGGGGCAGGGCGATGCCCGGCACCACGAGCGTGCACAGCCAGATGGCGGCGGCGTTGACGAGGAACCGCACGACGAAGCGCATGTGCCGATCGTGCCATCGACCGCCGACACCGGGCCCCGGACGTGGACAGGCATCCGGCCGGGACATGGACCGACGACCGACCAGCGCGCCGTCAGGTGCACACTTGGACCATGGCCACGAAGAGCTCCTCTGTCCGCCTGCGCCCGGATGTCGACACCCTCCCGTCCTACGTGCCGGGGGAGCGCCCCGCACCTGGCCGGCAGCTGTACAAGCTCTCCAGCAACGAGATCGCCTTCCCGCCGCTGACGGCGGTCAGCGCGGCGATGGTCGACGCCGCCGCGGACCTGAACCGGTATCCGGACATGTACGCCACCGAGCTCACCGAGGCGATCGGCGAGAAGTTCGGCGTGGGGGCGGAGCGCGTGACGGTCGGCAACGGCTCGGTCGCCGTGCTGCAGCACGTCCTGACGGCGGTGTGCGAGCCCGGCGACGAGGTGGTGATGGCCTGGCGTTCCTTCGAGTCGTACCCGATCTCGGTCCAGGTGGCGGGGGCTCGTGCCGTCCAGGTGCCTGTGGACGCCGCCGGCCGGCACGACCTGGCCGCCATGGCGGCCGCGGTGACCGACCGCACCCGCGCCGTCCTGCTCTGCAGCCCGAACAACCCCACCGGGCCGGCCCTGACGCAGACGGAGCTGCGCGAGTTCCTCGCCGCGGTGCCCGCGTCGGTCATGGTGGTGCTGGACGAGGCGTACATCGACTTCGTCACCCTTCCCGATCGCACCGACGGCCCGGCCCTGCTCGCCGACCACAAGAACCTTGTGGTGCTGCGCACCTTCTCCAAGGCGTACGGGCTGGCGGGCTTGCGCGTGGGGTTCGCCCTCGCCCGCCGCCGCCTCACCACGGGCTTTCGAGCCGTCTCCACGCCCTTCGGCGTCAACTCCATGGCGATGGCCGCCGCGCGCGCCGCGCTGCGCGCCGATGAGCAGGTGCGTGAGCGGGTCGCGGAGGTCGTCGCCGAGCGAGAGCGGGTGGTCACGGCCCTGACCAGCCAGGGCTGGACGCTGCCGGACGCCCAGGGCAACTTCGTCTGGCTCGGGCTGGGCCGGCGGACCGCCGCGTTCGCCGACCACGCCCGCAGGCACGGCGTGCTTGTGCGGGCCTTCGCCGGCGAGGGCGTGCGGGTGTCCGTCGGGGAGCCCGAGGGCAACGACCTCTTCCTCGAGCTCGCCGCCGAGTGGGTTCAGCGATCCGTCGACGGCGTGCTCGAGCTCGCCTGAGTCCAGCTCGTCAGAACGCGCCCCAGCCGTCCCGGCCGCGCTCGATGTCCCGCCGGATGTCCCGCAGGTCTTCGGCGAGCTGAGGGTCGGGCCCCTGCGTCTTCTCGGACCGCCAACCGAGCCGGCTCCCGAGGTCGAACCACAGCCCGGCTGCAACCAGGATGAGAAGCACGGCGCCGATGATCCAGTACCACATGGGCCACCTCCGACGGGGCGGGCCGACGGTGGCCCCAGGTTACGCCGCCGCCAGCGGCTGCACAGCCCCCACAGCCAGGGGCCCGTTGCGGCACTGCCCCCGGTGGTCAGCCGAGCAGGGTCAGCGCCACCAGCACCGAGAAGACGATCTCCCCGACGCCGATCACCAGCGGCCGCACCGGCCGCCCACGTTGCTGGGCCACCACCGGCACGACCACGGCGCGCGTGAGCAGTGCGGCCCACACTGCGGCGTGCCACCCGCTCACCACGCCAGCCAGGCCCAGCGCGCCCACGACGACGGCGACCAGCACGTGGTAGCCGACCGAGCCGAGCAGGAAGCGCCGGTTCCCCCGCTCGCGGATGTTCGTCTTCACGTAGCCGATGGTGCTGAGGAAGTACGCGGTGAGCAGCGCGGTCACCAGCCACGCCCACGCCCAGCCGCTGAGGCTCCCGTCGGGGGAGGACCCCGGGAGGGCGTGAGCCGCCGCCGCGCCGAGCCCGCCGCCACCGCTGCCGAGCCACCCTGCCCCCGCCAGCCACCCGGTGCCCCACAGCCCGCCGGCACCCCCCGTGCCCGCGTCGTAGGCCACCGCCGTCATCAACCCCGCCGCCCCGACCGTGACCACGTCGTTGAGCAGCGAGCGGTCACGGCGCCGCGCCGAGCACCAGAGCGTGATCGCCACCAGCGGCGCGAAGGGGACCGCCCACCGCACCAGGTACGGGCTCACGACCATCAGCGCCGCGGCGAACGGCAGCACGGCGAGCCCGTAGGCGCGCACCGGCGCCAGGTAGCGCGCCTTCCGGCGACTGCGCAGCCACAGCCCGGTCGCGAAGAAGGCGAAGTAGCCCACCCACCACAGGCCGAGCAACGGCACGTGCGCCCAGGCCGGCCCCGAGAGGGCCATCCCCACGAGCGGCGGGACGGTGATCATCGCCCAGGCGCCGTGCTGGTCCGGCACCCAGCCCGGGCTGCGTCGGCGCCGGCTGCGCACCGGGACCGGGACCGGGACGGGAGCGGAGACGGGCGGACGGGGCACGGCCGGACCCTAACTCCGCCGCGCAACCATGACCTGCGACGTTGGTCCCTCCACCGTGATGTCGCCCACCCCGGCACAGCCTTTGTGGCTTCCTCCCACAGATGATGCGGGCCCACAATGGATCTGCCACGATCTTTGTAGAGTGCCCACAACTGAAACTTACGGTCCCGTAGCCTACGCTTGCGTAGGTTGCGTGGCCCACCATCCCAGGGTCGCTTCCTGCCGGCCCGTCGCCACCACCCCCGGTGGCGGGCCGGCAGGCGCACACACCAGGTGTCCAGACCGGACGCCGCCGCGGAGGAGGTCCCGTTCGATGGAGCAGCTCGAGAAGATGCTGGGTACAGGGTCACGGACCGATGACATGGTCCAGATTCTCGATCCCCAGGGGTTCGTCCACGAGGAACCCCAGTACTCGGAGTACGTCGCCGCGCTGAGCGCCGACGACCTGCGCGCGATGTACCGCGACATGGTGCTCACCCGCGCGTTCGACGCCGAGGCCACCGCCCTGCAGCGCAAGGGCGAGCTCGGCCTGTGGGCACCGTGCCTGGGCCAGGAGGCCGCGCAGATCGGCTCCGCCTACGCCCTCGCGCCACGCGACTTCGCCTTTCCCTCCTACCGTGAGCTCGGCGTCGGGCTGGTGCGCGGCATGGACCTGCGCCAGACGCTGCCGCTCTTCCGCGGCGTGCGGCACGGCGGCTGGGACCCCAAGGCGCACAACTTCGGTCTCTACACCCTCGTCATCGGCGCCCACGCGCTGCACGCCGTCGGCTACGCGATGGGTGTCCAGCGCGACGGTGACGTCGGCACCGGGGACCCCGAGCGCGACCGCGCCGTCGTGGCCTACTTCGGCGACGGCGCCACCTCCCAGGGTGACTCGAACGAGGCCCTCGTCTTCGCGGCCTCGAACAACGCCCCGGTGGTCTTCTTCGTCCAGAACAACCACTGGGCGATCTCGGTGCCCACCTCCACCCAGAGCCGGGTCCCGCTGGTCCACCGCGGCGGTGGCTTCGGCATCCCCTCGGTCCGGGTGGACGGCAACGACGTCCTGGCCAGCTACGCCGTCACCCGGGTCGCGCTCGAGCGGGCCCGCGCCGGTGGCGGGCCCACGTTCGTCGAGGCGGTCACCTACCGCATGGGCGCCCACACCACCTCCGACGACCCCACCCGCTACCGGGACCGCGCCGAGGAGGATCTCTGGCGCGCCAAGGACCCGATCGCCCGGCTGCGCACCCACCTCGAGCGCCAGCAGGTGGCCGACGAGGAGTACTTCACCGGCGTCGACGCCGAGGCCACCGCACTGGCCGAGTCCGCCCGCGAGTACTGCCACTCGCTTGCCGGCGGCCCGCACGAGGAGATGTTCGACCACGTCTACACCGCGCCCCATCCGCTGGTGGCGGAGGAACGCGCGGCCCTGGCGGCCTACGAGGCCGGTTTCGCCGACGAGGACGGGGAGGCCCGGTGACGGCCACCCCGATGGCCCGGGCCATCAACGCCGGGCTGCGCCGTGCTCTCGAGCGCGACCCGAAGGTCGTCCTCATGGGCGAGGACATCGGGCCGCTCGGCGGGGTGTTCCGGGTGACCGACGGCCTCCAGAAGGACTTCGGCCCGGAGCGGGTGGTCGACACCCCGCTGGCCGAGTCCGGCATCGTCGGCACCGCGATCGGCCTGGCGATGGCCGGGTACCGCCCGGTCTGCGAGATCCAGTTCGACGGGTTCATCTTCCCCGCCTATGACCAGATCACCGCCCAGCTGGCCAAGCTGACCTACCGCTCGCAGGGTGACCTGTCGATGCCCGTGGTGATCCGCGTGCCCTTCGGCGGCGGCATCGGAGCGGTGGAGCACCACAGCGAGTCCCCCGAGGCGCTGTTCGCCCACACCCCCGGGCTGCGGGTGGTCTCCCCCAGCACGGCCGCGGACGCCTACACGATGATCCAGCAGGCGATCGCCTCCCCCGACCCGGTCCTCTTCTTCGAGCCGAAGTCGCGCTACTGGGACAAGGGTGAGGTCGACCTCGACGCCGACGTGGACCTCAGCGCGTCCGGGCTGACCACGGGCCTGCACGCCGCCCGCACCGTCCGCGAGGGCACCGACATCACCACGGTCGGATACGGGCCTACCGTCAAGACGCTGCTCAAGGCCGCCGATGTCGCAGCCCAGGAGGGCCACAGCCTGGAGGTCATCGACCTGCGCTCGATCTCCCCGCTGGACTTCGACGCCGTCGCCGCGTCGGTCGAGCGCACCGGGCGGCTCGTCGTCGTCCACGAGGCGCCGGTCTTCCTCGGTGCCGGGGCGGAGATCGCCGCCCGCATCACCGAGCGGTGCTTCTACTCCCTCGAGGCCCCGGTGCTCCGGGTGGGCGGGTTCCACACCCCCTACCCCGCGAACACGCACGAGGAGGAGTACCTGCCCAACCTGGACCGGGTGCTCGACGCCGTCGACCGCGTCCTGTCCTACTGAGCCCCCACGCACACCTGGAGGAGACCGCACCGTGCCGAGCTACCAGCAGTTCCGTCTGCCGGACGTGGGGGAGGGCCTGACCGAGGCCGACATCGTCACCTGGCAGGTGGCCGTCGGTGACACCGTCACCGTCAACCAGACGCTGTGCGAGATCGAGACGGCCAAGTCCGTCGTCGAGCTCCCCAGCCCGTTCGCCGGCGTGGTCCACGAGCTGCTCACCCCGGAGGGCGCCACGGTCGAGGTGGGCACGCCCATCATCTCCATCGACGTCGACCCCGGCGGCACGGCACCGGTGGACGACGGCGGCACCTCGGCTGCGGGCGAGGCGGAGGGTTCCGGCAGCGTGCTGGTCGGCTACGGCACCAAGGCGAGCGCGTCGGGCCGGCGCCCGCGCCGCTCGCCCGGTCAGACGGCCGCGGCGCCGGCGGGCCCGGCCGACTCCGCGGCACCCTCGACCTCCGCCACGCCGGCCGGTTCCGCGGCAACAGCAGCGCAGGCCGCGACTGCCGCTGCACCGGCCGTAGCCCCCGCACCCCCCGACGCCGCGGACTCATCGGGGAACTTTCGTCAGGCTGAGGCTGACGAAAGTTCCCCAACGTTGTCGACATCCGCGGCGCCGCCCCGGCGCAGCGGCCGGGTGCTCGCCAAGCCGCCGGTGCGCAAGCTCGCCAAGGACCTGGGCCTCGACCTTGACGCGGTCGCCGGCACCGGCCCGGGCGGCATCATCACGCGCGACGACGTCGAGCGGTACCGCGACAAGTCCGAGCCCGGCTCGCTCGCCACGTACGCGGGCGACGAGGAGCCGTGGCTGGCCGGCGGCCTGGTCACCCAGGACGGGCGCCGCACCCGGGTGCCCGCCAAGTCCGTGCGCAAGCGCACCGCCGAGGCGATGGTGCACTCGGCCTTCACCGCCCCGCACGTGACCGTCTTCCACACGATCGACGTCACGCGGACGATGAAGCTGGTCGAGCGTCTCAAGCAGGACCGCGACTTCGCCGACGTCCGCGTCACCCCGCTCCTCATCACGATGCGAGCCCTGATCAGCGCGGTGCGGCGCAACCCCGAGGTCAACGCCTCGTGGGAGGACGAGACCAAGGAGATCGTCTACAAGCACTACATCAACCTGGGCATCGCCGCCGCGACGCCGCGGGGCCTGGTGGTGCCCAACATCAAGGACGCGCACCGGTTGAGCCTGCACGAGCTCGCCGTCGCCCTCGGCGAGCTCACCGACACTGCCCGGGCCGGCAGGACCCAGCCCGCGGACATGGCCGACGGCACGATCACGATCACCAACGTCGGCGTCTTCGGCATCGACACCGGCACCCCGATCCTCAACCCCGGTGAGTCGGCGATCCTGGCCTTCGGCGCCATCCGGCAGCAGCCCTGGGTGCACAAGGGGAAGATCAAGCCGCGCTGGGTCACCCAGCTGGCCCTGTCGGTCGACCACCGCCTCGTCGACGGCGGCCTCGCGGCGAAGGTCCTCGCCGACGTCGCCCGCGTGCTGGAGGACCCCGCCCAGGTCCTGGTCTGGGGCTGACGGCCCCGGACCGGGCCCGTGCGTATGGCCCACGTCGCCCGGTCCGGCGTGCGGCGGCGTGCCCGGCACGGTAGACCCGGACCATGACCGCACCAGGTGCCGTCCTGCTCGACGCCGACGGCACGCTCGTCGACTCGACCTACCTCCATGTCTCCGCCTGGTCCCAGGCGTTCGCCCGGATCGGGCAGCCCGTGGACTCCTGGCGCATCCACCGCTGCATCGGCATGGGCTCGGACAAGCTGCTCGCTGCGCTGCTCGGCGACCGGGCGGACGAGCTGGGGAAGTCCGCCAGCGAGCTGCACTCCGAGATCTACGCTGGCACCACCGACCGGATCCGCCGCCTCGACGGTGTCCACGAGCTGCTGCGGGCCCTGCGCGAGCGCGGGCTGCGCGCCGTGCTGTCCACCTCGGCACCGCCGGACGAGCTCGAGCACATCAGGCGCGTCCTCGACGCCGAGGATCTGCTGCACGCCGTCACCGCGGCCGAGGACGTCGAGGAGGCCAAGCCGGAGCCGGACCTCGTGACCACGGCGCTCGCGAAGGCAGCAATGCCGGCGGAGCGGGCGGTGTTCGTCGGGGACGCCGTCTGGGACGTCGAGGCGTGCAAGCGGGCGGGTGTGCCGTGCATCGGCGTGCTGACCGGCGGCATCAGCGCGGGCGAGCTCCGCGACGCCGGTGCGGTGGCGGTCTACGGCTCCGTCGGGCACCTGCTCGACGAGCTCGACACCTCCGCGGTGGGCCGTTTGCTCCACTGAGTCGGCTGTGCGCGGGACGAGCGGTTCTGTGGCCACCCGGTCCGTCTCGACTTCGCGTCGGTCTCTTCGAGGCGTCTGCGCGTCATCAGGAACTCAGCGCTGGCGTTCGTGCGTGAGGCGCCGCCGGAGCTGAGTGATGCGCACCGACCCGATGACGAGGGCGACGATGCCGACTCCGACTCCGGCGATGAGCAGCGCGAGCGAGAGCGGCACCATGCCTTCGAACGAGAAGAAGGAGATGAGTACCCGCTGAGTGTTCTGGAGCATGAAGACGATGAGCGCGACCAGGACGATCGCTGCGACGCAGATGCCGACCCACGCGGCGCCCGCGCGTGACCGCGGCGTCCGGGCCTGGCTGCTCGGGGAGGTTTCCTCTGTGTCCGGTGCCCCCGTCTCGGGTGGGCGGACCGCCTCTGGTCCGACGGCCATGACCGCCTCCTCGGGTCGCCCCGCAAGCGCCCGCCCCGGGCGGGACGGGAGCGTCGCGGACACCTCAATCCTACGTCGGCGCGTCAGAACCGACGCCACAGGCGGTGCCGGTCCGCCACACAAGAGGACGTGGAACAGGTTCGGCCGCGCAGGCATTCCCAGGGTGATGAATACTCACCTCATGCCGCAGGAATCGTCGCCTGCCGCCCTGTGGGGGCGCCGCGTGTGGACGGCGATCGGCGTCGTCATTCTGCTGGTCGGGCTCGTCTACGTCGCCAGCCGGGTGAGCATCATCCTGACGCCGTTCGTGCTTGCGCTCTTTCCGGCGGCCCTGCTCGACCCGCTGGCGTCTCGCCTGCGGGCCACCCGGATCCCGAACGCCGTCGTCGCGCTCCTCATGCTGCTGTTCCTGCTGGCAGCGGTGGCAGGGGCAGCGGCATTCATCACCAACGCGCTCATCGACCAGTGGCCCGAGATCGTCGCCTCGGTCGTCTCAGGTCTGGACCAGCTTGAACGGAACGTCGACTGGTCGGCGCTCCCCGGCAACATCACGGGCGTCAGCGATCTCGTCGCCGAAGCTGGAAACGGGCTGACGAGCGGCGGCGCGCTCACCCAAGGTCTGAACGCCGCTGAAGCCGTCGGGAACTTCGTCGCCGGGCTCGTTCTCATGCTCGTCGTCCTCTTCTTCTTCTTCAAGGACGGTCGGCGCATCTGGCAAGGCTTCCTGGACTTCGTACCTGAGCGTCACCAGCCGCGGGTCGACCTCGTAGCCGCCCAGTCCTTCTGGACGGTTGGCGCCTTCTTCCGCGCTCAGATACTTGTGGCTCTGGTGGATGCCATTTTCATCGGCCTCGGGCTGTGGCTGCTCGGGGTCCCGCTCGTCCTCCCCCTGGCCGTGCTGGTCTTCATCGGCGGGCTCTTCCCGATCGTGGGTGCCTTTCTCTCCGGGTCCGTCGCCGTGGTGGTGGCACTCGCCGACCGGGGGCCGCTCATCGCGCTGCTCGTGCTCGGCGTCGTCCTCCTCGTCCAGCAGCTCGAAGGTCATGTGCTCCAACCGTTCATCCAGGGCCGAACGATCTCCCTGCATCCGTTGGTCATCATCTTCTCGGTGACTGCCGGAGCGGTGCTCATGGGCATCCTCGGTGCCTTTCTCGCGGTACCCGTCGCCGCGGTCATCGCGCGCCTCGTCGACAACCTCCGTGGACGTCCACCAGCGATCGGCCCGGGATCGGCGAAGCGGCTGGTCGCTCAGAAACGCCGCGGGGACGCGGAGGATCACAGTCCGTCCGAGGGTGCGGAGGGTATGCCTGGTGCGGCGTTCGAACCGGGTCCGGATCACCCGAAGGGGCCCCGGCCATAGACGGTCAGCGCGAGGGCCGATCATCGAGGTCGGAGCCCGGCACGCCGATGGAAAGCCTGCACACCCCGGCGGTGGCACTCTGGCAGTGGACGAGAGGGTCCGGCATGAGACGCAACCTGAGGATCGGCCTGGCCGCCGGCTTGACTGGCGGCGCGGCGGTGCTGACAGCCTGTTCCGCCGGGATCGACGCCGGGCCGGCCACGAGCGAGGAGCGGGACGTGGCGGGTGCCACCGCCGTCGTCCTCGCCACCGCCGGCGACCTCATCATCCGTCAGGGCGAGACCACGGGACTCACCGTGACGGCCGGGGAGAACATCCTGGACCAGCTCTCCAGCGACGTGCGCGACGGTGTCCTCGAGCTGGGCGCGACCGGCTCGCGGATCCTGGGGTTCGGGGATGTCCGCTACGAGCTGGTGCTCCCCGAGGTCCACGCCGTGACGGTCACGGGTTCCGGTGACGTCGAGGCCGGCGTGGAGACCGGGACCGCCTTGGAGCTGAGGAGCTCGGGCTCCGGGTCGATCTCGTTCCATGACGTCGCGGTGGACGACCTCACGGTCGAGGTGACCGGCTCCGGGACGGTGCGCGCAGACGGCCGCGCTGGTACCCAGCGGGCGAGGATCACGGGCTCGGGCGACTACGCGGGCGAGGACCTGACCAGCGACTCGGCCACGGTGGAAGTCGCCGGTTCCGGTAGCGCCGACGTCGCCGTCGACGGCACCCTCGACGCGCGCGTCTCCGGCAGCGGCGACATCACCTACACCGGCGACGCCCAGGTGAACAGCCAGGTGAGCGGTTCGGGCAGCGTGTCACGGCGGTAGGCCGACAGCGGGCCCCTCGCCCCGGTACTTCACCCCTGCCGTGCAGGGCCTTCCAGCAGGCCCAGCTCCAGGGCGCGCAGCACCGCGCGGGTGCGGTCCCGCACTCCGAGCTTGAGCAGCACGGCAGTGACATGGTTCTTCACGGTGCCCGGCGCGAGGTACAGCGCCTCGGCGACCTCGCGGTTGGAGTAGCCGGCGGCGACCAGACGCAGCACGTCCAGCTCGCGTGCGGTCAGCGGCTCGGGCCGGTCGAAGCCCCCCACCTGCGGGCCCCGGCTGGCGACGGCGCGCAGCAACCGCTCGGTCAGCGCCGGCTGCAGCAGCGTGCCGCCGGCAGCGAGCGTCTCGATCGCCCCGATGAGCTGCTCCAGCGTGACGTCCTTGAGCAGGTACCCCCGGGCCCCCGCCCGCAGCGCTCGCAGCGCCAGCTCGTCGTCGTCGAACGTCGTCAGCACGAGCACCGGCACGGTCGAGCCGCGTTCGCGCAGCGCCTCCAGGGTGGCGATGCCGTCCCGGCCCGGCATCCGCAGGTCCAGGAGCAGCACGTCCACCTCGTGGGTGTCGAGCAGCTCGAGCGCCTCGTCGCCGTCGCCGCCCTCGCCCACGATCTCCACCGCCGCGCTCAGCGCGAGCAGGCTGCGGATGCCCTGGCGCACCAGGGTCTGGTCGTCGACCACGGCCACCTTGATCATGTCGCCGGGATCCTCGCGGTGACGCCGAAGCCGCGCCCCGGCCCTGGATCCAGCGTCAGCTGCCCGCCCAGCTGCTCGATCCGCTCGGTCATCCCCACCAGGCCGTGGCCCGGGCGCAGCTGCGCGGTGCCGCGGCCGTCGTCGCGCGCCGTCACCGCGACGCCCGTCTCGTCCGCGACCACCGCGATCTCCAGGTACCCGGCCTTGGCGTGACGCAGGGTGTTCGTGACGATCTCCTGCACGCAGCGCACGACGGCGACGGCCTGCCGCTCGCCGACCGGCACCTGCTCGTCCACCTCCAGGTCCACGGCCAGCCCGGGCAGGTCGGTGACCAGCTCGCGCAGGATCGTCTCCAGACCGCCGGGTGCCTCACGCAGGCCTCCGACCGTGACGCGCACGTCGGCGAGGAGGTCCTTGGCGATGGTCCGCGCCCGCGTCACGTGCTCGGCGGCCGGGCCCGTCGCCCGGTGAGCGGCGACCTCGAGCTCGAGGGCGAGCGCGGTCAGGCGGTGCCCGACGACGTCGTGCAGGTCGCGCGAGATCCGCAGCCGTTCCGCCTCCCGCGAGGAGGCGCCCAGCAGTGCGGTGGCCGCCCGCAGGTCGGCGTGCGCGGCGGCCAGGTCGGCGCGGGCCGCGGCCTCTCGCCGGGTCGCGAGGACGGTCAGCGCGGCGAAGGCCATGAAGCAGGCGTAGATCATCGTGATGAGCACGTTCGCGCTCGCCTCGACGCCGGCCACGGCGCTACCCGCGGCGATGCCCACCGTCTGCACGGCGATCACCGCGACGACGGCCGCGCGCGTCAGCGCGTACGCGGCGGCCGCGGCGGTGACCACCAGCAGCACGGCGGTCCACCCGAGGTCGGGGTCGAGGAACCAGGTGGTCAGGCCCAGGACGAGCAGGGCCGCGACCACTGCCGGGTCGGGCAGCCACCGGGGCTGTGGGACGACGATCCCCGAGGCCACCGCGAACACGAGGAGGTACAGCAGGTACGCCGTCCACCAGGCCGCGCCCGGTGGCGCGGCGTCGCCCGTCGCGCCCGCCACGAGCGCGAACAGGCCCACCGCCAGCGTGCCGACCACGCCGGTGGTGGCGCTGAGCCGCTCGTCGTCGCGCGCCTGCACACGCCGATGCTACGGGCGGCAGGCCGGCGGGCGCCCCTGCCGGAGGTCACGGGTGCAGCCGATGACCACTGGCACAGGTGGCCGCGTCCCCCGCTTCCTAGCGTGGTGGTGAGCCGAAGGAGGCCGAGATGACCGTCATCGAGATGACCGGGATCACGAAGAGCTACGGCGACGTCCGGGCCCTGGACACGCTCGACCTCGTCGTCGCCCGCGGCGAGATCGTCGCCCTGCTGGGGCCGAACGGGGCCGGGAAGACCACCGCGTTCGAGGTGCTCCTCGGGCTCGTCCGGCCCACCGCCGGGCACGTGCGCGTGCTGGGTGCGGAGCCCGGGACCTTGCCGGGCCGGATCGGCGCCATGCTGCAGGCCGCCGGTCTGCCCGAGCAGGTCACCGTGCGTGAGCTGGTGCGCCTGATCGGCCGGTCCTACCCGCGGGCGCTGCCCGTGGCAGAGGTGCTGCACCGCACCTCCCTGACCACGCGGGCCGGCCGCACCGTCACCGCGCTGTCCGGCGGGGAACGCCAGCGCCTGCTGCTCGCCCTCGCCCTGGTCGGCGCCCCGGAGCTGCTGCTCCTCGACGAGCCGACCGCCGCCATGGACGTCGCCTCCCGCCGGTCGTTCTGGCGGCAGGCCCGGGCCAGCGTCGCGGACGGCGCCACCGTCCTGTTCGCCACCCACGACCTCACCGAGGCCGAGGCGGTCGCCGACCGTGTCGTCGTCCTCGCCGGCGGACGTGTGCGGGCGGACGCCCCGCCCGCCCAGCTCACCGGGGAGCGGGACATCGAGGACGTCTTCCTCGCCCTGACCGAAGAGATCTCCACCGCGCACGAAGGAGCAGACCGATGAGCACCACCCACACCTCCACGGCCGGGATCGACGCCCGCCCGAACGGCGGCCGGGCCGGCCTGCTGGCGCTGCAGACCCTGACCCAGCTGCGCTCGAGCCTGCGCACGGCCGACTTCGCCGTCGGCGCGGTGGTCATCCCCGTGCTGCTCTACGCGATGTTCGGCCTGCCCAACGCCTCCAGCCGGCTGCCCGGCGGCACCGCGGTGGGCGCCGCCATGCTGGTCTCGCTCACCGCCTACGGCGTCGTGTCGCTGGCGGTCTTCGTGTTCGGCGAGGACGTGGCCAAGGAGCGCGGGCGCGGCTGGGTCCGTACCCTGCGGGCGACGCCGCTGCCCACGAGTGTCTACCTCGTCGGCAAGGCGGGGGCCGCGCTGGTGCACGGCGCCCTCATCGTTCTCGCCATGTCGGTGCTGGCCGCCGTCGCCGGCAACGTCGACCTGCCGGTACGCACCTGGCTGCTGCTGGGCGCCGTCCAGCTCGCCGGCGTGCTGGTGTTCAGCCCGCTGGGTTTCGCCATCGCCTACCTCGCCCGCCCGCGGGCGGCGACGGTGGTCGCCAACGTCATCTTCCTGCCGCTCGCGTTCGCATCCGGCTTCTTCGTCCCGCTCGGTGAGCTGCCCGCCGTCCTGGGCGACATCGCCCAGGTGCTGCCGACGTGCCACTTCGGCCAGCTCGCCTACCGGCTCGTGATGCCCGAGGGCGACATCGCCTACTGGACCGGCGCGACCGTGGCCCCGGTCGCGGTGAACCTGGCGTGGGTGGTGGGTTCCGCCGTCGTCCTCGGGAGCCTGGCCCTGCTGGCCGCGCGCCGGGAGGCGGTCACCCGCCGCGGCTGACGCCCGCGCGAACCCGCCCGGACGGCCCGAAACCCTCGCGGTTCGGGCCGCTTGGGGCGCCCCAGGGTGCCTGGCAGGTTTAGGCCATGGCATTTACATGCCTCGCCACTGGCTGGTATTGGCCCCACCCGACTCGTTAGCGTCGCAGGTGTCCCGAGGAAAGGCTGAACCGCACAGGCGGTTCGCGCCGGGGCACCGGACCAGGCGAAAGGGTGAACAATGACCGACGCATCGGTGCTGCTCCCTTTCGAACCAAGACGGTCGACGTATGCGCGCGACGGCGTGGGGGCGGCCACCGCCGCCCGCGTCTCCGAGGCGCACAGCGGTGAGCTGATCGACTTCGTCAGCCGGCGGGGCGCCATCGTCCCGGCCACGCTCGACGCCGCGTCCTACCCCCTGCTGCGCGAGCACCTCGTGCGCAGCATCCTCGCGACCGCGACGCCCGAGAGGGCGGACCGACTCTTTCCCGGCGATCCGCAACAGCTCCTGCGACCCTTCGGCGGTGTGAGCCTCGGCTCCGGTGCCGCCGGGGTCCTGTGGGCGCTCGCGGAGGCCGGGGCCAAGGTTCCCACCGAGCTCGTCGACTGGTTGGAGGGGGCGGTCCACGGGGTGGAGGGCCCGGGACCGGGACTTGTCGACGGGCTCGGTGGGATCGCGCTGGTGCTGGACCGGCTCGGCCGCCCCAGCGCGGCCGCACGCCTGTGGGAGACGATCGATCAGGTGCCGCTGGAGAGCCTGGGCACCTCGCTCGCCGACGGCCTGCCCGGCCTTGGGCTCGCGCTGCTCGAGCGGGCACCGTTCAGCGACGCCGACGCCCTGTGCGACCGCGTGTTCACGATCGCCGAGGAGCTCGTGCGGCGCCTCGACGACCAGGCCGAGAGCATGCGCCGGCCGGGAATTCTCCACGGCGGCGCGGGCGCGGCCCTGTTCCTACTCCATGTCTATGAGATGACCGCCGACGTGCGGATGCTCGACCACGTCGAGCGCGCGCTGCGGCGCGACCTCGCCTTCCTCGGCTGGGACTCCCTCGCCGCCGGCGGCGCCCCTCAGCTCTGGCGCACCCGGCCGCTGCTCGGCAGCGGCAGCGCCGGTGTGGCGATGGTGCTCCATGAGGCCATGAGCTACCTCGACGAGCCGTGGGTGGCCGAGGCGCGCGACGGTATCGCCGCGGCGTGCGAGCAGCAGATCGGCGCCCATGCCGGCCTCTTCCACGGCTGGGCCGGCACGCTCGTGGCGCTGCAGTACCTGCGCTCGCGGCCGTGGGACCCGGTAGAGGTCCGGCGCGAGGTGGTGCGGCCGCACCTGGAGCGGCTCGGCCACCCCGCGGCACGCTCCCGCATCCCGTACGTGGGCCTCGACGCGACCCGCTCCTCGGCGGACCTCGGCACCGGTGCCGCGGGGGTGGTCCTCGGCCTCGAGTACCTGCTTGGCGACGGCGAGCGCCGCGTCCCGCTGTTCTGGTGAGGGTGCCCGCCGGGCGCGGGCAGGCAGTGACGACGACGAACCAGAAGGAGGGACACGATGACCACGATTGACACGACCGTGCCGATGGCGCCTCATGCGACCATGCACCGGGCGCACCTGACTGCGCCGCGTCCCTCCGTGACCGCCACCCACGGCATCCCGGGCCGCGCCGGACGGCTGGTGGCCCAGCTCGGCGACCGGGCCCGGGTCCATGGCGCCTGCGACGAGACCGGCGCAGCCGTGCTGGCTGACATCGCCGACAGTGACGTGAACGAGGTCCGCGCCGTCCTGCGGCTCGTGTTCGGTCTGGACGGGCCGGTCCTCGACCTCGCCGCCGGGCTCGGCCGGATGACCGTGCCGCTGCTCGCCCTGCGCCGGGAGGTGACGGCGCTCGAGCTCTCCGGCGACGTCCTCGACCGGCTGGTGCGGCGTCTGCAGCAGGCGCCGGCCCCGCTGCGCCAGCGGTGCACCACCGTGCAGGCCGACATGGCGGACTTCGCCATCGACCGTTCCTATGCCGCGGTCGTGCTCGGTGGCGCGTCGGTGAGCCTGCTCGACGGGGTCGGCCGGATGGGGCTGTACCGCTCCGTGCGCCGGCACCTCGCGCCGGGCGGGCGCTTCCTGCTCAGCACGGTCGACCACGGCGCTTCCACGGCGCTGCCGCCGGAGCTGGGCACCGAGGTGGTCACGCCCAGCGGTCACGCGTACCGGGTGTACGAGTACTGGCAGGCGGACGCGCCGACGTGGACGTTCACCGCCCTGCGCAAGGATTACGGACACGGTCCCGTCACCGTGTGCACGACGACCCAGCGTGTGCTCGGTGCGGCACAGCTCCAGGTCGAGCTCGAGCGTGCGGGGATGGTGGTCGTCTCCCGCACGCAGATCACAGAGCCCGGGCGACGCCACCCGGTCGTGCTCATCGAGGCCGCGTTGCCTGACGCGGTGACGGGACCGGCACGTCTCTGAGGCGGTGCCTTCCGCTGAGGGGGCCGTGCTTCTCCGAGGGGCTGCGTCTCACCGAGGGGCTGGCGTTTGACTGAGGGAGTGTCCTTCGCGCCCTGACGGCCGGTCGGTCAGAGCCAACCCCGCGTGACGGCACGGGCGCCGAGCGCGAAGCGGCTCGTCGTGTCCATCCGGCTGCTGAGCGTGTTGATCATGCGGCGGACGGTACGGATCGAGATGCCAAGCTGGCGCCCGATCGCCTCGTCCTTCATGCCGCGGGCCAGCAGCTGGAGAAGCTCACGTTCCTCGGGCTTGAGGGCCTCGTCGTCCTCCGTGGGCGCGAGGTCGGTACCGGACTCCCAAAGAAGTTCGAACAGGGCCCTCAGCGCGGCCATCATGCCGGGCGTGTTGATGATGACCGCACCACGTGTGTAGTCCTCAGGGTCGAACATGAGGACGGCTACTTCGCGGTCATAGATGAGTATGCGGTTAGGCACCTCAACCACGGCGCGAGTGGCGCCGCCGTGATCGCGCAGCCAGGCCGCGTACTCGACGACGGCGTTGTCATGCCGAGCGGATGCGGGGTAAATGGTTCGAATGGCCACGCCACGAGCGAGGTCCCGTGCCTCATCGCTCTTTGCCTGATCGAGCTGGTGCTGTGTCGGGGTATTCGTGACGATCGAGTCCAACGACTTGGTGATGTTCTGCCCCAGCTCGAGCAGGCGGGCGACGATCTCGTCGGTACCGGTCAGGTGCTCCACCTCACCGCGGCGCCGGTTCACCGATCGCAGGTATTCGTCTACCAGCTGCGCCGCGCCGGTTCGTACGCTGCTGAGCTGCTCCTGCGCGCGGTGAAGCTTGATCTCCTCCTCGCTGAGGATCCGTTCGAAGGCGACCTGCGGGGACTCGATCCGAACGCCGGCAGGGTCGTCATGAGAACGTCTAAGCAGTCCCTTGCCCTCAAGCACGTCGAGCACGTTGTGAAGTTCTTCGTGCGGAATCCCGATCCGTTCCGCGAGCTGTGTATGGGTTGCCGCGGGAGTATTGATCAGGGCGCGGTAAACCGCGATGGCGTCGCCACCCAGTCCCAGCGCGTCGAACATGGCACTCCCGAGGTCAGTTTCCCCAGATCGTATGACGAGACACGCTCCAGGCGGAAAAGCGTCTGGCCTGCGGTTGGACGCGTGTCGCCCCGAGGCAACTTCCTGCCATGGCATGGATTGACCACCCCACGGATCGTGTTGCGCCGGTCCGAAAGCCCGATCATCAGAGTCGAGAGGCGCACCGGCCTCGACATCTACAGGAGTGTGATTTTCATGAAGAAGCTCGGAGCCAGCATCCTCATCGCCGTCGGTCTCGTGGCCGGCATCGCCGCGCCGTCCTCGGCCGCCAGCTTCGACAAGGCCGACACCGGTCGCGTGTCGATGCTGTGCGCCTACTGCTGGCCCACCCCCGGCGCCCGCTGAGAGGTCGTGCGGCCGCCTCAGTGACCACCTGAGGGACCGCGTCGATGCCCCGGAGCAGACCTCCTACCTGCTCCGGGGCATCTGTGCACCCGGCGCGATCTCAGGTGAGGGCAGCTCGAATCGCGCTGACACCTTCGCTCTCGTGAGCGGCGGCCGCGTCGACGTGGTCGGCGATTGCGTCGAACGTGGCGGCCAGAGCCGCCGCGCCGGCTTCGGCTCCCGCCGCCGCGCCGGCCAGGTCGACGACGGCCTGCCACCGGTCGCCCGACGCGGCAAATGCGGCAGCAGCCTCCTTCAGCCGCTGGTCCTCGAGCAGTGCCGCCGCCTCAGCAAGGAACCGGGCGTACAGCGGCCGCGTCCCGGCAGGCGCGGTGTACGCCGTCGTGAGGCATTCGGCGAGTCGGCTCATCGCGTAGCCAAATGCCGCGGGCTCACCGAACCGCGCCCGCCAGCCCGACTTCCTGCGCGGCTCTCGTAGCTCCGCCGAGAGCTTCGCCATCCCGCTGAGCCCGAAGTTGACGTCGAAGGCGTGGCCGAGGACCGGCCCGGTGAGGTGGTCCGCCGTCAGTGTCAGTGCCCCGCGCACCGCCTGCGGGACATCGACCCGGCCGGTGGGCGGCGCGAGCGTCGTGATCTCGAACCGGCCCTTGCGGTGCGCGGCCCACGCGGCGCCGAGGTCCTCCGCGCCGATACGCCACGGGCCGCCGGGCACGTCGTCGACGAGGTAGTCGCCGCCGTCGACCCCGGCGACCACGACGGCATACGGCTCAGCGGCTTCCATCGGGTCGACCCCGGTGTGCCAGGGCAGGTGGTCCCTCGCCACCTGCAGCTGGGCCGCCCGACCGTGGGTGAGCGCGTCGTCCAGCTTTCGCAGCGCCACCTTCGCCCCGGATGAGTGCTGGACGTCGTGGACGATGCCGAGGTGGGTCGTCACCGCCTCGAGCCACGGCATCGGGTGGTGCTGCGCGACGATCGTGAGGAGGGGGTGGTCGGCGGCCTTGTACTCGAAGATCGAGTACAAGAACCCGACGCCGCCGCCGAGACCGCACGCCATCGGCTCGTCGACGTCCACACCGACCTGCGCGAGGAGTCGTCGGGCGAGCGTCGACGGCCGGTGCTCGAACGAGCCGAACCCGGGGTAACCGGGAACCACACCCGAGATGTGGGCCACGTTCCGGTGGGCGGTCGTGTACGACTCCCCGGTCCGCGCCATCCGGTCGCGCACGTGAGCCTTGAGCTTCTTCTGCTCGGTCATGGTCATCCTTCTCGGTGGCCAGGTCCCGCCGTCGCCTGCACCTCGGGCACGACAGCCACCCATGTTCCGGATCACCAGCTCCGTCGCTCCCGCGATGACAAATGGCCACCTTCGCCTCCACGATCGCCGCCGGGTGCAGGCCGGTAGTGAAGGAGGTCCGGCGCGCGGGGCGCCGCCCGTGAGTCTAGCCAGGCACCGCCGTGCGGCGCAGGCCGTCAGGGCCTGGCCCTGCGCGGTCGAGCGCCGGGACCGACCCGGCGTGACCGGGTGCGAGGATGACTGATGTGCCACCGCCACCCGACCCCGGCCCGTCGCCGCGCCGAGGACGTCTGGGGCGCGCGGTGCTGCTCCTCGTGACGGTCGTGGTGGTCGCCGCGGTCGCCCTCGGCCTCTATCTCGGGGCGCGCCCGCTGCCCCAGGAGCCGGCACCCGCTCCGCCGAGCCCGTCACCCACGACGTCCGCCACCCCGAGGCCCGACCCCCTCGCCGGCCTGCACGTGGTGCTCGACCCTGGCCACAACGGCCGGAACGCTGCGGCGACGGCGGAGGTGAACGCACCGACCGACGACGGCAGGGGCGGGACCAAGGCCTGCAACACCGTGGGGACGGCGACCCTGTCCGGCTACCCCGAGCACGCGTTCACCTGGGACGTCGCCGTGCGCACCCGCGCGCTGCTGGAGGTGGCCGGGGCCACCGTGACCCTGACCCGGGAGGACGATGCCGGCGTCGGACCGTGCGTGGACGAACGTGGCCGCTCCGCCCAGGAGCACGACGGCGACCTCCTGGTCTCGCTGCACGCCGACGGTTCCGAGGATCCCCAGGTGCGCGGGTACTTCGCGATCGTGTCGGAGCCGCCGCTGAACGAGGCGCAGGGCGAGCCGTCACGTGCGCTGGCCCTGGCGATGCTGAAGGCGCTCGGCGCGGCCGGCTTCACGCCGTCGTCGTCCTACGCCGGTGCGCTCAGCCAGCGGCCGGACCTTGGCACGCTGAACTGGGCCGAGCGGCCCGTCGTCATGCTCGAGCTGGCCCAGATGCACAACGCCGCCGAGGCTGCGGTTCTCGAGACCGAGGAGGGACGGCAGCGCTACGCGGCGGCCATCGCCGACGGCGTGGGCCGGTGGGCGGAGGAGCGTTAGAACGTGCTGAACCCGGCCCGGGCGACGGTGAATCCGTGGCCGGTGAGTGTGCTCCAGCAGGTCACTCCGTCCAGCTTGCTCAGGCAGGCGAAGTGGCCGGCGGTGACCGACTGGTCGTAGGCGAGCCCGTCCCCGCCCGCGGCGGCAGGTGCTGCGCAGTCCGGGCGCGCGTCGCCGCCCACTCCGACCACAAGGGTGACCGGGCCGGGGCCGCAGGTCTGCGGGTCCGCGAAGGCTCGCTCGGTGATCGTGCAGGTGGCGGTGCCCTCGCCGAGCCCGCAGGCGATGTTGCCGGTGGGGCTCACGAAGGCGTTGCGCTGCTGGGCGTCAGCTGGGGCGGGTCGCGCGGGTGCGAGCCAGTCGCCGGCCGTGGTCAGCGTGGCGCGCACCGCGGCGGGCGTCGCGTCGCCGTCGATCAAGGCGTTGTTGACCGCCAAGGCGTATGCCGGGTCGCACGCGTCCTGGAGACCCACCAGTGCGTTGATGACGACGTCCGCGGAAGCGGGGTCTTGCCACGCGTCTCCGATTGACGCCACTGTGCCGAAGTTGGCGAACACCTGGGCGTCCGCGGTCACGTCACCGCAGGACGTGGTGCCCGGCAGGGCGGCGAGCGCCGCGCTGGCGGCGGCGGGGTCGCCCGGCGGGGCGGACGTCCCGGAGGACGCGTTCGGTGGGGCGGTGCTGCTCGCTCCGGTGGGGGGCCCGAAGGCCCAGGCGAGGAGGACGAACGCGACGACGGCGATCCCGGCTGGCAGCAGCCACCGGGGCAGGTGCGCGCTCGCGCTCGGGCCCTCGTCAGCGGTGCCCCGGGCGGCGGGGCGCTCGTCGGCGGGACCGGCGCCGATACCGCCCGTGCCCGCGTCCACCCCCGCGCCGGATCTGGTGGGAACGTTCATCGCGACGCCCTGCACGGGCGTGGCCGGGACGCCGGTCACGTGCGCCGTCGCGCTCTGGGCAGGCTCGGGCGACAAGCGCACGCGAGGCTGAGGTGCAGGCGCCGCGGGTGGGAAGACCGGGGGCAGCACCGGGGCGGCGCCACCGGCGGCCGGCAAGGCCACCGTGGGTGGCTCGGCACGGTCGGCGAGTGCGGGCGCGGTCTCGGGGGCCCGGGAAGCGGTCGCGTGCCGCGGTGGTGGGTACGACGGTGGCAGACCCGGCGCGGGGGCCGGGTGCGCGGTCAGGACGGAGGTGGCCACCCGCGCTGCCAGTGCCGCATCCACCTCCGGGACGCCGAGCATCGCGAGCCACTCCAGGAGCGCCGGGTACGTCGACGGGTTCGCGGCGATCGCCGGGCGCGCCCGCGGGTGGTCCCGAGCCAGCTGGTGCAGGGTGGTCAGCGGGGTCGTCGGGTCGGCGGCCAGCCGCTCCAGGTCCTCGCCGGGCATGATCGCGCCCCCTCCTCCGCGCCGTCCCTCGACCTCGACAGTACACAGCGCCGCCGGTGACGCCGCGCCGGCGTGGCCTGCCCCGGGGGGGCCGGTCAGCCGGCCGTTCGCGGGTCCACACACCGGCGGACGCCGCCGTGCGCCCGCCGGTCGGACCTACGGTGGGGCAGTGCGTCGTCTCGTGGGAGTCCTCCTCACCCTCGCCCTGGTCGCCAGCGCCGTCGTCGTGCTCGACCGGGTGGCCCTGGCGCTGGCCGAGCGGGAGGTCGCCAGCCGGCTCAGTGACTACGTCGATGTCGAGGGCGACCCGGACGTGCGCATCTCCGGCTTCCCGTTCCTGACCCAGGTCCTGGCCCGCGAGGTCGACGATGTCCGGGTCACCGCGCCCTCGGCGGCCTCTGGCGGCGTCCAGCTGGCCGATGTGGAGGTCCGGGCCCACGACGTCGGACTGACCCAGCCGCCCACGGCGGCCGAGCTCGAGCTCACCGGCACCCTGCCCCAGCCCGCGCTGCAGGAGCTCCTCGACGCGCGCGGCCTCGACCTCGCCGTCGACACCGGCACCGACGGCCTGCGCCTTGCCACCGAGCTCCTCGGCCAGAACCTCGAGGTGCTCACCGAGCCCGAGGTGACCGACAGCGGCGGCCTGCAGCTACGCACCGTCAGCCTGACGCTCGGCGGCACGCAGGTCGACGCCGCGTCCCTCGCGCCTCTCCTCGGAGACGCCCTGCTCACCTTCGACGTGGCGCTGCCCGACCTGCCGCTGGGCCTGACTCTCGCCGCGGCCCGTCCCCAGGACGACGGCGTGCGGCTCACACTCACCGGGGAGGACGTGGTCCTCCCCGGGTGACCCCACCGGCGTGACACTGGCTGTGGGCACCCATCCCACCCGGCCCTCAGGTCGGCAGCACCCCGGGCGGCGGGAGGATCCCGTCCTCCACGGCGCGCTTGTACAGGTCGACCTTCGTGTCGGCGACCCGCCCGGCCATGCGGTACTTCGCGCGGATCCGGCTGATGTAGTCGTTGACCGTCTCCCGCGAGATCCCCAGACGCTGCGCGACCCGCTCGGACTTCTCCCCGCTCGCGTACAGCGCCAGCGTCTCGCGCTCGCGGGGGGAGAGGATCGACAGCGGGTGGCGGCGGCCGTCGCCGCTGACCTGGACGAGCCCGGGACGCCCCCCACGCGCCGCGGCGGCAACGACCTCGGCGAGCCGCTCGGGCGGCACGCTCTTGTGCACGACGGCGACCGCACCCGCCGTGAGGGCGAGCTCGAGCGCGTACGGGCTCGAGACCTGCGTGAAGACCACCACCTTCACCCCGGCTGCGGTGAGCCGGCTGATGAGGCGGTCGGAGGCGGAGTCCGCCGCCTGCAGCTCGAGGAGCACGAGGTCGGCGGGGTGCTCGGTGCCGCGCGCACGGAGCATCGCGGCGATGCTGGGGAACCCGCCGACCACCTCGACGGAGTCGGCAGCGGCGAGGCACTGGGCCACCCCGAGCGCCACGACCGGGTGGTCGTCGATGACCGCCACCGTGGCACGCCGGGACGGTGCTTCCACTCGCGTCCGCGTGGACGGGGTGAGTGACATGCGCGCCCTCCCTCGCCCCGTGCACGGCCCCTGAACCTGTTCTTGTTCGGGCATTCCATCGAGACTGTGTCGCGCAAGTGTCGCGTCGGCAAGCGGATCCCGCAGCGCAATCCACATGCGGCACGGCCGGCGTCCGACAGACTGAGGTGCATGCCAGCAGAGCCGCGACCGGACCCCTCGGTCCCGGCTTGCCGGGAGCTCCGCGTGCTGCTGGCCGAGGTCCCCGCGTACCGGACACGCTGGCAGGCGTACGTCCGGCGCAGCAGTCGCCAGGCCGTCCACCAGGGCGCGATAGCCCAGGTCCTCGCCGACCACCTGTGGGAGACCGGTGAGGTCGCCGAGACCGAGACAGACCTGCCGCGCCGCCTGAAGGACCGCGTGGGCCGCGCACTGAACGCCCAGTTCATCGCCCCCGCCACCCTCCGCCTGTTCATCGAGGCGTTCGACATGTCACCCCCGGACGCACACCGCCTCTGGGCCTTGTTCATGCACGCCGAGCCCACCGACCTGTCGGTCGTGCGCACGCCCGCTGAAGGGGACAGCGTGCTCGTCGCCGCACCGGCGGGCTACGAGACGCTCGTGGCCCATGAGTTCCACCGGATCGGTCCCGACGGACTGCCGGCCGAGCACCGGACGCTCCAGGTCATCCGCGCCCTGGAGCCGATGGACCGCTACGTCTACCAGTTCGACACGCACGCGGCCGCCGTCGAGGTGCTCCGCGGAGGGCGGGCCGGCCCGGTGCGACGCTCTGCCATGTCCGGGCTGTACGGCGTGGAGCTGACGCTGACGACCCCGCTGCAACCCGGCGAGACCGCCTCGCTGGAGTACCGGACCGTGTTCAGCTATGCCGAGGTGCCCCCGCCGAGCTTTCGCCGCGGCACCCGCCGCCCGATCGGGAGCCTCGAGCTCAACGTGCAGTTCGACCTCACCCGGCTGCCCGCCCGCGTGTGGTGGGGCCGGTGGGAGACGATCTGGGCGGACGCGCCCAGCAGGACCGAAGAGATCACCCTGACCCCCGATGGGAACGTGCACCGCTTCCTGCACGGACTCGTGGGCGAGATCGTGGGCTTCATCTGGCAATGGTGAGCGGCGCCGTCGGGCACTCACTGCCCGGCGCGCGGCTCCACGGGACCCTCGGGCGGGACCAACCCGGCCGCCTGCTGGCCGGCGGACTCTGCCGCCCGCGCGGCCAGCATCTCGTTGTAGGCACGCAGCTCGGCGTCCTCGTCCCGGTCCGCCTGCCGGTCCGACCGCCGCGCGGCCCGGTCGTCCGCCTTGGACCAGGAGAAGGCGACGGCGATGGCCAGCGCAAGGGTGGGCAGCTCGCCGATGCCCCAGGTGATCGCGCCGCCCTTCTCCTGGTCGGCGAGGGCGTCGACGCCCCAGGGCAGGCCGAGCCAGCCGAAGTAGTCCGCGGCGAGGAGCTCCGTCAGGGAGATGATCGACAGCCCGAAGAACGCGTGGAACGCCATGGTGGCGAACAGGAGGATGAGCCGGATCGGGTAGGCGGGGCGGGTCGGGCCCGGGTCGATGCCGATGAGGACGTTGGCGAAGAGGTACCCCGCCAGGCTGAAGTGCACCACCATCAGCACGTGCCCGAGGTGGGTGTCCAGCGCCCCCTCGAAGAGCGGGGAGTAGTAGAAGACCACCAGCGAGCCGGCGAAGTTCACCGCCGCCACGATCGGGTGGGAGAAGAACGCGGCGACGCGTGAGTGCACCAGCGCCAGCAACCACTCCCGCGGGCCGCGCGAGCCGTCCCGCCGGTGGGGCAGCGCCCGGACGGCCAGGGTGACCGGGGCACCGAGCACCAGGAAGATCGGCACCATCATGACCAGCAGCATGTGCTGGATCATGTGGGCGCTGAACAGGATCTTGCCGTAGACGGCGGGACCGCCGTTGGTCACCCAGAAGAACAGCAGGAGCCCGGCCAGCCAGGCGGCGGTGCGCCCCGCGAACCACGAGTCGCCGCGCCTGCGCAGCCGGACCACCCAGCCCAGGTAGACCACCAGCCCGGCGGCGGCCGCCAGCGTGGTGAGCGGGTCCAGGCGCCACTGGGTCAGATAGGTCAGCGCCGTGGGGAACGGCGGGACCGGGTTGCCGGTGATGAGGTAGGTGGGGCTGGCGTCGAGCACCGGGTCCTGCGGCACCGGCGGCGCGGAGGAGCCCAGCGCGACGCCGACCCCCACGACGGCGCCCATGACCAGGACCTCGACGCCGGCCAGCCGCCAGAACGCCCTGCCCGAGCCGCCAGCGGCGCGGATCTGCGGGATCGTCATGGTGCGATGCAGCCAGCCGGCCAGGCCGAGGGCGGCGGTCAGCAGGACCTTGACCTGGAGGAGCTGGCCGTAGGGGTGGGTGAGGAGGTCGGCGGGCGAGGAGAGCCGGATCCAGGCGTTCGCGATCCCGGCGAGCGCGGTGATGGCGAACGCCCACAGCGCGAGGTGTGAGTAGCGCGCGACGGCGTCGGGCAGGTCCCGCCCGAGGCGCGCCGCCCCCAGGCAGAGCACGGTGAGGCCACCGACCCACAGCGTGACGCCGATGAGGTGCAGCCACCAGGACGAGACGGCGAGCTCGTGGCTGGCCGCGCCCGCGGCGTGACCGGTCAGTGCGACCGGGAACAGGGCCACCAACGCGGCGACCGCCGCCCACGCGGCGGAGGTGTACCCCCCGACGGCGACGGCGAGCACCGACACCAACGCCGTGAGGAACGTGGCCCAGGCGAGGTTGCGACCCAGCTCGATATCGGTCACGAACTGCGCGAGCTGGGCGCCGTAGCCCGGTCCACCGAGCCCGGTGCCGACGATGGAGGCGTGCGTGAGGACGAGATGGGCGAGCTGAGCCAGCGCCCACACGACGGCGGAGACGGCGCCCACCCGGGCCAACAGCTGCCAGGCCGCGCCGTCGACGTCGTGCCGGCGTGGCGGGCGGGCGCCGGCCGTGGCCACGGCACCCTCGGACGACCGCCGGCGCGGCAGGACGACGGCGCACATCGCGAAGGCGCCGATCGTGACGGCGGCCGCGGCGTGCGTGAGCAGCGTGACCGTCGGCAGCCCCCACCGCACCAGCGGGCCGGGGTCGAACAGGGCCGGTGGCTCCACCGCACCGGTGAGCACCAGGCCCGCGGCCATCACAAGGAGCGCGAGCGGCAGCGCCCCCAGGGCGTACCACCACGCGCGCGACGTCGCCCTGCCCGGGGCGGTGTCGGTCAACACCTCAGCCACCCGACCAGGGTAAGCGTGCCGGTGCCGCGCCCCGGACCGGGCGCCCGTGTCCAACGCCATACCTCCCGGGGGCCATCGACCCACCCACGTGCGGCCCGGCCTCCCTACCATGGAGGTACGGAGCAACACCGGCCGGGGGCACTCGCCCCGCCGGTCCGGCCCGGCCGAGGCACCCTGGCGTCGTCGGCACGGACACCGCGCCCGTCACCGATCAGGCCCCCGGGTGCATCCGCGCGCGGGTGGGATCGAAGCACGAGGAGATCCGGAACCCGGATCTGGAGGTTCACATGAGCACGCACGACTCCCTGGCCACCAGCGCCGCCGTCTCGACCGTCGCCAGCATGGTCGACCACACCCTGCTCAAGCCCGAGGCCACCGCGGCCGACGTCGCCGCCCTGGTGGCCGAGGCCCGGCAGCTGGGCGCGTACTCGGTGTGCGTCTCGCCGAGCATGCTGCCGCTGACCGGCACCGGCGCGGTCAAGGTCGCCACCGTCTGCGGCTTCCCCTCCGGTGCGCACCACCCCGAGGTGAAGGCGGTCGAGGCCGCCAGCGCCGTCGGGAACGGCGCCGACGAGATCGACATGGTCATCAACCTCGCCCTGGCCACCACCGGTCGGTACGACAAGATCGAGGCCGAGATTGCCGCCGTGCGCGTGGCCGCTCCCGCGCCGGTCGTGCTGAAGGTCATCATCGAGTCCGCCGCGCTGACCGACGAGCAGATCGTCGCCGTCTGCCGGGCCGCCGAGGCCGCGGGCGCCGACTTCGTCAAGACCTCGACCGGGTTCCACCCGGCCGGCGGGGCGACCGTGCACGCCGTCGAGCTCATGGCCGCCACGGTAGGCGGGCGTCTCGGTGTGAAGGCCTCCGGCGGGATCCGCACCACCGAGGCTGCCCTCGAGATGATCGCCGCGGGTGCGACCCGGCTGGGTTTGTCCGGCACGGCAGCGGTGCTCGCGGGCCTGACCGACTGACACCTCGGCACGCGGCCGGGTAAGGACCTGCACCCACCCGTATCGCCGCCTGACGTCCCCGGTATGGATGAGCGCCAGGTGCGGTTACGCCGCCGAACGCACGTGCCGTCCGCGACCTCAGCACGCCACACCGCCCGACACACGCCGCCGCGTTGGCATAGTGTCGCCGCAGGGCACGGCCGACCGGGGGAGCGATGAGCGAATCGGATGGCGCACCACGCCACGGGCGAGCGCAGGGCTGGGCCGCGCCGCGCGGGTTCGGGGGCGCCCCCGCCACCAGCGCAGCCACCGGCGCCCCCATCGCCGGCGGAGCACGCTCCACCACCCCCGGCCGTCCCACCGCCCCGGGCGACGGCGCCCCGACCGACCGGACCCGCACGCACCACCGACCCATCTCCGAGGCCGACGCTGAGCGTGCCGCCGAGCTTCTGCGCCGCGTCAGCACCATCTTCCGCCGGCGGGTCGTCGGCCAGGACGCGCTGCGCACCGCCCTGATCTCCACCCTCGTGGCCGGCGGCCACGTGCTCCTGGAGTCGGTGCCCGGCCTGGCCAAGACCACCGCGGCGCACACCCTCGCCAGCGCCGTCTCGGGCACGTTCCACCGCATCCAGTGCACCCCGGACCTCATGCCCAACGACATCGTGGGCACGCAGATCTTCAACTACGCCACCGGGGAGTTCACCACCCAGCTCGGTCCGGTGCACGCCAACCTCGTGCTCCTGGACGAGATCAACCGCTCCTCCGCCAAGACCCAGTCCGCCATGCTCGAGGCGATGCAGGAGCAGCAGACCTCCATCGGCGGGCAGATCTACCCGCTGCCTCGCCCCTTCATGGTGCTGGCGACCCAGAACCCCATCGAGGAGGAGGGCACCTACGTGCTGCCCGAGGCCCAGATGGACCGGTTCCTCCTGAAGGAGGTCCTCACCTACCCGACCCCGCACGAGGAGGTCGACATCCTCGAGATGACCGCGTCCGGGGCGTTCGACGCCCCGCTCGAGGAGGAGCCGATCACCCTTGAGGACGTCTTGTTCCTCCAGGACCTCGCCGCCCGCGTCTACGTCGACCTCTCCGTCAAGCAGTACATCGTCGCCCTGGTCAACACCACCCGCGGCGGCGGGCCCCGGCCCGTGCCGGACCTGCACCGGCACGTGCGCGTGGGTGCCTCGCCCCGCGGCGGGATCGCCCTGATGCGGGTGGCGCAGGCGGTCGCCTTGCAGGAAGGCCGCACGTACGTGGTGCCCGACGACGTCAAGCGGGTGCGTCACCCGGTGCTGCGCCACCGGATCGTGCGCACCTACGACGCCCTGGCCGGCAACGTGGCGCCCGAGGCCATCGTCGACGCCGTCTTCCAGGCCGTCCCGGCGCCCTGATCCTCTCGCGAGACGACGACGCCGTGGACTCCGCCTCCCGCCTCGCCAACGTCCGGGCCCGTCTGGACCTGCCCACCGTGCGCCGTGCGGCCGGCCTGCTCGAGGGCCGGCACCGATCCATCTTTACCGGGCACGGCCAGGACTTCGACGACCAGGTCGAGTACCGCCCCGGCGACGACGTCAAGGACATCGACTGGAAGTCCTCCGCCCGCGCCGGCCACCCGATCATCCGCCGGTTCGTCCGCGAGTCGAACCTGGCGATGGTGCTGGCCGTGGACACCGGCCGCAGCATGGCCACCACCGCCCGCTCGGGCGAGCCCAAGGCCGCCGTCGCGCTCTTCGCGGCGGACGTCGTCGCCTACCTGGCCCGGGCGCGCGGCGACCTCGTCGCCCTGGTGGCCGGGGACGCCGGCCGGATGGTCCAGATGCCCGGCCGCGGCGGCACGGCTCACCTGGAGACCCTGCTGCGCCTGGTCGAGGGTGCGCTCACCCTCGACGCGCCGCCGTCGGACCTGGGCCGCGTGCTCGAGCGGGTGCTCACCCTGACCCGGCGCTCCCTGGTGGTCGTCCTGACCGACGAGGCCCGGCCGGAGGCGGCCGACGAGGACGCCCTGCGCCGGCTCCGCGCACGCCACGAGGTGATGGTCATTGCCGTCGCCGACGCGCTGCCCACCATGCGCGGGATCGGCGCGACCGCCGACGTCGACGGCGCCGCGCCGCTGCCCGCGTACCTGCGTGACGACCCCGCCCTGCACGCCGAGGCGCTCGCGGCGACGAAGGAGCGGCAAGCCGCGGTGGCCGCCCGGCTGCGGCGCCTGGGCATCGGCCACGCGGTGGTCACCAGTGAGGACGACGTCGTCGACGGCCTGGTCGACCTGCTCGGCAGGCAGCGTCATGCCCGCCGCTGACCTGGGCAGGCAGCATCATGCCCGCCGCTGACCTCCTGCCGCCCGAGGCGTACAGCTGGTGGGTGCCCGTCCTCGGGCTGCTCCTGCTGGCAGCGGTCGGCGGCTGGCTGGCATGGGTGCACCGGTCCACCGATCCCCGACGGCGGCCCGCTCGCCAGCCGGAGCACGCCGGACCCGGGCTGCGGGCGCGCTACACCGCCCAGGTGGACAGCCTGCACGCCGCCTACCGTGACGGCGCCCTCGACCTGCGCGGCCTCCACCTCGAGCTCGGGCGCACCATGCGCGAGTTCGCCTCCGAGCGCCTTGGCACGGACGTGCGCTCGTGGACCCGCGCCGACGTGGCCGGGCACGATCCCACCCGGCGCGTGGGCCACCTCCTCGCACGCTGGGAGGAGCCCAGCTTCGCCCCCGACTCCGACGCCGAGGCGACCACCTCCACCACCCGGGCCAAGGAGGTGATCGGGACGTGGTGACTGCCTGGGTGGTGCCGCTCGTGCTCGCCGCGGTCGCCGTCGCCGCGCTGGCGGGCTGGCTGTGGCGCCGCCCGGCCCGCCGCTCCCGCGCCACGTGGGTGGCCAACTCCGCCTACCTGACGTCGCTGGCCGGGTACCGCCGTCGGCTCCGGGTGCTGCGCGGCGGGCTCGCCCTGGCCGCGGCGGCGCTCGCCCTGGTGGCGGTCGCGACGTCCGCGCTCACCGCCCGGCCGGTGGACCGCGACGTGCGCGCCGAGGTGCTGGCCACCCGCGACATCGTGCTCTGCCTGGACGTCTCGGGGTCGATGATCGAGCTGGACAGCGAGATCGTGGCCACCTTCGCCGAGCTGGTTGGCTCGTTCGAGGGCGAGCGCATCGCCCTGAGCATCTGGAACAACACCTCGCGCACCGTCTTCCCGCTCACCGACGACTACGCCTTGGTCACCGACGAGCTAGACGCCGCCGCCCGCGCCCTCGACGTCGACCTCGACACCTGGCTGTTCGACGCCGAGGCGCTCGCCCGGCTGGAAGGGTTCCTCGCCGGCACCGTCTCCCTCGACGACGACGCCTCCTCCCTGGTCGGTGACGGTCTGGCCACGTGCGCGCTCGCCTTCGACGAGGCCGATACCCAACGCGCCCGGTCGATCATCCTGGCCACCGACAACCTGGTCCTGGGCCCGTCGGTCTACACCCTGCCCGAGGCTGGGCAGCTGGCCGCCGAGCTGGGGATCGCGGTGCACGGGCTGTACGCCTCGCTCACCGACGCCGGCTCCGACGCGGCCCGGGCGGAGATGGAGCAGGTGGTCACCAGCGCCGGCGGCCTGTTCTTCGAGGCGGGCGACCCGGGCGCCGTCGACGGCATCATCGCCGACATCGACGCGCACCAGGCGGTCGACCTCGGTGCCACCCCCGAGGTGGTCGTCACCGACCGGCCGGACCGCTGGTACGGCTGGCTCGTGGGTGCGCTCGCTGTCCTGCTCGTGGCGATGTGGAGGCTGCGCGCATGATCCTGCGCATGGTGTGGCCCGCCTGGGCGCTGCTCCTCGTGCTCGGCCCGTTGCTCGCCCTGTGCGTCGCGGGCTGGTGGCGTGCCCGGCGCAGCGAGGGCCGCGGTGGGGGCTGGCTGCGCCGCGCGGCGATGGTCCTCGCGACCCTCGTCATCGGCCTGGCCCCCGCCGTCCCCGCCGAGACCACCCAGGTGGAGACCAACGCGGAGGTCTTCTTCGTGGTGGACCGGACCGGCTCCATGGCCGCCGAGGACTACGACGGCGCCCAGCCCCGGCTCGCCGGGGTGCGCCACGACCTCGTCGCGCTGGTCGAGGCCCTCCCGGGCGCCCGGTACTCCGTCATCGGGTTCGACTCCCAGGCCTCCCGCCAGCTGCCGCTGACCACCGACGCCCGCGCCGTGCGCACCTGGGCCGAGACCCTGCGGCAGGAGATCACCCGGTTCTCGGCCGGCTCCGCCGTCGACCGCCCGCGGGAAGCGCTGGCCGAGGCGCTCGCGGGAGCCGCCACACGCAACCCGGGCAACGTCCGGCTCGTGTTCGTCCTCGCCGACGGCGAGGACACCTCGGGCGCGGACGACCCCTCCGGCGGAACCGCGGGGTTCGCCGAGCTCGCCGGGCTCATTGACGGCGGCGCCGTGCTCGGCTACGGCACGACCGCAGGCGGGCGCATGCGTACCTACGACGGCACCGAGTCCACCGGGCCCGGCACCGCCGCCCCCTGGATCCTCGACGAGGCGAGTCCCGGATCCCCGCCGGCCGTCTCCCGGATCGACGAGACCAACCTGCGCCGCCTGGCGGCCGCGCTGGGCGTGCCGTACGCGCACCGCATCGCCCCCACGCCGGTGGCGGATCTGGTGGCCGGCATCGACGTCGAGGAGCTCGCCGCCGACGGGCGCCGGGACGTGAGCACCTACCGCGACGTGCTGTGGCCGGCGGCGGCCGTGCTGGCCGTGCTCGTGGCGGCCGAGGCGTTCGCCCAGGCCGCCCGGTGGCGTCGGCTCAGTGGGATCCCGGCATGACCGAGCACC
The DNA here is from genome assembly GCF_006352065.1 of Georgenia yuyongxinii. NCBI lineage: Bacteria > Bacillati > Actinomycetota > Actinomycetes > Allobogoriellales > Allobogoriellaceae > Georgenia > Georgenia yuyongxinii. The sequence continues at coordinate 3,912,077 of NZ_CP040915.1, read as the reverse complement.
TGCGCCGACGGCGACGGCTGCTGGCATGGTCCGCGCCCGCCGTCCTCCTCGCGCTCCTTGCCGGCGCCGTGCTGCTGGGCGTGGCCCTGGGCAATGCCCACGCCCGCAGCGCCTACGACGCCGGTGCTCCGCGGGAGGCCGCCACCCGTTACGCCCACCAGCAGCCCTTCACGGCGGTGGTCGTCGAGCCGTGGAAGGCGTGGTTCAACTCCGGGACGGCGCACGAGCGCGGCGGCGAGCACTTCGCGGCGCTGGAGGACCTGCGTGAGGCGCACCGGCTCGTCCCGGCGGGCACCACGGACGCGGACGGCCGGCCCGACCCGGGCACCCCGGAGTGCCGCGTCCGGAACAACCTCTCGCTGACGCTGGAGTCCATGGGCGACGCCGCGCGCGCCGCCGACGACCCCGTGATGGCGGGGTCGTACTACCGCGAGGCGATGGACACGATCGGCCCGTGCACCTCCGACGGCGAGTCCGCCGCCGACCAGCCGCCGCCGGAACCGGACCAGCAGGCCGAGGGTCCGGACCGCACCGAGCAGCGCCAGCGCGCCAAGGCCGAGGAGACCGAGCAGCAGCCCCAGACGGGGGAATCGCAGCCGGGGCAGGAGCAGCAGGACGCTCCGGACGCGCAGGGTGGCGCCCAGGAACCGCCCGCCGACCCGCGCCAGCAGGAGCTCGAGGAACGTAACCGCCGCGCGGAGCAGGACCGGCAGGCCGAGGAGCAGCGCTCGGGAGGCGGCGCCGGCGACGGGCAGAACTGGTGACCGGCGCCGTCGGACGGTGAGGCGACCCCGCCGACCTCAGGACCGGCGGCCCGTACCGGGGACGAGGACGTGGTCCACGACCAGCGCGACCGCTCGGCGGCGGAATGTCTCGCCGTGCGCGGGGTCGAGCATGTCGTGGTCGAAGATCTCCCGGAACGTCGCCCGGTTCGATACCCGGTAGAACGCCAGCGAGCTGATGAGCTGGTGCAGCTCGAGCGCGTCCGGTGCGTCCGGGCCGTCCCGGAACACCCCAGCCGTGCGTCCCCGCCGCAGCAGCCGGTCGACGGAGTCCACCAGGCCCGCGTTCAGCTCGCGGAGGGACTCGATGCCGGCGATGTTCTCGGCGCCCAGGGTGTTCTCGAAGCTGACCATCCGGACGAAGGAGGGCCGCGCCTCCTGGAAGTCGATCGTGCTGAGCACGAATGTGCGCAGCGCCTCGACCGGCTCGAGGTCGTCGAGGTGGACCGCACGCTCGGACTGGCGCATCTCGCGGTAGACCTGCTCGAGCGCCGCGAGGTAGAGGCCCTGCTTGTCCCCGAAGTAGTAGTAGATCATCCGCTTCGTGATGCTGGTGCGCTCGGCGATCGCGTCCACCCGCCCGCCCAGGAAGCCGCGTTCGGAGAACTCCTCCTCCGCGGCGTCGAGGATCGCCTGGCGGGTGCGCGCGGGATCGCGCCGCCGAGGGGCGCGGGCCCCCGCGGCAGGGACGGGTGCGCGGGCACCCTCGACCGCGCCCGGTGCGCGGCCCGGCTGGGTGCGGGAAGGGCTGGACACGCGCTCAGGCCACCTCGGCGGCACGCACGGACCACGCCGTCCGGGCACCCACGGCCCGCAGCACGAACAGCTCGGTCGCGGCGATGAACTCCCCGCGCGCGGGCTCGCCGCGCGGCACGCTGCGCCCGCTCAGGCACGCGTGGACCAGGTGCACGACGGCGTCGAGGTGCTGCTCGGGGATGTCGCCGGTCGCGATGGCACGTGCGAGGATCTGTCGCAGCAGGTCCTCGACGAGGCCCACGTGCGCCCGCAGGTGCGCCGCGGCGTCGCGGGAGACGACCTCGCGCAGGTCCGGGCCCGGGGCGAAGTGATAGGACCGCTCGAGCTGGAGCTGCTGGCGGACATAGACACGCAGCTGCTCCACCGGGTCCTCCACCTCGCCGAGCGAGCGCTCCAGTGCCCGGACGTAGGCAGAGGTCTCATGCTCGATGAAGGCGAGGAGCACGGACTCCTTGTCGGGGAAGTGGTTGTACACGGCCGTTCGCCCGATCCCCGCCGTGGCGGCGATGTCGGCGAGCGAGATGGCGTCGAAGCCGCGCTCGCGCATCAGGTGGGACAGCGCCGCGAACAGCGCGCTGCGCGTGCGCTCGCGGTGTTCCGCCAGGGAGTTTCCGATGATCTTGGGCACCGACAGATCATGCCACTTGCTGACTAACGATGGCCAATCGTCGTGAAAGCCGCGACTCAGGACGTACCGATCGGGGCGATACGGACGGGCTGACCTAAGATTTCATCGATCCCCACGACCTGGAGGCAGACATGCCTGCGCCCGAGCAGCTCACGGCCTATGACGCCAGCAACCCCGCCACTCCGCCGGAGCTGCTCGCCGCGATCGCCGCGCAGCGCCCCGACCTTCGCGCGCTTGTCGCCACCAATCCGGCGACGTCGTCGGACGTGCTCGGCCATCTCGCGCGGCTCGGTGACGTCGCTGTGGACGCTGCGCTCGCACGACGCACCGGCGCCCCCGGCGTGGCACCGATTCCGTACCCGCCCGCCGGTGGTCCGTTCGTTGCGCCGACCGGTGCCGGCTACGGCCACAGCGCCCCAGCGAACCCGTACACGGCCGGCTCGGTACACGCTGCGGCGGCCGACCCGTACCAGACCGGCCCTGCTTTCATCCCGGGTGCCACCGGCCCCGCCCCGGGTGCCACCGGCCACGCCCCGGGTGAGACCGGCTACGCCCCGGGTGCCGCCGGCTTCGCGCCGGGTGTCGCCGGCTACGCCCCGAGCACGTCCACGTACGCCGGGGCGGCCCCGTGGGAGCCGACCAAGAAGCGGTCGTGGCTGCCCTGGATCATCGTCGGTGCGGTCGCGGTCATCGTCGCCTGCGTCATCGCCGTCGCCGCGCTGGTGAGCGCGCGCGTGGACGACTTCGCGCCGACCTTCGACCCGTCAGTAGACGGCTACGGCAGCGATCCCGCGCTGGATGCGTTCTGGGACGGGTGCACGGCGGGCGACGGCGCGGCGTGCGACGACCTCTTCTGGCAGTCGCCGGCCGACTCGGAGTACGAGGAATTCGGGAACACCTGCGGTGGCCGTTTCGAGTACGGCCCCTTCTCGTGCGACGGCAAGATCTGACGACCGGCTCCACCCTGCCGCGGCCCGCACCACCCCCACCGGCACTCACATCGCCCGGCGCGCCTCACAACCCTGCCCGAACCGCCGATGAGCGGGACGTGCACGGGTTGTGTCCTGCGGATGTCGACGTCCCAGCGGTCCGTGCGCCAAGCAGGGCGCACACCAGACCGACGAAGGGTGGGACATGAGCGCGACGGAACGTCTCGAGCGGCCGTCGCCGCAGGCCCCCACCCGTCCGGCACTGCGGTGGCGCAGGGCCCGCCCGGCCGGGGCGCCTGCCCCCCGGACCTCGGTGCCCCGCCGACGGCGCCGCCTGGGCGCGGTGGCGACGACCGGTCGCGCGGGCGCACCCCGGCTGAGCGTGGGCCGCCGGCTCGGGCTCGCCTTCGCGAGCGTCGGCGTCCTGGTGCTCGTGGCTGCGGGCACCGGGATCGTCTCCGTCATCGAGCAGCGCCAGTACGGCGAGGAGCTGCGGGCCGCGCACGGCGTGGCCGTGCTTGCCGAGACGGCGCGGTACAAGAGTGCCGACGCCACGGCGAGGCAGGGTCGCGTCGTAGGGGACGTCCTGGAGTTCGGGCCGTGGGCCGGCCTGCACCGCGGCACGCCGAACCAGCAGCGCATGGCGGACGCCAAGGTGGAGGTCTATGCCTGGCTCGACGGCATCGACACCGCCGAGCTCACCGACGCCGAGGCGGAGCTCGTCGAACACCTGGGGCCGGCCTGGGACTCTTTCTTCGGGATGCACGACCAGGTGGAGCGCTGGCTCGGCGAGAACAGCGACGAGGGCACCAACAAGGCCGTGACCTCGATCAACGAGGGCAAGGTAGGTGGGTCCGCCGCGACCGTCCGTGCACTGGCGGATCGGATGCAGGAGGCCGCCTACGCGCGCATCGACGACGTCCACGCGAAGCAGCAGGCCGCCCAGAGCCGCTCGACGGTGATCCTCCTCGGCGTGGGGGCGGGCGCTGCCCTCCTGGCCGCGGCACTCGCCGTGAACGCGACCCGTTCGATCGTGCGACGCATCGGTCGGATCCGCGCCGTGGCGGACGCGATCGGCAACGGCGACCTGACCAGCCGGGTGGGCCTCGCGCTCACCGACGAGATCGGGCAGGCCGGCGCCTCCCTCGACGCCGCCACCGCGAGCCTGCGCGCGCTGGTCGCCCAGGTGACCGCCGCGTCGGACCAGGTCGCCATGGCGGCCGGCGAGCTGGCCGCCGGCGGCGAGCAGCTCTCGGACGCCTCGGCGCAGACCTCGACGCAGGCCGGTGTGGTGGCCGTCGCGGCCGAACAGGTCTCGGCGAACGTCCAGGCCGTCGCGGCCGGTGCTGAGCAGATGGGGCCCTCGATCCAGGAGATCGCGCGCAACGCCGCCGCCGCGGCCCAGGTCGCGGCTGAGGCGACCGAGGTGGCCACGGCCACCAACTCGATCGTGGCGAAGCTCGGTGAGTCCTCCGCCGAGATCGGCGACGTCGTCAAGGTGATCTCCGCCGTCGCCGACCAGACCAACCTGCTGGCGCTCAACGCGAGCATCGAGGCCGCCCGGGCCGGCGACGCCGGCAAGGGGTTCGCCGTCGTGGCCGGAGAGGTCAAGGAGCTCGCGCGCGAGACGTCCCGCGCCACGGGGCACATCGCGGACCGGATCCGGACCATCCAGGAGGACACCGCCGCCGCCGTCGAGGCGATCGGACGGATCACCGCGATCGTCGGGCAGATCAACACCTACCAGCTCACCATCGCCTCGGCGGTGGAGGAGCAGACCTCCACCACCAACGAGATGTCCCGCGGCGTGGTCGAGGCCGCCACGGGCTCGGGGGAGATCGCCGGGAACATCATCGCCGTGGCCGCGTCGGCCAGCTCGCTGACGGGCATCGTCGACCAGCTCGACGACGCCGCCTCCGCGCTCCACGGCACCGCCGACGAGCTGCAGCGCAGGCTGGTTCGGTTCACCCTCTGACCGGGCCGCGCCGCGAAGCGAAGGCCGCTACTGGCCTTTAGTGGGCGCACGTCAAGGGCGGCACTTCAGGTGGCGTGGACCGGTCGGGAGACACCTCGGACAACGGCGCGGGCCAGCAGCCCGGTCGGCGCCGGTCCGGCGGCGCGGGCCGGCGTACCCAAAGGCCTGCCGGTTGCGCCGAGGCCTGCCGGTTGCGCCGAGACCTGCCGGTGGAACTGCAGGTGTCGGTCGGGAAGTGCAGGTCTCGCCGCTCTTAGAAGCTCAGGAGATCCAGCTCCCGAGCCCCAGAGCTCCGAGCAGCACGGGGGACGCCACCCCTCGCGCCTGTCGCACAATTCGACCTCGGTGGCCACGGCGGTCGGGGGCGTCAGGGTTCAACAAGAGCGTGCGCGATGACAGACATCGACACGCCGTCGGGCTGGAACGAAATGGCCAAGATGGCTGGAAAAACGACCACCTCGGCCATTTCGTTGGTGGCTCTGGCCGGATCGAGGCGCATCCGTCGGGTGGGCTGCGGACCAGCCGGGACGAGGTCGTCCTGCGCTGCGTGGCCTACTACCTCCGTCTGCCTCTATCCGCGCATGCTCTTAGCGGTGACCTCGCGCAGGGCGACGGCGATCGGCCGGTCAGGGTCCAGCCAGTCGAGGTCCTCCAGCGCGTCGCTGTCGACCCAGCGCAGCGCGGAGTGGTCGGCGAGCGGCTCCGGCGTGCCGGCGGTGAGCTCGGCGAGCCACACCCGCATGGTGCGCCTGGCGAGGATCGGCCAGTCGCCCGCCTCGGGTCCGAGGAGCCGGGCCCCGAGCCGGACCTCCACGCCCAGCTCCTCGGCGAGCTCACGGTGCAGCGCAACCTCCGGCGACTCGCCGGGCTCCACCTTTCCGCCGGGCAGCTCCCACCGTCCCGCGAGCTCGGCGGGTGCCGAGCGCTGCGCGCACAGGGCCCGGGTGGGGCGCTCGAGGGAGTCGACGATCGCGGCGGCGACCACGAGGGCGGGGGCGGCGGTCTGCATCCCCCGACCCTAAGCGCGCGACATGCCATCTCCTCGACCGCCTCGGCGACATGTCATCTCCTCCACGACATGTCACGAGGCGGGGGAGGGGACGACCTCCAGCTCGAGCTCCTCAGCGGGCGAGCCGGCGTCCCCGCCGTAGACCACCCCGCGCAACGGCTGGACGTCTGCCTGGTCGCGGCCCCACCCCAGGACGATGTACCGGTTGTCGATGAACCGGGCGCCCGTGGGATCGACGTGCACCCAGCCACCACCGGGCAACCACACGGCCGCCCACGAGCGGACGCAGCCTCCCGTGGCGGCGTCCGGACCGTCGTGGTGGCCGTCCGCTCGGTCGTGGGGGCCGTCCGCTCGGTCGTGGGGGCCGTCCGCACCCCCGACGTCGACCCCGCGGGCGACATACCCGGCGACGTACCGCGCCGCCAGACCCATCGACCGCAGGCTCGCGACGAGCAGGTGAGCGCGGTCGGCGGACGAGCCGAATCTGCGCGCGAGGACGTGGGAGGGCGTAGCCGACCCGCCGCCGTCCCCGGCCAAACCGTTGCCGGCTCCAGCCGACCCGTCGCCGATCGGGGCTTCCGGCACGTCCCGGTGGATGCGCCCGGCCAGCTCGGCCACCACCCGCACCAGCGCGGTGGTGGGCCCGAACGACGGCATCGCGTACTCGCGCACCGCCTCGTCCGGCAGGACGAGCTCCGACGGCAACGCGGACTCCACGACGGCCAGCACCGCGGTGGGGCCTTCGCCCTGCTCGCCCTGCCCGGTGGCGCGCATGCCGCTGACCGAGGCCACCGCCCGTTCCCAGGGCACCTGGACCGTGTTCGCCAGGTCCAGAGGACGCCGGGTGATGGTCACCACGGACGACGCCACCACGTCGAGGGACGTGTGCTCGGCGGTGATCTGGAAGTAGCTCACCCGGTTGCCGTGCAGGTCGCGGTGCTCGGCGGTCTCCGCCGCACCGGGGAGGAACGTCAGCGACGCCTGGTGGACCCGCTGCCCGGACCACTCCCGCGGCAGCAGCATGGCCAGGCCGTAGGAGGTCGTCACCGCGGCGCGGTAGGTGTAGCTGGTGCGGTGCACGAGCCGATAGCTGCGCTCGTGCCCGGTGCCACGGCGGCTCGGTGTGCGGCTCATCGTCCCGTCCCGTCGGGCCAGTGCGCGAGCACGGGCCGCGAGAAGTGCACGCGCGCGATCTCCTTGGCCAGCTCGTCCAGCCGCCAGCCGATCGACTCCAGGGTCTGCGCGAGATGCCCCCGCGCCCCGTGGCCTCGTTCCGCCGCGGCACGGTCGGTGCGCAGCTCCGTGAGCAGGTCGAAGACCTCGTCGAGCAGCTGGTCGCGCGAGGCCGGCGCGCGGCCGACGGCGGGCAGCTCACCGAGGTGGTGGCGGAGCTGGTCGAGCTGGAACCGCACGGCACGTGGGTTCGACCCGTCCAGCAGCAGGAGCTCCAGCACCCCGGCCAGGCCGCCCGCAGGGAACCGGCGGCGATAGGTGAGGACCGACTCGTTGGCGACCAGAACCGACTCCGCCACCAGCGCCTCGGTGGCCGGGTCGTGGCGCTCGACCACCGTGGCCGCGAGGGTGGCGACCACGCGGCTGGCGCGCTCGAGCCGGCGGCCCGCCTCCAGGAGCCGCCAGCCGGCATCGCGGACCAAGGACTCGCCGTACCCGCCCTGGAGCGCCATCAGGCTCTCCAGCAACCGGGACAGGGCCGGTGCCAGTCCCAGCTGGGTGCCGTCCGCGCCCCGCTGCCGGGCGGCCTCCTCGCGCACCGTGCGCTGCAGGCTCGCGATCGCCCGCCAGAGGTCGCGCGGCAGGTTGTCCCGCACCCCGGCCGCATCCTCGGCCGTCCGTGCGACGGCCCACGCCGCCGAGCCGGGCAGGGACTCGTCCGTGACCAGCGAGGGTAGCTGGGCGTGGGCGGTCAGGCGGTGCAGCCCCGCCACCAGCACGTCGAGCGCGGCATGTCCCGCGGCGTCGCCCCGGGCCAGGGACAGGTGGTCCTCGGGCCCGACGGCGCCCGTGGGCCCGGCGGCACTCTCGGGCCCGACGGCGCCCGCGGGCCTCGCGTCCTGGGCGGCGGCTGGCTGGGTGCGGGCGTAGTCGTCCCAGCGGTCGGCCACGGCCATCAGCAGCCGGACGGTCGACTCGGCCTGCTCCGTGTGGCGGCCGAGCCGGAAGAGGTCCTCGCCGGCGCGGGGCGAGACCGTGGCGTCCGCCGGACGACCGGGCAGGGTGCCCCCCGCCGGCAGACCCGGCGCGGCGACCGGCTCGGGGGCCAGCACCCAGACGTCCTTCGCGGTGCCGGGCTCTCCGTCGACCATCACCTGCGGGACGGGGCCGACATGGGCCATCGCCCCGCTCATGACCATGTACCCCTCGGGCCGGGCGAGCGCGAAGGTCCGCAGCGCCGTCGGCTGCGGGACGAGCGAGCCGTCGCGCACCGTCGGGGTGGTGGAGGCTTCCACGGGCTCCTGCCCCACCCACGCCCCGGGCCGCTCGGCGATGCGGGCGGCCAGGTCGGCGCGCTCGTCCAAGGTCAGTGCCCAGCCCAGCAGCGGCCGCTCGGACCCCGCGGTGGGGCGGATGATGAGCCGGCCCAGGTTGGCGATCACGTGCGAGCACATCGAGCGGTCGCCGCACCAGTAGGTCACGGCCGAGGGGATGGCCAGGTCCTCCCCGCGCAGCGCCCGGGCCAGACGGGGCAGGTAGGTGAGCAGAGCCGGGCTCTCCAGAACGCCGACCCCCAGGGTGTTGACGATGCTCAGCGCGCCGCTGCGGGCTGCGTGCACCAGGCCCGGGGTCCCCCGCCCCGAGCCGCCACGCAGCTCCAGAGGGTCCACGTCCGCGGCGGCGACACCGCGCAGCAGCACGTCGACCGGTTCGAGCCGGCCGAGGGAGCGCACCCAGGCCCGCCCGTCCTGGACCACCAGGTCGCCGCTGTCGACGATCGGCAGGCCGAGCATCGCGGCGAGGTAGCCGTGGTCGAACGTCGCCGGATCACCCGGTCCGGGCGTCAGCACGGCGACTCGTGGGCTCTCCTCGGCACCGGGCGGGGCGACCGCCTGCAACGACTCACGCAGCGCCTGGTAGTACGGGCCTACCCGGCGGGTGCGGGACTCGCGGTACAGCCCGGCGAGCACCTCCGACACCACGCGGCGGTCCGCCATGACGTAGCCGAGCCCGATCGGGACGTCGGTGCGGTCGGCGAGCACCGTCCACGCGCCGTCGGCGTTGCGGGCGAGGTCGACGGCGCAGTGGAACAGCTGGTGCGGGCCGGGCAGGCGGATGCGGTCGGCGGCATGCACGAAGCCCGGGTGGCCGAGCACCACCTCGGGCGGGAGCAGCCCGGTGGTGAGCAGCCTCCGCTCGCCGTAGAGGTCGGTGAGTACCTGGTCGAACAGCTCGGCCCGCTGCCGCAGGGCCGCATCCAGCCGGTGCCACTCCTGTTCGTCCATCAGCACCGGCAGCGGGTCAAGCTGCCAGGAGCGCGCGGGGTCCGTAGTGAGCACGCCCTCGTCCTGCAGGAGCCGCATGACCTCGCCGCGGCTGGCGTCGAGCCTGTCGCCCTGGCCCAGCCGGGCCTGCTCGGCGAGCTGTTGCCACGCGGCGCGGGCCGGGCCGGTGGCCTGGAGCATCTCGTCGTGCCCGGGACCGTTGGCCCGGTACGAGTCGAGCAGGTCCACGGCAACAGCTCCCGGCGTAGGCGGCGCGCGCTCGCCCAACGTCTGGCAAACCGCCAGGAGACGCGCTCGTGGAAGATTTTACCGGATGTTTGCCGATATGTGGCTAGATCCGGCGCGTGGCGCCGGCTCAGGCGGCGGCGGCCGCGTGCGCGGTGGTGAGCGTACGCGGAGCGGGGACGGCGGCCGCGTGAGCGCTGTCCGCGTCAAGCCCGTCCGTGGCGGACGCCGGGCGGCCGGCGCGCCGTGCACCCGAGGGCACGACGGCCGGGGTCACGCCAGGGGCAGCCACCATGGGCGCCACCGCTCGCCACTCCTGGACGCGGCTGCGCCGGCCCGGGCGGTGCATGTCGCGCACCATGACGCCGCGGGCGGCCAGCTGACGGCGCAGCAGCTCGGCGTCGCCATGGCCCCCCTCGGCCAGCGCCGCGCCGCGGGCGGCGAGCAGGCGGCGCTCCTGGCGGGGCAGCTCCGTGTCGGTCCGGCGCCAGGGCACGAACTGGGTCCCGTTCGGGTCGTCCTGGAGCGGTTCGGGATAGCCGTGCGCGGCCAGCGCCGCGTACAGCTCGGCTCGGTCCAGGTCGCAGCGCACCCGGGCGAGCTCGACCGTGCCGGCACCGACGAGCACCAGGTCGGCGTCGAGCACCACGGCCTCGACCAGCGAACGTGGCACGCTCACCCGCGCGTCGTCCCACACGAGCGTGACCGAGCGAGAGCTCACGTGGGCGCGCAGGGCCTCGCCGAGGACCGAGAGCGCCCACACCAGGCCGAGCACCAGACCCAGGACCGCCCCGATGGCGAGCGCGACGGGCTCGCCCACGTAGCCGCCGCGGCCGAGGACGCCGTCGAAGGTGGTCGAGTGGGCCACCCACTCCAGGATCAGCGTGAGCCCGAGGGCGAGCAGCACGCCAGCGAGCGGGTAGCCCACCCGGAGTGCGAGGCGCACCCCGCGTGGCGGGCGCACCGTGGTGCTGGGCAGCATGGTCGACCTTCCTCTTGGTGGCCGTGCGGCAATGTCGCTGAGCGGCCCGTGTTACCCAAGAATGGTCGCCGGCTTCCGTTCGGCACATCCGCCACAAGAATGAACCTGCGGGCAGCCCCTACGACCTCAGGCGTAAGGGAGTCCACCTCAGGGATACCCCTGAGGTGGACGGCGGCTCAACCGAATTTCCTCGCCGGAATTCTTCGGACGGTGCCCGACCGGCATTTCTGCCGCGCCGCGAACGGATTTCTGGAGGCGAGCCGCGACAATTTCGCGGCACGCAAGGAGTCAGGGCACGCCGGAAAGGTCTCAGGGCAGGCGACGCTCGCCGTCGTGCATCACCCGCAGCCACCGGTAGCCGTACCCCTCCAGCGCCAGCTCGACGGCGCCGTCCTCCACGTCGCAGTGACCGTGCTGCAGCAGGTCCATCACGGCGGTGGCGCCGGGCACGGCCGGCCTGAGCGGCACGGTGACCGGCTCGGAGGAGAGGTTGTGCACCGCCACGATCGAGGAGGTGTGCCAGGTGAGCTGGTGGGCGAGCACGTGGTGGTGGGGCTGGTCCAGGACGGTCAGCGACCCCCACCCCAGCTCCGGGCAGGAGCGGTAGGTCTGAATGACGTTGCGGATGAAGTTCCACAGCGAGTCCGGGTCGCGCACCTGGGCGGCCGCATTGACGTGCTCGGGCCCGTAGCCGCCCTCGACGACACGGCCGACCAGCCGGCGCGCCGGGGCGGTGGAGAAGCCGGCATTGGTGTCGTCCGACCACTGCATGGGCGTGCGCACAGCCATCCGGCCCTCGGCGCGCAGGTCCTCGCCCATGCCGATCTCCTCGCCGTAGTACAGCGTCGGGGTGCCGGGCAGGGAGAACAGCAGCGAGTAGGCCATGCGGACCCGGCGGGGGTCGCCGTCGAGCATGGGCGGCACCCGGCGCTTGAGGCCGCGGCCGAACACCTGCATCTCAGGGTCGGGCCCGAAGGCGGCGAAGACCTCGCCGCGCTCCTCCTCGGAGAGCTTGTCGAGGGTGAGCTCGTCGTGGTTGCGCAGGAAGGTCGCCCACTGGCAGTCCGGCGGGATCGGCGGGCGTCGTACCAGCGCGTCGACGAGCGGGCGGGCGTCCGCGCGGGCGAGGGCGAGGTAGAGGTTCTGCATGGTGATGAAGTCGAAGAGCATGTTGAGCTCGTCGCCGCCGTTCTGCCCGAAGTAGAGCTGCTGCTCGTCGTGGGGCAGGTTCACCTCGCCGAGCAGGATCGCGTCGCCACGACGCCGGCCGAGGAAGGCGCGCATCTGCTTGAGGTAGGTGTGGGGGTCGCCGACCTCCTTGTCCTCGGGCTGGAGGCCCACGTCGGAGAGGAAGAACGGCACGGCGTCGACCCGGAAGCCGCTCACGCCCAGCTCGAGCCAGAACCCGATGGTCTTCATGATCTCGTCGCGGACCCGGGGGTTTGCGATGTTGAGGTCGGGCTGGTGGGAGTAGAAGTGGTGGAGGTACCACTCACCGGTCTTCTCGTCCAGCTCCCAGATGGAGTCCTCCTTGTCGGGGAAGACCACCTGGTCGGAGGTGTCCGGCGGGGTGTCCGAGCGCCACACGTAGAAGTCCCTGTACGGGCTGTCCTTGCTGGCGCGGGCGGATTTGAACCACGGGTGCTGGTCGGAGGTGTGGTTGATCAACAGGTCCGCGATCACCCGCATGCCGCGGTCGTTGGCGGTGCGGATGAGCTCGACCACGTCGCCGTGGTTGCCCAGGCGGCGGTCGACGCCGTAGTAGTCGGTGACGTCGTAGCCGTCGTCGCGGTCGGGCGTGGGGTAGAAGGGCATGAGCCACAGGCAGGTCACGCCCAGCTCGGCGAGGTAGTCGATGCGCTCGGCGAGGCCGGCGATGTCACCGGTGCCGTCGCCGTCGGCGTCGAAGAACGTCTCGATGTCCAGGCAGTAGATGACGGCGTTCTTCCACCACAGGTCGGAGGTCTCGGTCATGCGCATGGGTGCTCCTCGTGCTCGGTGGCGTCAGCCGGCCAGGGCCGGGAGGACGGCGGTGGCTGCGGTCTCGAGCCAGGCCCGCTGGTCCTGGCCCACGTGGTGCAGGTAGATCTCGTCGAAGCCGAGCGCCGCGTACTCCGTCAGCCATGCCACGTGGCGTTCCGGGTCCGCCGAGACGTTGACGGCGGCGGTGACCGAGGCGTCGGTGACGTCGCTGCTGGCGATGTCGAAGTGCTCCGGGGTGGGCAGGTCCAGGCTGAGCGGCTCGGCGAAGATGTTGCTGCGCCACTGGTCCCGTGCGACGGCCAGCGCCTCGTCGTGTGTGGGTGCCCAGGACAGGTGCACCTGGAGGGCCAGGGGGCCGCGTCCGCCGTGGTCCCGGTAGGCCGCGACCACCGCACGAAGGGTGTCGAGCGGCTGGTTGATGGTGATGAGCCCGTCGGCCCAGCGGGCCCCGCGGGCGGCGGTGGCCGGGGAGATGGCGGCGGCGATCAGGGGGATCGGCTCGGTCGGCCGGTCGTACAGCTGGGCGCGGTCCACCGTCACGAGCCCGTCGTGGGTGACCTCCTCGCCGGCGTGCAGGCGGCGGATGACGTGCACGCACTCCTCCAGCCGGCGTAGCCGGGTGTCCTTGGTAGGCCAGCGGTCTCCGGTGATGTGCTCGTTCATGGCCTGCCCGGACCCCAGGGCCACCCAGAACCGGCCGGGGAACATCTCGCCGAGCGTGGCCGCGGCCTGCGCCACGATGGCGGGGTGGTAGCGCTGCCCGGGGGCGTTGACGCAGCCCAGCCGCAGCGACGTCGTGGCCAGCGCCGCACCGAGCCACGACCACGTGAACCCGGAGTGGCCCTGCCGGACGCTCCACGGGGCGAAGTGGTCCGAGCACATGGCCATGGCGAAGCCGGCCTGCTCGGCGGCCTGGACGTCGGCGAGCAGCCGACTGGGCGCGATCTGCTCGTGCGAGGCGTGGAATCCGTAGGTGGTCACCGTCTATTCCTATGGGGCGCCGCCCCGGTCCGCCTCTCGAGAGGGTGACGGTGCAGGTGGGCGGAAAGGCCTTCTCGGCCCACCCGCGGGCCGCGAGAGGATGACCGGGTGGACGATGTGGGTGCTGCCGTGGGCCGGTGGTGGGGCCAGGCGTGGGCCCGGATGCAGCCCGACGCCGTCGGTGACGTCGGCGCCGTTGTGCTCCTGGTCCTCGCCGCCGTGGCGGCGGTGGTGCTCGTGCCGCCGGTGTGGCGCCAGGCGCGGGTGCTGGTGACCGTCGTGCACGAGCTGGGGCACGCCGTCGTCGGGGTGCTGTGCGGGCGCCGCTTCACCGGCCTCGTGCTGCGCGGCGACATGTCGGGCCACGCCGTGACGGTCGGCCCGGCCCGAGGCGCGGGGCGAGTGCTGTCCACGTGGGCCGGCTACCCGGCCCCCGCGGTGGTCGGCGCCCTGTCCGTCCAGGCCGCGGCGGCGGGCTGGGCGCCGCCGGTGCTCGGCGTGACCGCGGCCCTGCTGCTCGGCGCCCTGGTGAGGGTGCGCTCCTGGTACACGGCCGCGGTGATGGTGGCGTTGACGGCCGTGACGGCGGCGCTGTGGTGGTGGGGCCCGGCGACGCTGCAGGCCGCCGTCGTGCTGGGCATGGGCGTCTTCCTCGTCGTCGGTGCGTGGCGGCACCTCGGGGCGGTGCTGTCCCGGCCGTCGCCCGGTTCCGACCCCGCGGTGCTCGGCCAGCTCACCTGGCTCCCGCGGCAGATGTGGGTGCTGAGCTTCGCCGTCGTCCTGGCGGCGGCGACGTGGTGGGCGCTCGGGCCGGTGCGGGCGCTCGCGGGCTGGGTCTGACCGCCGCTGGGCGCCGCCGGCCCGGTTGTCTCGCGGTCACGTGGTCACGCGGCCTCGTGGTTCCGCGGTTTCCCGGTCCCGCAGGCGCGGCCGGGGCCGCGCCCGTACGATGCGGATGTTCCGGAGGCGACGACGCCGGGGGCCACGATGAACCTCGAGAAGGTGATCTTCGGCTTCTTCGTGGTGCTCGCCGCCACCTTGAACTTCGGCTTCTTCCTCGGCGACATCGCCGACCCGGCGGTGCACAACCCGATCGAGCTGTTCGCAGCAGTCGTCGTCAACCTCATCGCCACCGTGCTCAAGTTCGGCGATCGGACGCAGATCGGCGCCGTGCACCTGGCCACCAGCCTGGTGGCGGACCTGCAGCTCATCGCGGCCGCCACGGTGTGGTCCTACGCCGAGGCGACGACGGTCGGCCTGCCGAGCCCGGAAGCCACCGCCTCCGTGGTGTCCCTGTCCGGCGGGGCGCTGCTGGCCAACCTCATCTCGGTCACGCTGCTCCTCGTCGAGACCGTCTCCTTCCACCGCCGGTAGAGACCCTGGGCAACCGTGGGCA
This sequence comes from Georgenia yuyongxinii, assembly GCF_006352065.1. NCBI lineage: Bacteria > Bacillati > Actinomycetota > Actinomycetes > Allobogoriellales > Allobogoriellaceae > Georgenia > Georgenia yuyongxinii. The sequence goes on along the minus strand of NZ_CP040915.1, from coordinate 3,896,973 downwards.
ACCCGCTCCTGACCTTCTGGGCCCGCCTGTTCGGGCCGGCACCCACGCCGCCCGAGGAGGTGCTGGCCCTGCGCGGCGCACCGCGCGAGCAGGCCACCGCCGCCGTCTTCCTCGTGCTGCGCAAGATGCGCCCGCCGCTGATCGTCCTGGTCCTCATCTTCGCCGTCAGCGTGCTGGGCCTGATGCTCATCCCCGGCCAGGGCCCGGACGGACAGCCACGCCAGATGGGCATGCTGCACGCGTTCTACGTGATGGCCTACACCGCGACGACCATCGGCTTCGGCGAGATCCCGTACCCCTACACCGAGGCCCAGCGGCTCTGGCTCACCCTCGCGATCTTCCTCACCGTGGTGGGCTGGGCGTACGCGATCGGGACGCTGCTGGCGCTGGTGCAGGACCGCGAGTTCCGGCGCGCGGTCGCGCTGCAGCGTTTCGCCCGCAAGGTGGCACGCCTGCGCCAGCCGTTCTGGCTCATCGCGGGACAGGGGGAGACGGGCCGGCGCCTGGGCGACGCGCTCGACGCGCGGCGCCGGCTGTTCGTGGCGGTGGACCCGTCCGAGACGCGGATCGCCGAGCTGGACACCCGGGCCTACCACGCCGACGTGCCGGGCCTGGTGGGAGACCCCGCCAACCCGGGCCACCTCATCGCCGCAGGGCTCGAGCACCGGCACTGCGCGGGCGTCCTCGCGCTGACCGAGGACGACTCCACCAACCTGGCCGTCACCGTCGCAGCGGGCCTGCTGCGACCGGACCTGCCCATCGTGGCGCGCACGCTCTCCCGGCACGTCGCCGAGCAGATGGAGTCCTTCAGCCGCGCCGCCGTCATCAACCCCTTCGACCTCTTCGGCGACCGGCTGCGCCTCGCCCTGCAGGCGCCGGCCGGCTACCAGCTGATCCAGTGGCTGACCGGCATACCGGGGGAGCCGATGCCGCCCCGTGGTGTGCCGGTGCGGGCCGGGCGGTGGGTGGTCTGCGGGTACGGCCGGTTCGGGCAGGAGCTGACGACCGACCTGCGTCGCGCCGGGCTGGAGGTGACGGTCGTCGACCGGGGCACGACGACGAGCACCGACCCGAGCGTCATCCGCACCGACGAGCCGGAGGACGCGGTCATGGCGCTCGCCGACGTCGCCGGCGCCGTCGGCCTCATCGCGGCGACCGACGATGACGTCGCCAACCTCGCGCTGGTCGCAGCCGGCCGGCGCGCGAACCCGAAGCTCTTCCTGGTCGCCCGGCAGAACGCCCCCGCCAACGAGCCGCTCTACCAGGCACTGGACCCGGACCTCGTGGTGGTGCCGCCCGCGGTGGTGGCCCACCAGGTGCTCGCCTATCTGGGCAGCCCGGTGCTGCTGCACCTGCTCCGGGAGATCGCCGACCGCGACGAGGCGTGGTCGAAGGAGATGGTCGACCGACTGGTGCAGCGGTGCGGGACCGGCGAGGTCGTCACGTGGCAGCTGGCGCTCACGGCCGCCGACACGCCCACGCTCCTGCCGTGGCTGCGCACCGGGCAGGCGCGCCTGGGCGACCTGCTACGCGACTCGCACGACCGCGAGCTGTCGATCGCCGCGGTGGCGCTGGTCCTCGTCCGGGACGGAGCCGAGCGCGTCGCGCCCGGCGACGACCTCATCCTGACGGAAGGCGACGAGATCCTGCTCGGCGGGCAGCCCGGGGCCCGGCAGGACCTGGACAACGTGCTGCTGGACGAGGCCACCCGTGAGTACGTGCTGCACGGGCACGAGGTGCCCTCGGGCTGGCTGTGGCGCACCCTCGCGGCGCGGCGCTCCGCGCGCGTGGTCGACGGCGTCAGCGCCGGCGGGCGGGGGGCCGGACCAGGGTGACCAGCGCGACGACGATCGCGACCACGCTGCCGGCGATCCCGAGCACCAGCAGGACGCGGGCGACAAGGTCCCAGGAGGATGCGGCGGCGCCGAAATCGAACGGGAAGACCTGCCAGAGGCGCACGAGTGCGGCGAGACCGACGGACGTGGTCGCCAGGTCGCCCAATGCCCGGAGGGGGCGGGTGTCACGGGCCAGGTACACCGCGTTCGCGACGAGCCCCACGAGCAGGGAGGCGTTGACCGGGGCGAGCACCGCCGCCGTGTCGGGTGTCAGGAACGGCACCGCGTCCCAGCCGGGCCACGCGTTGACCACGTACAACAACGCCGCGTCGATCATCGCCGCGAGGACGTACCCGATTCGCCGGCTGGCGACCGCCGGGCGGGGGTGAACTTCGCTGAGCGTCATGGCGAGCTCCTCGGCCATCGGGTCCCAGCTACCACGCTAGGAGGCAGGGCGCGGTGGCGGCAGGCACGAAGGTCCCGTGTGCCGACGTGGTGGGCGTCAGGCGTCAGGGCGTCAGGGCGTCGAGGTGGCCAGGACGGCGGCGAGGCTGTCGAGGGCCTCGGGCACGAGCGCGTAGTAGGCGTTCACGCCGCGCTTCTCGCGGGTGAGGATGCCCGCGTCGACGAGCACCTTGAGGTGGTGGGAGACCGTCGGTTGGGTCAGGCCCACCGGCTCGGTCAGATCGCACACGCACATCGACCCTTCGGGCTGTGCCGAGATGAGGGAGAGCAGACGCAGCCGGGTCGGCTCGGCGATGGCCTTGAGGATGCCGGCGAGCTCGACGGCGGAGCGCGCTCCTAGTGGTTCGCGCGCGATCGGCGCGCAGCACTCCTCCGCGAGGGGCAGCACGGTCCGCTGAGTCATGCGACGACCCTACCAACTATTGATGCGCGTCGATATTGACAGATGTCGATGGTGGTGGCAATCTCATGCATCGACGAACTTCGATGGATGGAGCCCATGAGCGCGACAGACGACCTGCGCGAGCAGGTTCGCGACCACTACGCCGCCGCGGCCCGGGCCGTCGGCAGGCGGGACGCCTCGGGCTGCTGCGACGACGGGTGCTGTGGCCCCGCCCAACCCCTGGAGACCGACCAGCGCTTCGGCGTCCGGCTGTACGACCCGGCCAGCACCGCGGACCTGCCCGAGGAAGCCGTGCTGGCCTCGTTGGGCTGCGGCAACCCCGTCGCCGTCGCCGATCTCCACCCTGGTGAGCGGGTACTCGATCTCGGCTCGGGCGGCGGCATCGACGTCCTGCTCTCCGCCCGCCGGGTGGGGCCCGAGGGGTACGCCTACGGCGTGGACATGACCGAGGAGATGTTGCAGCTCGCCCGCGCCAACGCTGCCCGCGCCGGTGCCACCAACGTTGAGTTCCTCGATGGCACGATCGAGGACGTACCGCTGCCCGACGCCGCGGTCGACGTGGTCATCTCCAACTGCGTGGTCAACCTCTCCACCGACAAGCCAGCCGTCCTCGCGGAGATGGGTCGCGTGCTCGCCCCCGGTGGGCGCATCGGCATCAGCGACGTCGTCGCGGAGGACCGGCTCACGCACGCCGACCGCCTGGCGCGCGGCTCCCACGTGGGCTGCATCGCCGGGGCGCTCTCCCGTCAGGACTACCTCGACGGCCTCGCGGCCGCAGGGTTCGTCGACGCGACGGTGACGTTCACGCACGAGGTGGCCGACGGCATGCACGCCGCGATCGTCCGGGCGCACAAGCCCGCGGCGGTCACCGGACAGGGGCACAGCAACGACGACGAGCAGGAGGAAGCCTGATGGACCTGTGGTGGCGCCGCTCTCACGCCTCGGCGGGGTCGCGCGGGGTGATCTGCTGCACCGCCCAGCCGTTGCCGTCCGGGTCGCTGAAGAAGACGAAGGAGCCCCAGGGCAGGTCCTGGATCTCGCTCACGGCGAGCCCGCGCCCCGCAAGCTCCGCGCGGGCGGCCTCGATGTCGGTGACCACCATCTGCAGCCCCTCGAGCGACCCGGGCGTCATGGCCGTCAGGCCGGAGCCGAACGAGATCGACGCCGGCGAACCTGGGGGCGTGAGCTGGACGAAGCGGATCCCGCCACCCACGTCGTGGTCGTGGTCGAGCACGAACCCGGCCTTCTCGGTGTAGAACGCGATGGCGCGGTCGACGTCGGAGACCGGCACCTGGACGAGCTCGAGGCGAAAGTCCATAGTCCCGGACGCTACGCCCGAGCCCGGCCGCGTGCGCGGCGGGCGGCTCCCCGGCGAGGTCGGTTGCCTACCAGTCGGTCGGCTTCTCCGGGGTGTGCAGCCAAGCGGCGAAGAAGGCGTCGAGGTCCTGCCCGGAGATCTCCTCGGCCAGGGCCTCGAAGTCGGCCGTGGTCGCGGTGGCGTCGTCGTGGCGGTCGACCCACTCGTGGGTCAGCTCGAAGAAGGCCTTGTCGCCGATCTTGACGCGCAGGGCGTGGATTGTGGCGGCGCCGCGGTCGTAGATCGCCGCCAGGAACAGGCCCGTGGGACCGGGGTCCGCGACGACGACGTCCCAGAACTCGTCGTCGGCGGGGATCTCCATGACAGTCTCGAAGGCGGCCTGTGCCGTGGCGCCGCCGCGGTGCTCGGCCCAGAGCCACTCGCTGTAGGTGGCCCAGCCCTCGTTGAGCCAGATGTCGGCCCAGCGCTCTGGGCTGACGGCGTTTCCCACCCAGGAGTGCGCGAGCTCGTGCGCGGCAGTGCCCTCGGTGGCGCGGCGGGAGAACAGCGACCGGGTCTGCGTCTCGAGGGCATACCCGAGGGAGTCGTCGTCGACGATCGAGCCGTAGGCGATGAAGGGGTACTCGCCGTAGACATGCTCGAAGAACTTCATCATCTCGCCGGTCAGGGCGAGCGTCGCGACGGTGGTCGTGCGGTTGGTGCCGGCGATGTCGCGGTCGACGGCGTCGATGATCGGCACGCCCGCCTCCGTCGTGTACTCGGCCAGCTCGAAGTTGCCCACGGTCGCCGTGGCGAGGTACGGAGCCATCAGGTCCGGGGCGTCCCAGGACCACGTGGTCCAGCCGCCGGTGGTCGTGTCACCAGTGAGGTCGCCGTTGGCGACGGCCACGAGCCCCTCGGGCACCGTGACGTCGAACGTGAACGTCGCCTTGTCCGTCGGGTGGTCGCTGACGGGGAACCACGTCGCCGACCCCTCCGGCTCGCTCGCCACCATCGCGCCGTCCCGGGTGGTCACCCAGCCGTACGGCACGCCCTCGATGTCGACAGGCTGTTTGGTCGTGCCGCCGTACTCGATCACCACCTCGGCCGTACGGCCCTCCTTCAGCTTGGGCCGCGGCGTGATGACGAGCTCGTTCGGTTGAGGCGTTGAGCCCTCGGGCCGCTCGACCGCGAGGGCGCCGGGCTGGGTGAACGAGGCCGGCTTGCCGTCGACGGTCACGGACGTCGCGGTGAGGCCGCGGAGATCGAGGTTGAACTGGTCCAGGTCCTGGGTGGCGGTGAGATCGATGGTGGCGACCGCCGTGAGCCGGCCCTCGAGCGGGGCCGGCGCGGGGGCCGGCGGGGTGTACCGAAGGTCGAGGTCGTAGTGCTGGACATCGATGCCGCCGTTGCCCGCAAGAGGGAAGTACGGGTCACCGGCGCCCGCAGCACCGGCGGAATAGCGCGGCTCGCCGGGCTTGCCGGGCGCGGCGGTGGCGGCCGAGCTGAGCGCCAGTGCGGAGGCGAGCACGGCAACGGTGGCGAGCGTGGCGTGTGCCCCGCGTCGACGGGCGACGTCCATGAGGTTCCCCTGCCTCGATGCCAGCGGGCGCGTCCCCGGGCGCTTCCCATCGTGACGGGACCGTTCGCGTGAGAGAAGGGGAATCGAAAAGATTCACCCGGTCAACGGGCGGGTACGAGGCTCGCGACGAGCTCATCAGCCCAGGCGTTGATCTCGTCGCGCACCGGCGCACGCCCGCGACGCTCTTGCCGGCCGGGTCGTCCAGCTCCCAGTCCTCGTGGCGCTTGCCCGGGAAAGATGGGCAAGCGTCTCCGCAGCCCATGGTGATGACGACGTCGGACTCCATGACCGCCTCGGTGGTCAGCACCTTGGGCTGCTCGGTGGCGATATCGATGCCCACCCCCACCATGACCAGCACGGCCGAGGTGTTGACCTGGTCTGCCGGCGCCGAGCCGGCGGAGCGGACCTCGATCGCACCGGCGGAGAGGTGGTGGAGCCAGGCAGCAACCATCTGCGAGCGGCTGGCGTCGTGGACGCAGACGAGCAGGACGCCGGGGCGGGCTGGGACGCGAGCCTCCCGGCCTGGCCGAAGGATGGAGCGGGTGACGGGAATCGAACCCGCGCTATCAGCTTGGGAAGCTGAAGTTCTACCATTGAACTACACCCGCGTGCGCTAACTTGAGCGCGCCGCCACTATACCTATCCGTGTGGCGTGCGACGAAACTCTAGCGAGAGAGCAGGGCGATGACTTCCCCCACGCAGCCCGGGCCCGACGAGTCGCGCGGCGAGCGCCAGGAGGGATGGCAGGCGCCGCAAGACTCGTCACGAGACGCGGTCGACAACCCGGCGCAGGGGCAGGCTGGCTTCACAGACCCGGTCACCGGTGAACCCGGCTACGGCCAGCCCGGCTACGGTCAGCCCGGCTACGGCCAGCCCGGCTACGGCCAGCCCGGCTACGGCCAGCCCGGCTACGGCCAGCCCGGCTACGGCCAGCCCGGCTACGGCCAGCCCGGCTACGGCCAGCCCGGCTACGGCCAGCCCGGCTACGGCCAGCCCGGCTACGGTTACGGCGCTTACGTCGACCCCTACGCGAAGTCGCGCGTTCTCGCCTGCGTCCTGGGGATCTTCTTAGGCTCGCTGGGCATCCACAACTTCTACGCCGGGTACATGAGCCGCGGCTGGCTCCAGCTCGGCCTGAACCTGGGCAGCTGGGTGCTGAGCATCGTCACCCTCGGCCTGTTCCTCCCGATCGCCGTGCTGGTGCTGATCGGGCTGGAGATCTGGGGGATCGTCGAGGGCATCCTCTTCGCGACCGCCCAGACCGGTCAGTACAGCACCGACGCGACGGGGCGTCCGCTCAGGAACTAACCGGCAGCGGCCCCCGGGCAGTTCGTTCCCCAGGTGAGCCGGCGGCGGCTGCTCGTGCGGTCGGTGGCACAATCGCACGCGTGCTGCTCTCTGACCGCGACATTCGTGCCCAGATCGACGCCGGCAGGGTCAAGCTCGACCCGTACGAGCCCGAGATGGTCCAGCCGGCCAGCCTCGACGTGCGCCTCGATCGGCTCTTCCGGCTGTTCGACAACCACAAGTACCCGGTCATCGACCCCTCTCAGCCGCAGCCCGAGCTCACCCGTCTGGTGGACACCGGCCCGGACACCCCCCTGGTGCTGCACCCGGGCGAGTTCGTCCTCGGTGCCACCTACGAGTCCGTGACGTTGCCGGACGACATTGCCGCCAGGCTGGAGGGCAAGTCGTCCCTCGGCCGGCTGGGCCTGCTCACCCACTCCACCGCCGGGTTCATCGACCCCGGCTTCACCGGGCACGTCACGCTCGAACTCTCGAACACCGCGACGATGCCAATCATGCTCTGGCCGGGCATGAAGATCGGCCAGCTCTGCTTCTTCAAGCTCAGCTCGGCGGCCGAGGCGCCCTACGGCTCCGGCGCCCGTGGCTCGCGCTACCAGGGGCAGCGTGGCCCGACGGCCTCGCGCTCCCATGTCAACTTCCAGCGCACCACCATCTCCTGACCTGGGCGCACGATGTCGCAACCATCCACCCTTGACCGCGTGCTCGCGGACCCGCACCACCTGCTGGTGCTCGCCGAGGACGTCACCTCGCAGGACGTCGAGGCGCTCGCCGTCTCACGCAGCACCGACGCCGGCTGGTCGGGCCCGGCCGAGCTTCAGCTCATGCCGGGCGTGCACCTGACCGGCCCCTGGACGCTCGAGTCGGACCTCCTCCGATCCTTCGACCTTCCCGCATGGGCCCGGCAGGCCTACCTCCTGAGCTGCCCGGTGCAGCGCGGCGCCGCGCTGCCGGCCGAGCTGCGCGGCGTCGACCCCCTGCTCGACGCCTTCCCCAGCGGTGTGCCCACCGGCGTCGAGGCGGAGGCGCTCGGTCACCTGCGCGCCATCGCGCGGCGGCTGCGCGGCGCCCTGCGGGTGGCGGGCACGGGCGCCGTCGTCGTGCCCGACGCCGACGCCGCCATCGACCTGACCGTCCTCGCCCCGGTCTGGCTCGACCACGACGCCGGGCTCCAGGTGCTCCGGCAGACCTTGCCGGCCGTTCGTTCGGCCCTGGACGACATTCCGGAGGAGCTCGCTGGTCAGGAGCTCGAGGGCTACATGCTTCTTTCGGACCTTGGCGACGGTGATCTCCTGGAGATCGAGGCGGCGGGTCTGGACGAGGTGCCCACCGTCCTGCGCGGGACCGACTGGGCTGCCGGGGGCGTGGTCGGCTACGAGATCCGGTGGCGTCCGGCCCATCCGGAGCAGGCCTTCCGGGGCCGGCCCCCGCTGCAGGTCCGCCGTTCACGCGCACGAGCGGCAGAACTGATCGAGCGTGCCGCCGGTGCCCTGCAGGCCCTCGTCGGTGGCGAGGTCGTCGACGACGACGGCTTCCTGGTGGACCCGGGTGACCTCGCCGGCTGAAGCCGGACGCTGGCCGCTGGCCGACACCGGGGCGCCGCGAACGCTGGGGACAGTGCTCTGTGAAGCGGTTGTGAAACGATTGCGTCCGCATTTGTCCAATCCGCTGGCGAGGTCACCTACGCTGGCGCTCCCTCAGTTTCCCGCGCGAAACAGCCGAACGACGGCTGCTGCGGAGCGGCCGCTACGGAGCGGCTCGGCGGACGGTCCGACCACTCGACAAAATACTGACGCGATTGTGGCGCGTTCGACGTGCGGGGGTGAACCGGTCGTGCCTAACCTGACTGGGCAAGGCAATCCAGCGGCGCCAGCCCCTCCGGGGCGTGCTCGGCCCTCCCCCGGGACGACAGGCGCCGCCGTCGAACCAGCAAGGAGAGACGCACATGACTTCGATCACCACCACCCACATCCAGCAGCTCGCCAATGGCAAAGGGGCCGTTGTCTCCGACTCCGGCGACAAGATCGGCTCCATCGGGCAGCTGTTCCTGGACGACGTCACCGGCGAGCCGACCTGGGTCACCGTGAAGACCGGTCTCTTCGGCACCTCGGAGTCCTTCATCCCGCTCGACCGGGCAACGGCCCAGGGCGACGACCTCCGGGTGCCCTACGACAAGGCCATGGTCAAGGATGCCCCGCGGGTGGACGCGGACCAGCACCTCACCCCCCAGGAGGAGGAGGACCTCTACCGCTACTACGGCCTGGACTACGCGACGTCCGGGTACGGCGACACCTCTGGGACGACGACGGGCATGGCCGGCACGACCGGCACCACGGCAGGCACGGCCGCCACGACGAACACCGACCGCGACCGCCGCGACGTCGACGACGCCTCGGTGATCCGCTCGGAGGAGCGCGTGGACGTCGGCACCCGGCAGCGTGAGGCCGGCAAGGTCCGGCTGCGCAAGTACGTCGTCACCGAGAACGTCACCAAGACCGTGCCGGTCACCCGTGAAGAGGTCCGCCTCGAGCGTGAGCCCGTGACCGCGGGCGACCGCGTCTCGGGCCAGATCGGGGATGACGTCGCGGAGGTGACGCTCCACGAGGACGAGGTGGTCGTGGACAAGGAAACCGTGCCCGTTGAGAAGGTCTCCCTCGGCAAGGACACGGTGACCGAGCAGCGCGAGGTCACCGAGCAGGTTCGCAAGGAGCGGGTGGAGACCGACACGGACCGCGACGTGCGCCGGTGACGAACGGCGTCGCGGCCACGTCGTCCTGACGGACTGCTGAGACAGGGGCCCGGCCGTGCGCCGGGCCCCTGTCGTGCGCCGACCGGCGACCCGCAGCCCCATGCGGCTCGTCTCAGCCGGTGACCGCCACCCGCCGGCGCAGCAGCTGCCACAGCACCGGCACCACCACAAGGCCGGCGAGTGCGGCCAGCATCGGGAACCCGAGCAGTGCCATGAGTGGCCCCGAGGCGATCGCTCCCAGTGCGGCGGCTGCGTTCATCGCGGTGTCGCCCAGGCCTTGCACGAGGGGACGGGCCGGCGCGGGCACGGACTCGGACAACAGCGCCGAGGCGGGCACGGTGACCACGGACCAGCCCAGCCCCAGCAGGGTCAGCGCGACGGCGACCACCGTCGGCGACCCCGCACCGGTGGCTCCCACCACCGCCGCCGCGGCGAGGACGCCCTGCCCGGCGATGATGACCGGTACCTGTCCGTACCGGTCGGCCGCGGCACCGACCACCGGGGCGAACGCGAACATGCCGAGCACGTGCAGGCTGATGGTCAGCCCGATGAAGGTGATCGTGCCGCCCTGGTGGCTCAGGTGCACGGGGGTCATCGTCATCACGGACACCATCGACACGTGGGCAAGCACCAGCGACAGCAGCGCCAGGCGGGCCGGCGGCGACGCCCGCACCAGCCCCAGCGCCTCGGAGAGACCAGCCCGGCCCGGGGCGAGGCGGGGCCCCACCGCGGCTGCCGCGACGTGACGCTGGGCGAGGAGCAGGGGGTCGGGGCGCAGCCCCACCCGCACGACCACGGCAGTCACCGCAAGCAGCACCCCGCCGATCGCGAACGCGCCTGCCAGCGGCGGCAGGCCCGCCCACGCCTCGACAGGCGCCCCGGGAACCCCGAGGTTCGGCCCGGCCACTGCGCCCAGCGTGCCCACCCAGACCACCAGTGCGAGGCTGCGGGCCCGCCGGTCCGGCTCGGCCAGGTCGGTCGCGGCGAAACGGGCTCGGAGCTGGGTGGCCGCGCCGCCGCCCATTCCCAGCATGCCGAGCACGAGCAGGGGCACGGAGACGGTGACCGCGGCAAGCACGAGGAGGCCGGCGCCGGCGGCCGCGAGCGACCACCCCAGCGCGAGGGAACGCGCCCGGCCGTGCCGGGCCGCCAGTGAGGCCAGCGGCAGCGCGAGCAGCGCAGCCCCGACCGTGGTGGCCGCCCGGGCGATGCCGGCCCAGGTCTCCGACCCGGCCACCGACTCGGCGAGCAGCACTCCCACGGACGGTGCCGCGCCGATCCCGAGCGACCCGAGCACCTGCGCCGCCAGCAGCGTCGTCGTGGTGCGCCGGCGGGCGTCGGCCACCTCCGGCAGGTGCAGCCAGTCCGCCCGGCTGTCCCCGGTCGCGTCCGTCACCGGGACCCGCTCAGGTGTCCTGGCCGCGCCGCACCCCGGCGAGGAGGAGCTGGGCGACGTCGAGGACCTCCACCTCGTCCCCGTTGGCCGCGACGCCGTCGGAGAGCATGGTGGTGCAGAAGGGGCAGGCGGTGGCGACCGCGGTAGCGCCGGTGGCGGCCGCCTCCCGTGCCCGCTCCACGTTCACGCGGGTGCCGATCTTCTCCTCCATCCACACCCGTGCCCCGCCGCCACCGCAGCACATGGCGGTCTCGCCGGACCGGGGCATCTCAACAGCGGTGGCCCCCGGCAGTGCGCCGAGCAGCTCCCGGGGCGGGGCGTAGACCTGGTTGTGCCGGCCCAGGAAGCACGGGTCGTGGTAGGTGATGGTCCGGGTCTCCGCTGCGGGCGGGGCCACCGGGGTCAGGCGGCCCTCGCGCACGAGCCGGTTCAGCAGCTGGGTGTGGTGCACGACGTCGTAGCGCCCGCCCAGCTGGGGGTACTCCCGGGCGAGGGTGTTGAAGCAGTGGGCGCAGGTGACGACGATCTTCTGCGCGCGCGCCTCCGTGAGGGTCTCGACGTTCTGGGCGGCGAGCATCTGGAAGAGCAGCTCGTTGCCGGCCCGCCGGGCCGGGTCGCCGGTGCAGGCCTCGCCGTCACCGAGGACCGCGAAGCTGACCCCGGCGGTGTGCAGCAGCTCGGCCACCGCCCGGGTGGTCTTCTTCGCCCGGTCCTCGAACGCGCCGGCGCACCCCACCCAGAACAGGTAGTCCACCTCGGCGGCGCTCTCGACGTCGGCGCCGACCACCGGCACCTCGAACTCAAGGTCCTTGGCCCAGTCCAGGCGCTTGCGGGCGGCCAAGCCCCACGGGTTGCCCTTGGTCTCGAGCTTCTTGAACATCTGCCCGAGCTCCGCGGGGAACGCTGAGGCCATGAGCACCTCGTGGCGGCGCAGGTCGAGGATGTGGTCCACGTGCTCGATGTCCACCGGGCACTGGTGCACGCAGGCCCCGCACATGGTGCACGACCAGAGCACGTCCGGGGCGATGACGTCCGGCACCAGCGCCGTCGGGCCCACTGCCACGCCCGTGGGTCCGGTGGCGCCGACGGCCGCCAGCGCGCCGAGCACGTCCCCGGTGTGCGGGGTGAACCCGTCGCGCCCGGCGAGCGTGGCCGCGCTGAGCTGCTCGGGCGAGGCGGCGGCCGCGGCGCGCAGGAAGGGTGCGGTCGCGGCGGCGTGGTCGCGTAGCGCGAGGGTGAACAGCTTGGGGGAGAGGGGCTTGCCGGTGTTCCACGCCGGGCACTGGTCCTGGCAGCGGCCGCACTCGGTGCATGTGCTGAAGTCCAGCAGTCCTTTCCACGTGAAGTCTGCGAGCGTGCCCACCCCGAGCGTGGCGTCCTCGGGGAGGTCCTCCAGCGTCTCCAGGGTCACCGGTGCACCGTCGGCGAGCAGCGGCTGCGCCGGACCCAGCGCCGGCCCGCCGCCGGGCTCGCGCCGGGCGTAGACGTTGAGGACTGCGAGGAAACGGTGCCAGGCCACGCCCATCGAGGGCTGGAGCCCGACGATCGCGAGCCAGCCCACCGAGACGAGGATCTTCACGGCGGCGACCACGGTGATCGCGGTGGCCAGCGTGGCCTGGCCGCTGCCGGTCAGCGTCTCGCCCAGCCACGCCGTCAGCGGGAAGTGAACCGTGGTGGCGTACCGAGCGAGCTCCGGCTCTCCCGCGTAGTAGGCGTACTCCAGCGCCCGTAGCGCCAGGACGCACAGGACGACGGCGAGGATCACCGCCTCGACCACGTACGCCTGCCACCGGGTGGAACCGAAGAACCGGGAGCGGCGGGCGGTCTCGGGCTCCTCGGCCGGCCGAGGCTGGGTGCGCAGCCGCACGGCGATCAGCCCCACGATGCCGACCAGCCCCAGCCAGGCGATGGCCTCGGTCAGCCACTCCCCCGGCGGGAGATGACCGAGCAGCGGCAGTGCGAACGCGGGGTCGGCGAGCTGGCCGTAGCCGGTCACGAGGGTGAGGAAGAGCAGGGGGAAGGAGAGCATCACGGCCCAGTGCGCCGCCCGCACCACCGGCCGGCCGCGGAAGTGGCCGTGGCCCAGGATCTGGGCCAGCGCCGTCCAGGCGCGCCGACCGACCGGGGTAAGACGGCCGGCCGCGGGCCGCCCCACGCGCACCTGCGCCGCGATCGCGGCCGCCCCACGGGTGAAGATCGCCACGCCGACGACGGTCGCGACGGCGACCAGGACGATGGCGACGGTCTGCAGCACGGGTTGTCCTCCCTGCGTCTGGTGAGCGTCCACACCGTACCGCCGGGCACCGACATACCCGTTCGCTCGGCGCCGCAGATGGTTGGGCAGGGCGAACTGTCGGTGGTCGGTTGGTAGTATCGACCCGCACCCCAAGCCTCCGCCGTCGGCCGTGTCGGTTCCCTGGGTGGTGGGGGCGCGCCGTCCGCCCGGATGAAAACTCGATCCCCGCCCGCCCCCGACCGACGGAGCCGCCCGTGCTGCAACTGCTGATGATCCACGCCGCTGCGGCCCTGCTCGCACCGGCGGTCGTCAGCAGGTTCGGGCGCCGGGCCTTCCTCGGCCTCGCGGCGGTCCCCGGGGCGGCCGCCGTCTGGGCGGCCATGCAGACGGGCGACGTGCTCGCCGGCAACCTGCCGGTCCAGGAGGTCACCTGGGTGCCCGCCCTCGGCATCGACTTCGCCTTCCGGCTCGACGTGCTGGCCTGGCTGATGGTGCTCATCGTCGGCGGTGTCGGCGCCCTGGTGCTGATGTACTGCGCGGCCTACTTCTCCGCGCACGCGACGGCGCTGGGACGCTTCGCCGGGGCCTTCGTGGCCTTCGCCGGCGCCATGCTCGGCCTCGTCACCACGGACAACTCCCTCGCGCTGTACGTGTTCTGGGAGCTGACCACGATCTTCTCCTTCCTGCTCATCGGCCACTACCACGACCGGCAGGCCTCCCGACGGGCGGCCATGCAGGCGATCATCGTCACCACCTTCGGCGGTCTGGCGATGCTGGCCGGTCTCATCGCCCTGGGTGAGATCGACGGCGGGTCCTACCGGATCAGCGAGCTCGTGTCGTCCGCCGCCGCCGGTGAGCTCGGCCCCGGCGCCCATCCCGCGTTCGTGCCGGCCGCCGTCGTCCTGGTCCTGCTGGGCGCGTTGAGCAAGTCCGCGCAGATCCCCTTCCACTTCTGGCTCCCTGCGGCCATGGCCGCCCCGACGCCGGTCAGCGCGTACCTGCACGCGGCCGCCATGGTCAAGGCGGGCGTGTACCTGGTGGCCCGTTTCGCCCCCGGGTTCGCCGACCTGGCCGTGTGGCGGTGGGCGGTGCTCGTCGCGGGCCTGGGCAGCCTCCTGCTCGGCGGCTACCGCGCGCTGCGCCAGCACGACCTCAAGCTGCTCCTGGCGTTCGGCACCATCTCCCAGCTCGGCCTCATCATCGTGCTGGTCGGCTACGGCGACTCCGGCGTGGCCCTGGCCGGCCTGGCCATGCTCGCCGCCCACGCCCTGTTCAAGGCCGCCCTGTTCCTCATCGTGGGCATCATCGACTGGTCGGTGGGCACCCGTGACCTGCGCGAGCTGTCCGGGCTGGGCCGCCGCATGCCGGTCACCGCCGTCGCCGCGGCGCTGGCGGCCGCGTCCATGGCGGGGATCCCGCCGATGGCAGGGTACGTCGCCAAGGAGGCGGCGCTGGAGTCGCTGGCGCACGGTGGCGAGCCGCTGGACTGGGTGGTGCTGGTCGCGGTCGCCGTCGGCTCGGCGCTCACCGTCGCCTACGCCCTGCGCTTCTGGTGGGGCGCCTTCGTCGACAAGCCCGGCGTCGCCGTCCCCGAGGCCAAGCGGACCTCCCGGCTGATCATGGCCGCCCCGGTGGTGCTCGCCGCGGGGAGCCTCGCCGTCGGCCTCATGCCCGCCGCCACCGAGCGCGCCCTGGCCCCGTACGCAGCCACGTACCCCGGTGAGCCCGGGCACCTGACGCTCTGGGGCGGGGTGGGGCCGGCGTTGCTCACCACGGTCGCGGTGCTCGCCGCCGGTGTGGCGCTGTTCGCCGGCCGCCGCCGGGTCGAGGTGATCCAGGACGCGATGCCGGAGGTCCGCGGCGCCAAGGACGTCTACCGGGCCCTGCTGCGCTTCCTCGACAACCTCGCCGCGGACGTGACCGCCTTGACGCAGCGCGGCTCGCTGCCGGCCTACCTCTCCATCATCCTCATCACGATTATCGTCACGGCCGGTGCCGTCGGCCTGACCCTGGGGGACACGTGGCCCGTCTCGGTCCGCCTGTGGGACAGCCCGATGCAGGGGGCCGTGGTGCTCATCGTGGCGATCGCCGCGTTCCTGGTCGCCCGGGCCCGCCGCCGCCTCAAGGCCGTGCTGCTCCTCGGCGTCTCGGGCTACGGCGTCGCCCTGCTCTACGAGCTGCACGGCGCGCCCGACCTCGCCCTGACCCAGACCCTCGTCGAGACGGTCACGCTGGTCGTCTTCGTGCTGGTGCTGCGCCGGCTGCCGGCCTATTTCTCCAACCGGCCCCTGGCCACCTCTCGGTGGTGGCGGGCCATCCTGGGCGCCGTCGTCGGCATCACCGTGGCGGTCCTGGGGGTCCTTGCCACCGGGGCGCGCGTGCACGAGCCGGTGTCGGTGGACTTCCCCGCGGAGGCCTTCCAGTTCGGCTACGGCAAGAACATCGTCAACGTCACCATCGTCGACATCCGCGCCTGGGACACGATGGGTGAGATATCAGTGGTGGTCGTGGCCGCCACCGGCGTCGCCTCGCTGATCTTCCTGCGGGCCCGCACCGGCCGCATCGACCGTGCGGCGCACCTGTCCGCGGCGCGCGAGCGGCACGGCGTGTGGTCGGGCGGCATGCCCGATCCCGCCGCCGAGCTGCGCCGCCCGCCCGGCTCGGAGACCCCGGCCAAGAACATCCGCGTGCCCGGCCGCAACCGCACCTGGCTGAGCGGTGGCGCCACCCTCGCCCCGCAGCGCCGCTCGGTGATCTTCGAGGTGGGCCTGCGACTGGTGTTCCACTCGATGCTCGTCTTCTCGGTGTTCCTGCTCTTCTCCGGGCACAACGCGCCCGGCGGCGGCTTCGCGGGTGGGCTGGTCGCCGGCATCGCGCTGATCGTGCGGTACCTGGCAGGCGGGCGCTACGAGCTCGGCGAGGCCGCCCCGGTCCACCCCGGCGTCCTGCTCGGCAGCGGCCTGTTCCTCGCCGCGGGCGCCGGCCTGGTGCCGGCCCTGGTGGGCGGCACCGTGCTGCAGAGCACGGTCGTGGACGTGACCTTGCCGATCTTCGGCGACGTCCACCTGGCCACCGCGCTCTTCTTCGACACCGGCGTCTACCTCGTGGTCATCGGGCTGGTGCTGGACATCCTGCGCTCGCTCGGCGCCGAGGTGGACAGGCAGGGCGAGCTCGAGGGCAACCAGGCACCGGACATCGCCTTCGACGACCCGAGCCGGGTGGCCGACGACGCGCTGCCCGCGCCGGACACCCGCGCCCCCCAGGACGAGCCGACCCCCAACCGCGGAGGTGCCCGATGATCGAGATGGCCCCCTCGCTGGTGCTCGTGGTGCTGGTCGCGGTGCTCGTGGGCACCGGCGTCTACCTGCTCCTCGAACGTTCCCTCTCCCGCGTGATCATCGGCATCGCGCTGATCTCCAACGGCGTCAACGTGCTCATGCTGGTCGCCGGCGGGCGGGCGGGCGGGGCGCCGATCCTCGGCGAGACCGCCCCGGAGGACATGTCCGACCCCCTGCCCCAGGCGATGGTCCTCACCGCCATCGTCATCACCCTCGGGATGACCGCGTTCCTGCTCGCCATGGCCTACCGGTCCTGGCAGCTCAACGGCCACGACGAGGTGCAGGACGACCTCGAGGACCGGCGCCTCGCGCGGCGGGCCGCGCGCGACGAGCTCTCCGATCGGGCCACCGACGACGCCGGCACCACGCTGGCCCAGGATGCCGCGCTGGCCCGCGACGAGACCTCCACCGCGGAGGAGGACGAGCTCGCGCACGCCACGCACGGGCACCACCCGCCCGCCCTGGGCGCCGACGACGAGGAGGCCCGATGACCTGGCTCGTCACACTGCCCATCGTGCTGCCGCTCATCGGCGCCGGGTTCGCCCTCGCGCTGGCCAGGTACCGGCGCCTGCAGGGCATCGTCTCCGTCACCACCCTCTCGGTGGTCCTCGTCACCGCCGTCGTGCTGCTGGTGCGGGTCGACGACGGCCCGATCGTGCTCGACGTCGGCGGCTGGGCCGCGCCGGTGGGCATCGCCCTGGTCGCGGACCGGCTGGCCGCGCTCATGCTCGTCATCTCGGTGACGGTGACCCTCGGGGTGCTCGTCTACTCCCTGGCGCAGGGCCTGGCCGACGGCGACGAGGGTGCGCCCGTGGTCATCTACCACCCCACCTTCCTCATCCTGTCCGCCGGGGTGTCCAACGCGTTCCTCGCAGGGGACCTGTTCAACCTGTACGTGGGCTTCGAGATCCTGCTCGCCGCCAGCTTCGTGCTCATCACGCTCTCGGGCACCCGTGAACGGATCCGTTCAGGCACCATCTACGTGGTCGTCTCGCTCATCAGCTCCGTGGTCTTCCTCATCGCCATCGCGCTGATCTACGCCGCCACCGGCACCGTCAACATGGCCCAGCTGGCGCTGCGGCTGCCCGAGGTCGGCTCCGGCACCCAGCTGGTGCTGCAGCTCATGCTGCTGGTCGCGTTCGGCATCAAGGCGGCGATGTTCCCCCTCTCCGCCTGGCTCCCCGACTCCTACCCGACGGCGCCCGCGCCCGTCACCGCGGTGTTCGCCGGCCTGCTCACCAAGGTGGGCGTGTACGCCGTCATCCGCACGCAGGTGCTGCTCTTCCCCGACGGGCGGCTCAACGACCTGCTGCTGTGGGTGGCGCTGGCCACCATGATCATCGGGATCCTCGGCGCCGTCGCCCAGGAGGACATCAAGCGGCTGCTCTCCTTCACCCTCGTGAGCCACATCGGGTTCATGATCTGGGGCATCGCGACGGGCACCGTGGCGGGCCTGTCCGCGGCGATCTTCTACGTCGCCCACCACATCACCGTCCAGACCTCCCTGTTCCTCGTGGCGGGGCTCATCGAGCGGCGCGGGGGCACCACCTCACTGGTGCGCCTGGGCTCCCTCGCGCGGCTGGCGCCCCTGCTCGCCGTGCTCTTCTTCGTGCCCGCGATGAACCTGGCCGGCATCCCGCCCATGACGGGCTTCCTGGGCAAGGTGGGCCTCGTCGAGGCGGCCGCCCAGCAGGGCACGGCCATGTCCTGGGCGCTGATCGCCGGTGGCCTGCTCACCTCGCTGCTGACGCTCTACGCGATCACAAAGACCTGGAACATGGCGTTCTGGCAGGAGGCGCCCGAGCCGCTGCCCGAGGCCACCATGCCGCGCGCGATGGTCGGCTCGGCCGGTGCGCTCGTGGTCTTCTCGCTGGTTCTCGCAGCCCTCGCCGGGCCCCTGTTCACCTACACCGACCAGGCCGCGGAGGACCTGCGAGCACGGACGCCGTACATCAACTCCGTGCTGCCCGAGGGCGGGCGTGGCACGGGGCAGTCGCCCGAGGTGGCCGAGGAGGGCGAGCGCGGGGCCGTCGAGGACGCGCCGCCGGCCCCCGGCGCACCTGCCGTGCCCGGCTCACCCGTACCGGGCGCAGCCGCAGGGCCCGCGACCGCGCCGGGAGGTGCGGCATGAGCGCGCCCGACAACCGCCGTCGCCGGTGGCCCCGGACCTCCTGGGGCATGCTCGTCTGGCTCACCGCCATCTGGGTACTGCTGTGGGGGGACATCAATCTCGCGAACACCATCGCCGGCCTCGGCGTGGCGCTCGTGGTGACCACCGTCGCCCCGCTGCCGGCGGCGCCGTTCGACGGCCGGTTCCGGCCCTGGGGCGTGGTGCGCCTGGCGGTTCGGTTCGCGTGGGACGTCCTCGTCGCCTCCACCCAGATCTCCGTCATGGTGCTGCGCCGCCGTGAGCCGCACGGCGCCGTCATCCGCGTGCGGTTGCGGGGGCACTCGGACAGCTACCTCACCACCACCGCAGGGATGACCTCTCTGGTCCCGGGCTCGATCGTGGTCGAGGCACACCGGCTCACCGGCACTCTCTACATCCACATCTTCGACGTCGAGCTCGCCGGCGGGCTCGACCAGGCGCACCGCACCGTGCTCGAGCAGGAGGAGCGCATCCTGCGCGCCTTTGCCTCGCGCGACCAGCTCATCGACGCGGGCTACGTGCCCGGGTCCTCGCCCAGGGCCGGCCGGGTCGCGAGCACCACCGCACCCCGGGAGGAGGCCCGTTGACCGCCATGTACGCCTTCTGCACGGTCGTGCTGACCGTGGCCGGCGTCGTCGCGCTCGTACGGATGGAGCGCGGGCCGACCATGCTCGACCGGGTGGTGGCGCTGGACGTCGTCACCGCGGTCGTGCTCGGCTCGATCGCGCTCATCTCGGCCAACACCAAGCGCACCGACCTGGTGCCGGTACTCGTGGTGCTGGCGATCGTCGGGTTCGTGGGGTCCGTGACCATCGCCCGCTTCGTCGCCGTCGAGCGGGCCGACGAGGCCCGCATCCTCACCAAGGAGGAGCTGCGCGTCGTGCTGGCCCAGCAGAACGTGATGGACGACGAGGCCGCCCCCGTGCACGACCCGGACGCCGCCCGCGTCCGGGGCGACGGCGTAGAGCCTGGCGATGCCGGTCCGGGGAACGAGCCGGCCGACCCCGGGCCGGTGGACGGGTCCGTCGCAGGACAGCACGAGGAGGAGCCGCCCGCCCGGGACGGGGAGATGGGCGAGGGAGCGCGGGGGGAGGGCCGATGAGCTGGACCGACGTGGCCGACGTACTCGGCGCGGCCTGCCTGGTGGCGGGCGCCCTGCTCACGCTGGTGGCCGCGATCGCGGTGCTCCGTTTCCCGGACCTGCTCTCTCGCATGCACGCCGCGACCAAGCCGCAGGTGCTGGGGCTGGCCCTGATGATGACCGGGGTCGCGCTGATCGTGCGCAACCCCGTGGTGGGCTGGACGCTCGTCCTGGTGGTGGCGTTCCAGCTCATCACCGCACCGATCTCGGCGCACATGGTCGGCCGGGCCGGGTACCGCACGGGCAAGGTGGACCGCTCGGCGCTGGTGGTCGACGAGCTGACCGAGGACCTGGAAGCCTCCCGCCGGAAGGCGGAGGCGGACGGCGCTGCCGGGCGCTGAGGTTCCGGGGCGCCTGCCGATGAGGTACTGCCCGGCGGTGCGCGGGACCGCTGTCGGTCCGGCATGATCGGAGGCGGGCGCGGCCATGCGGCCAGGCGCGCACGCGCAACCATCGAACGGACGGAGCGAGGATGGACATCCGCTACAACATGGTGAATGCGGGAGCCCTGCTGCTCGCGGGCCTGGTCACGGACCGGGCCCTCAAGCTCGGGTGGAAGGCCTTGACCGGCCACGAGCCGCCCCAGGACCCCGACGACCCGGGCGTGAAGATGTGGGAGGTCGTCACCTTCGCCGCCGTCTCCGGCGCCCTGGTGGGCCTCAGCCGCCAGCTCGCCCTGCGCGGCGCGTCCAAGTGGTACTCCGGGCCGGCTGCCAAGCAGATCGATCGGCGGGCCTGACCTCCCCCGGCAGCGGGTGGCCACCTGGCGCGGGCAGCACGCCCGTGGCCGGCAGGCCGCCGCGCGCGGTGTAGGCTCGTCGACGAACGACAGGGGAGCGCCGCAGCGGCGCTGAGAGTGCGGACAGCCGCAGACCCTCGAACCTGCACCGGTTAGCACCGGCGAAGGAAGTCGGGAACGTCTCTCCCTGCCGTCGCACCCGCGGCTTTGGGGACGACGGCAGGCCCTCCTGAAGTACGAGGAGGAGCCTTGACCAGCATGACCAGGACCAACAGCATCAGCTGGTCCGCCCGCACCGGCGTCCTCGCCGTTGCCGCGCTCACCCTCGCCGGGTGCAGCGTCATCGGTGGCGGCGACGGCGCCTCCGCGCCAGGCAAGGGCGGCGCCGCCCAGCCCCTCGAGCTGACAGTGGTCACGCACGACTCGTTCAGCCTCAGCGAGGACCTCCTCGCGCAGTTCGAGGACGAGAACGGGTTCGACGTGACGTTCGTGGCACCCGGCGACGCCGGCGCCCTGGTCAACCAGCTCATCCTCACGAAGGACTCTCCCCTCGGTGACGTCGTGTACGGCATCGACAACTCCTTCGCCGCCCGCGCCGTCGACGCCGGCGTGCTCGAGCCCTACCGCACGGACGCCCTGCCGGTCGGCGCGGAGCAGTACGCCGACGACGCCGGCGCCCTCACCCCGGTCGACATGGGCGACGTGTGCGTCAACGTCGACCACCAGTGGTTCTCCGACGCCGGGGTGCCCGAGCCCGTCACGCTCGAGGACCTCACCAAGCCCGAGTACAAGGACCTCCTGGTGGTCACCAACCCCGCGACGTCGTCGCCGGGCCTGGCGTTCCTGCTTGCCACCGTCGGCGCGTTCGGCGAGGACGGCTGGCAGCAGTACTGGGAGCAGCTGCGCGACAACGGCGTGAAGGTCGTCGAGGGCTGGTCGGACGCCTACTACGTGGACTTCTCCGGCTCCGAGGGCGCCGGGCCGCGGCCGCTGGTGCTCTCCTACGCGTCCTCGCCCGCCGCCGAGGTCCCGGAGAACGGCGGCGAGCCGCGCACCGGCGCGCTCCTGGACACCTGCTTCCGCCAGGTCGAGTACGCGGGCGTCATCGCCGGCACGCAGAACCAGGCGGCCGCGCACAAGTTCATCGACTTCCTGCTCTCCCCGGAGGCCCAGGGCGACATCCCGGGCCAGATGTACATGTACCCCGTCGACGAGCAGACCGAGCTGCCCGAGGCGTGGGCGGCGCACGCCCCGCTCGCGGAGAAGCCGTTCACTGTCGCCCCGGAGGACATCAGCGCCCACCGCGAGGACTGGATCGCCACCTGGACGGAGACCGTGATCGGCTGATGACCCGGCCGCGCACGTACGCGGGTGCCCGGGTTGCCGGAGCGGCGGCCTGGGCGCTCGCGGCTGGGCTGCCGCTGCTGTTCCTCGGCGTCTTCTTCGCCTGGCCGGTGCTGTCGCTGGTGGGCCGGGGCTTCCTCACCGACGGCGCCCTCGACCTGAGCGCCTTCACCGAGGTGTTCGCCCGCCCCCGGACCTGGCGGATCATCGGCCAGACGCTCACCCAGGCCGTCCTGGGCACGGCCGGGGCGGTGCTGCTGGGGATCCCGGGCGCCTACGTCCTCTACCGCTGCCGCTGGCGCGGCCGCGGCCTGGTGCGGGCGTTCGTGACCGTCCCGTTCGTGCTGCCCAGCGTCGTCGTCGGTGTCGCGTTCCGGTCGCTGCTCTCGGAGGGCGGGCCCCTGGGTTTTCTCGGCCTGGACGGCACCCTGGCCGCGATCGTGCTCGCCCTGGTGTTCTTCAACTACACCGTGGTGGTGCGCACGGTCGGTGGCATGTGGGCCCGGCTGGACCCGCGGGCGGAGCAGGCGGCGAGGGCGCTCGGGGCTTCCCCGGTCCGGGCCTTCCGTACCGTCACCCTCCCCGCGCTCGCGCCCGCGATCGCCTCGGCGGCCTCGATCGTCTTCCTCTTCTGCGCCACCGCCTTCGGGGTGGTCCTGACGATGGGCGGTGCCCGGTCCGGCACCATCGAGACGGAGATCTGGGTGCAGACCACCCAGTTCCTCGATCTGCGGGCCGCCGCGGTGCTCTCCGTGGTCCAGCTCGTCGTGGTCGCCACCGCCCTCGCGGTCGCCGGGCGCACCCGCACGCGCCGGGAGCGCGCGCTGGGCCTGCGCACGTCCGACGCCGGGCACCGGCTCACGCTCATCGAGCGCACCAGCGCGCGCCCACGCCCGGGCGCGGACCTCCTGCCTTCCGTCGTCACCGCCATCGTGGTCCTCGGACTGCTCGCGCTTCCGCTCGTGGGCCTGGTGGTGCGGTCCTTCCGCGCCCCTGACGGGTGGGGCCTGGGCAACTACCGCGCCCTCGGCACCACCGGCGGGGACAACGCGCTGTCGGTGACCGTGTGGGAGGCCACCGCAGACTCACTGCGCGTCGCGGTCGACGCCACCGTGCT
The DNA here is from genome assembly GCF_006352065.1 of Georgenia yuyongxinii. Lineage (NCBI taxonomy): Bacteria > Bacillati > Actinomycetota > Actinomycetes > Allobogoriellales > Allobogoriellaceae > Georgenia > Georgenia yuyongxinii. The sequence continues at coordinate 3,873,877 of NZ_CP040915.1, read as the reverse complement.
CGCCGTCATGGTCGGCACGCTGGTGGCCCTGGTGGTCTCGCGGCGCCCCCGCGCGCGGGCCGCGCGGCGCGCGGTGAGCCTGCTCGACGCCGTGTTCATGCTGCCGCTGGGCGTCTCCGCGGTCACGGTCGGGTTCGGCTTCCTCATCACACTCGACCGCCCGCCGCTGGACCTGCGCTCGTCGCTGGTCCTCGTGCCCATCGCCCAGGCGGTCGTTGCCGTGCCGCTCGTGGTGCGGGCCGTGCTGCCCGTGCTGCGGGCGATCGACCCGCGCCAGCGCGAGGTGGCGGCGGTCCTCGGCGCGTCGCGGTGGCGCGTGCTGAGCACGGTGGACGGCCCCTACCTGGTCCGAGGCATCGGACTGGCGGTCGGGTTCGCGTTCGCCGTCTCGCTGGGGGAGTTCGGGGCGACGTCGTTCCTGGCCCGCCCGGACCGGCCCACCTTGCCGGTGGTGATCTTCCGCCTGCTGGGGCGGCCGGGCGCGGAGAACTACGGCATGGCGCTGGCCGCGGCCGTGGTGCTGGCGGTGCTGACCGCCACCGTCATGGCGCTGGCCGAGAAGCTGCGCACGAAGGAGGGATCCGAATGGTGAGCGAGGTTCGCGCCGCAGCGGAGGGCCGGGCGGGGGCCAGCGCTGCGGACCGTGCTGCGGACCGTGCGGTGAACCATGCCCGCCCGGGCGCCGCGCCCGAGGGGTTGCGCGTGCGCGACCTCCACGTGCGCTACCCCGCGGGCCGGGGAGCGGTGACGACGGCGGTCGCCGGGGTGGACCTGGACGTGCGCACGGGCGAGGTGGTCGCGCTGCTCGGGCCATCCGGCTCCGGCAAGTCCTCCCTGCTCCGCGCCGTCGCAGGCCTGGAACCGGTGGCCGGCGGCACGATGCGCTGGGCGGGGCGGGACCTCGCCGGTGTCCCGGTGCACCGGCGCGGGTTCGGCCTGATGTTCCAGGACGGACAGCTGTTCCCGCACCGGACGGTGGCGGGGAACGTCGCCTACGGCCTGACCATGGCGCGGCTGCCCCGGGCCCGCCGCGAGCGGCGGGTGGCCGAGCTGCTCGACCTCGTCGGCCTGGCCGGCTACGGCCCGCGCCCGGTCAGCACCCTCTCCGGCGGGCAGGCGCAGCGCGTGACGCTGGCCCGGGCGCTCGCGCCGCAGCCGGCCCTGCTGCTCCTCGACGAGCCGCTCTCCGCCCTCGACCGCGGGCTGCGCGAGCACCTCACCGGCGAGCTGCACGACATCCTGCGTGCGACCGGCACCACGGCCCTGTACGTCACCCACGACCACGACGAGGCGTTCACCGTGGCGGACCGGGTCGCCGTGATGGACGCCGGCCGTCTGCTGCAGGTCGACGCCCCGGACCGGCTGTGGTGGCGCCCGGTCAGCCGGGAGGTGGCCGCCTTCCTCGGCTACGGGCCCTTCCTGCCCGCCGAGGTCCGCCGCGACGTCGCCCGGACCGTCCTCGGTGAGGTGCCCCTGCGCACGGCGGTGCCCGACGGCGCAGCCCTGGTCGCCGTCGGCCCGGCCGCGCTGCACGTGGTCACCGGCGAGGGCTGGACGGGCGGCGACGACGTCGAGGTACCCGTGCTCGGCACAAGGTTCGTGCGGGGCCGCACCGAGGTGGACGTCACCCTGCCCGACGGCAGCCGGGCCACCGCCGTCGCACCCGGGGCCACGGTGGTGGGGGAGCGGGTGCAGGTGCGGCTGGACCCCGGGGCGGCCGTCGTCGTCCCCGCCTCACCCCACGATGACACACGGGTGGAGCCGGGCAGCGCCTGACTCACGCCTCCGCGTAGCTGTCGACCACCGCGACGTCGAGCGGGAAGTCCACCGGGAAGTCCCCGAAGAGCAGCCGGCCCGCCCCCGCGGCGGCCTCGTGCACGGCGGCGGCGACGTCGTCGGCGAGGCGGGCGGGGGTGTGCACGATGACCTCGTCATGGAGGAAGAAGACGAGGTGCGCGGCGCCGTCGCCGATCCTGCGCAGCCGCAGGCGCAGGTCCGCCATCCAGCACAGGGCCCACTCCGCGGCGCTGCCCTGCACCACGAAGTTGCGGGTGAAGCGGCCCCAGTCCCGGGCACGGCGGCGGGCCCCGCGCCGCGCGGACTCGTCGGCGTCGGCCTCGCTCGCCCGGCGCTGGACCACGTGCCACTCCTCGGGCGGCGGCGGGGAGGTCCGGCCCAGCCAGGTGCTGACCACCCCGCCACGTTCACCCGTCTGCGCCGCCCGGTCCACCACGCCGATGGCGCGCGGGTATGCGCCCTTGAGTCGGGGCATCAGCTGGCCGGCGTCGCCCGTGGTCGCCCCGTACATCGCCCCCAGCATCGCGACCTTGGCGTGCGCGCGGCGCTCGACGACGCCGGCGTCCACCAGACCCTGGTAGAGGTCCGCCCCGCGCCCGGCCCGCGCCATCTGCTCGTCCCGGGCCATCGCGGCGAGAACGCGGGGCTCGAGCTGGGCGGCGTCGGCGACCACGAGCTTCCACCCCGGATCGGGGACGACGGCGCCGCGCACCTGCTTGGGCAGCTGCAGCGCGCCGCCGCCGCGAGTGGCCCACCGCCCGCTGACGACGCCGCCTGGCACGTAGTCCGGATGGAAGCGCCCGCGGTGGCCCGGGCCGGGTGGGCGGATCCAGGCGTCCATCCAGGCCCACCCGTTGGCGCTGAGAAGGCGGGCCAGCCGCTTGTACTCCAGCAGGGGCGTGATCACCGGGTGATCGAGCTCGGCGAGCTCCCACTTGCTCGTCGAGGTCACGTCGAGGCCTGCCCCGCGCAGCGCGCGGAGCAGTTCCGGGGGCGAGTCCGGGTTCAGGTGGGGGGCGTCGAGCAGCTCTCTGACCTGGCGGGCCAGCGCCTCGAGCCGGGGCGGGCGGCCACCCTGCGCGGGGCGGGGGCCGAGGAGCTCGGTCAGCAGCCGGTCGTGGATGGCCCGGTCCCACGGCAGCCCGTCGTGGGACATCTCCGCGGCGATGAGCGCCCCGGCCGACTCGGCGGCCAGCAGCAGGCGCAACCGGCCCGGGTCGGCGGCGAGGGCGAGTGCGGCGCGCTGCCGGGCGTGCTCACCGAGGACCTCGTCGGGCCCGATCGCCGGGGCGAGGTCGTCGAGGAGGGTGGGGGTCCGGTCGGCATCGTCCGCCGCCAGGGCGTCCCACGGGCCGGGCGGCGCCGTCGCCAGCGAGGAGCCCGCCGTCGCCGCCGCGTGCCGGAGGATCGTGTGACACAGCCGCAGGTCGTGGCACCGCTCCACCCGGACCCCGGCGCGCAGCAGGGCGGGGTAGGTGGTTGCGGTGTCGGCCCAGACCCAGCGGGGACGGTCGCGCTCGAGCGCACGCACCCGGTCGGGGAGCTGGGCGGCGGGCACGACGGCGGAGGCTGGGTCGTCGCCGTCGCGCACCAGGTGCACGCCCTCCGCGCTCGCTGCCACGACGACGTCCACGCCCCGAGCGTAGGGCGGTGATCGCTCACCCCGCGCCGACGAGCCCGTTCGTCACCGTCCTGCCTCGGCGGCCACCCGCTGCGCCGAGCGCTGCAGCACGCAGAACTCGTTGCCCTCCGGGTCGGCGAGGACCACCCAGGTGACGTCGGGCCCCTGGCCGACGTCGGCACGGGTGGCGCCCAGGGCCAGGAGGCGGTCGACCTCCTCCGCCTGGGTCGACCCGTCCGCGCGCAGGTCCAGGTGCAGCCGGTTCTTCACCGACTTGGCGTCCGGGACAGGGATGACGTCGATCCCCGGCGCGCTGCCGTCGGCCGGTCCGATGCTTACCACCTCCTCGTCGGGGTCCTCGAGGACCACCCAGCCGAGGGCGGCGGCCCAGAAGTCGGCGACGCGCCGGGGATCGTGCGCGTCGATGGCGATGCTCGAGATGGCGCTGGTCATGCGCCTTTCCTACCGGATGAGGCCCACCCCGGCCAGCGCCCGAAGGCGGGTGTGCGGCGGCTGCCGGCGGTGTCGGTGCGGCCCGGTAGCGTCAGCCCCGACGGCCCGAGCGGAGCCGTTGCCCGAGGAGGTGGCTGATGGACCCGGTGGCCCTGATCGCGACGCTCGGCGTAGTGCTCACCGTCGTGGTCGTCGCGGTGGCGGTGGTCGTGAACAGCCGTCGCCACCAGGCGCTGCAGGCCTGGGCCGCGCAGCGTGGCTGGCGCTATCTCGACCGGCGCAACACCGAGCTGACCCGTGCGCTGCGCGGCGGTCCCTTCGGCACCGGCAGCAGCCGGCACGCCGACGAGGTGCTCGAGGGCGAGTACGTCGACCGCCCGGCGCGCTCCTTCCGGTACACCTACGTCACCCGGAGCACCGACGGCCAGGGCCGCACGAGCCAGACCAACCACCGCTTCCACGTGGTCTCCCTCGGCCTGCCCGCCCCGCTGCCGCGGATCGAGCTCACCCCGGAGAACGCCCTGACGCGGGTCGCGAACGCCCTCGGCGCCCGGGACATCGACCTCGAGCACGAGGACTTCAACCGGGCCTGGCGGGTGCAGGGCCCGCCCGAGCAGGTGACTTACGACGTCCTGCACCCTCGTCTGATGGAACGTCTCATGGCCGAGGACCTGCGCGGGCAGCGGCTGCTCATCGAGGGCGACGCGATCTTCTGGTGGGACCGGGGCAGCGCGGACCTCGCTGCCGTCGAGCCCGCGCTGGCCCGACTGACCGCGGTCGTGGAGCTCGTGCCATCCTTCGTGTGGGACAACTTCGGAGGTCGTCATGCCTGACATCCCCGGCCTGGTGGCCGAGCACCTCGCCGCCGCAGAGGCGTCTCCGCGCGGGCGCAGCGCGTTGAAGCTCATCCACGACGGGCCGTTGCGGCAGAGCATCATCGCGCTCGCGGCGGGGCAGAAGCTGGAAGAGCACAACACTCCGCTCGCGGCCACGCTGCAGGTGCTGCACGGGCTCGTGCGGCTGACCAGCCCCGGTGGGGACGTCGTGCTCCCTGCGGGCGCGCTCGAGCCGGTGCCGCACGAGCGGCACGGTCTGGCCGCTATCGAGGACTCGGTCGTGCTCCTGACCGCGGTCACGGCAGAGGAGTAGAGCTCAGGCCTGCTCGGCCAGCGCCTCGTAGTAGGGCAGCAGCGCAGGGTAGTAGTCGTCCCACATCACCAGCGGCCGGTCCTCGTGCGCCGCCGCGAAGTTGTCCAGGTAGAAGTCCCAGCCGACCCCCGTGTCCGCCACGGGGGCATCCGCCGGCAGGTGGTGGACGAACCGCAGAATGGTCCCGCCGTCGCCGCTGTCCACCAGGAACATCTCGAGCCGCCAGCCCCCGGCCTCCTCGCCGGTGGTGACAGCCAGATGCTTCGGCGGCTCGCACGCGTCGATCCGCGCGGTGGTCTCGTGCTCACCCTCCTCGTGCACCATCCGCACCCGGACGACGCCGCCGGTCCCCGGTGTGCCGGTCCACGAGCCGAACCACTTCACCGTCCGCGCGGACTCGGTCAGCGTGGCCCAGACCTGCGCGGGCGGCGAGGCGAACTCGCGCACGAGAATGAGGTCGAGACCCGACGGCGTGCGTGCGAGCGCCCCGCTAGGTTGAGGTGCCATGGGCTTCTCCTTCGGTCCGGAAACCCAGTGTGCCGCACGACGGCGGCCCCGGCGCATCGGGTGCGGGGGCCCGGAAAACCTCGCCCGGATGCGCCACGACCCGACGGCGGAAAAACTGGCCTACGAGCGGGCGAAGGAGGCGGGCGATGCTGGGACTGCCGGCGCAGGTGCGGGCCTGCCTCTTCGACCTCGACGGTGTGCTCACCCGTACCGCGGACACGCACCGGGCCGCGTGGGCGGAGACCTTCGACGAGTTCCTCCGCGCCCGGGCGCTACGGACCGGGCAGGTGTTCGCGCCGTTCGACCCCGACGCCGACTACGCCAGGTACGTGGACGGCAAGCCCCGCGAGGACGGCATCCGCGACTTCCTCACCAGCCGGGGCGTCTCGCTGCCGCTGGGTTCCCCGGAGGACCGGGACAGCGTGCGCGGGCTCGGCACCGTCAAGAACGAGCGGCTGCTGCGCCGCCTGGTGGAGGGGGGCGTGGTGGTCTTCGCCGACGGCCGGTCCTATGTGGAGGCGGCCCGCACCGCCGGGCTGGCCTGCGCCGTCGTGTCCAGCAGCGCGAACACCCGCATGGTTCTCGACGTCGCGGGCCTGGCCGGTCTGTTCGGTGCGGTGGTCGACGGCGTGGTCGCCGCGGAGCTGGCGCTGCCCGGCAAGCCGGCGCCGGACACGTTCCTCGAGGGCGCCCGCCGGCTCGACGTCGAGCCGGCCCGGTGCGCCGTCTTCGAGGACGCCCTCGCCGGGGTGCAGGCGGGACGCGCCGGCGGCTTCGGCTTCGTCGTCGGTGTGGACCGGGACCGGCGCCGGGCCGCCGCCCTGCTGGACCAAGGGGCCGACGTCGTCGTACCCGATCTGGAGGAGCTGCTGTGACCCCGCTGCCGGTTGACCCGTGGTCGCTGCGCGAGCCGACCCTCGACCTGGACCGGCTCGCCGCGACAGAGTCGATGTTCGCCCTGGCCAACGGCCACGTCGGGATTCGCGGCAACCTCGACGAGGGCGAGCCGCACCACACCCTGGGCACCTACCTCAGCGGGTTCTACGAGAAGCACGTGCTCCCGTACCCCGAGAGCGGGTACGGCTACCCCGAGTCGGGGCAGACGATGGTCAACGTCACCGACGGCAAGCTGGTTCGGCTCCTCGTCGACGACGAGCCCTTCGACGTGCGGTACGGGACCCTGCGTTCGCACGAGCGGGTGCTCGACTTCCGCACCGGCACCCTGCGGCGCGAGGCCGAGTGGGTGTCACCCGCCGGCCGGCCGGTGAAGATCCGCTCGACGCGCCTCGTCTCCTTCGCTCACCGGGCGGTGGTCGGCATCGCCTACGAGGTGGAGGCGCTGGAGGAGACCCGCGTGATCCTGCAGTCCGAGCTGGTCGCCAACGAGCCGCGGCCGGCGGTGGTCGACGGCGACCCCCGGGTGCCGGCCGCCCTGGACCAGCCGTTGGACCCGGTGACGGCGGACACCGAGCACGTCGGCGCCGTCCTCGTGCACCGCACCCGCAGCAGCAACCTGCTCCTGGCGGCGGGGATGGATCATGACATCGAGGCGGCGGGCCAGTTCGAGGTCGACCAGCAGGTGCGCCCGGACTGGGCCCGCACCACAGTGGTGGCGGTACTGCGGCCGGGGGAGACCCTGCGGCTGGTGAAGTACGTGGCCTACGGCTGGTCGGCGACACGCTCCGAGCCCGCGCTGCGCGACCAGGTGGCGGCCGCGCTGACCAGCGCCCGGTTCGCGGGGTGGGACACCCTCAGGCTCGGCCAGAGCGCTTTTCTCGACGAGTTCTGGGCCGGGGCGGACGTCGAGGTGGACGGCGACCCGGTGCTCCAGCAGGCCATGCGGTTCGCCCTGTTCCACGTGCTGCAGGCCGGGGCCCGTACCGAGCGCCGGGCGATCGGCGCCAAGGCGCTGACCGGGGCGGGGTACAGCGGGCACACGTTCTGGGACATCGAGGGCTTCGTGCTGCCCGTGCTCACCCTCACCCACCCGCCGGCCGCGGCGGACGCGCTGCGCTGGCGCGCCTCCACGCTCGACCTCGCCCGCCAGCGGGCGGCCACCCTCGGCCTGGCCGGCGCGGCGTTCCCGTGGCGCACCATCAACGGCGAGGAGACCTCGGCGTACTGGCCCGCAAGCACGGCGGCGCCGCACATCAACGCCGACGTCGCTCGTGCCTTCGAGGAGTACCGGCTGATCACCGGGGACACCGAGCTCGAGCGGGAGTGCGGCCTGGAGGTGCTCGTGGAGACCGCCCGGCTGTGGCGCTCGCTGGGCCACCACGACCGGCACGGCGTGTGGCACATCGACGGCGTCACCGGCCCCGACGAGTACACCGCGCTGACGGACGACAACGTCTTCACCAACCTCATGGCGGCCCGGAACCTGCAGGCCGCCGCCGACGCCGCGGCCCGCAATCCCCAGCTCGCGTCCGGGCTGGGCGTGACGACGGAGGAGGTCGCGCTCTGGCGCGCGGCCGCCGAGGCGGTCCACGTGCCCTACGACGAGGAGCTCGGGGTCCATCCCCAGTGCGAGAGCTTCACCCGGTTCGGCGAGTGGGACTTCGAGGCCTCCGCCGGGCGGTACCTCCTGCTCATGCACGCCCCCTACTTCCAGCTCTACCGCAAGCAGGTGGTCAAGCAGGCCGACCTGGTCCTGGCGATGCAGTGGTTCCCGGAGCGGTTCACTGACGAGCAGCGTGCCCGCAACCTCGACTACTACGAGCGGCGCACGGTGCGCGACTCCTCCCTGTCCGCCTGCACGCAGGCGGTGCTGTGCGCGCAGACCGGCCACCTCGCGCTCGCCCACGACTACCTCCACGAGGCCGCGCTCGTGGACCTGCGCGACATCCACGGCAACACCGGGCACGGTGTGCACATCGCCTCGCTGGCCGGCGCCTGGACCGCGCTCGTCGCCGGGTTCGGCGGGCTCGGGCACGGCGAGACCACCACGCTGCGCCTGTCGCCGGCCCTGCCCGACGCGATCACCAGGCTCGTGTTCCGGGTGCGGTGGCGCGGCACGCCGGTGCGGGTGGAGGTGGCCGAGGGGCAGGTGCGGTGCAGCCTGCCCGGCCCCCGGGCGCGTCTGCCGGTCCGGATCTACGACGAGGAGGTGGTGGTCACGTCCGCGCGGCCGGTCAGCCGCCCGCTGCGCCCGCGTGAGCCGCTGCTGGCGACGCCGGAGCAGCCGCCGGGGCTCGGCCCGCGGGTGCAGGCCAGGGCCTGAGGTGCCTTCCGCCTGGCCGGCGAGCACGAGCGACGCCGCCCGCCGCCGCTGGCCACCACCCGCAGCGGAAGGCCGCTCGAGGCGGCGATCATGAGCGAGTGGTTGTTGCCGAAGCCGAAGTCGGTGCTGCCGCTGACCACGCCCGGGACGATGGCCGCGCCGCCCTGGCCCGTGCTCAGCTCGAGCTCGAGGCCCTCCTCCTCGAAGAAGCCCTGGTCGAGGCCCACGTACACCGGTGCGACATCGATGATCGGGATGAGTGCGAGGGTGACCGTCTCCGTCCCGGCGCCTGCCGTGCCGTCCGACTCTGCCGGCGCCTCCCCTCCGTCGCCGTTTCATCGTCCCGCCCCTTGATCCCCGTCGATCGGTGTCGGTCGGCCGCTCAGGGCACCTTAGCGCCGGGGTACCCACATGCCGCGTCCCACGAGCACCTCGCGCAGCACGTCCGGTCGGTCGGTGATCACCCCGTCGACGCCGTCGTGGAGGAGCCGGTGGATCGACGGGGCGTCGTCGACGGTCCAGGTGATCACGCGGACCCCGAGGTCGTGCGCCATCGACACCAGGCGCGTAGCCACCCGGGGCGCGGACATGATGCCCATCGCCCCGAGCCGCCACGCCACGTGGGCGAACGGAGCCGTCGCAATGGCGCCTGGCGGTCGGGACCCGGTGCGGGCGCAGCCGATCAGCGCGGTCAGCGCCCGCCAGCCCAGGGCCGTGGTCAGTGCGGGGCCGCACTCGCGGCGGATGGCGGCGAGCCAGGTGTCCCAGCCGCCGGCGACGCAGACTCGGCCGGCCGTCCCGGTGCGTCGGATCGCCGCGATGGTGGGTGCGACCGACCGCGCCTCCTTGACGTCGATCATGAAGCACGCCTGAGCGAAGGATCCGAGCAGGTCCTCAAGCGCCACCACCGGCTCCGTGCCGAGCACGCGGGCCCGCCGCACGTGGGCCCACGGGTGCGCCGCGACGGGTCCGCGCAGGTCGGTGACGCGGTCCAGCGCCCTGTCGTGGAAGGCGAGGGGGACGCCGTCGGCCGTGGTGCGCACGTCCGTCTCCAGGTAGGTCACGCCGAGCGCGGCGGAGCGCTCGAACGCGGCGAGGGTGTTCTCCGCGGCCAGGCCTGCCCCACCGCGGTGGGCGACGGCGTACGGCCCGGGGTGCGAGCCGTACAGGCCCGTCGGGGCGAGGAGCGATGCGGCGGCAGCGAGCATGACCACGCCGCCAGCATCGGGGCCACGCCCGCGTCCCGCCACGCACCGGGCGCGCCGTCGCCGAAGATTCACGCAACGGTCACCGCCAGCCCCTCCGGTGGTCCCCGGCAGGTCGAACCGGGGGGCTCACTCCGCGGGCAGGTAGGCGAGCGCCTCGATCTCGACGAGGAACTCGGGCCGGCCCAGGCTAGCCACCTGTAGCACGGTGAGGGCGGTGGCGTGCTGGCCCCACACCCGCTGCGAGGCGGCGAACCCCGCGTTGATGTCCTGCCCGGCGGTGAGATAGACGGTCAGCTTGGCCACGTGCTCCTGGCCGGCGCCGACCGAGTGCAGGACGGCGAGCAGGTTCTCCAGCGCCTTCGCGGTCTGGGTGCCGACGTCGTCGCCGACGATCGCACCGTCCGCGTCGACCGCGTTCTGACCACCGATGACGAGCAGCCGGCCCGGACCGTCGAGCAGCACGGCCTGCGAGAAGGCGGGGTTGTGGTGCAACGTGTCCGGGTTGATGTGGGTGAGCGTCATCGTCGACCTCCGTGGGCGTCGCGGTGCGGCGAGGGCCTGGGCACGCGGCACCGGCGCGCACCTCACTGCGGTGGCCGAGGCAAAGCCGGCAGCCCTGCACGCGAGGTCTCTCATGATGTCGCAGTTCGCTTGTGGGCACCCGCGGAGGAACGGCGCCGCCACCCGACGGCGGACGTCTCACCTTTCGAGGCGGTAGCCGTCCGGTGGAACGATCCGTGAGCGCCATGCCGCGCTGACCGCCCCACTTATGACATAAGCGACAAACCGTTTACCAACGGGTTGCCTGAACGTACGGTGGATGGCGAGCTAGTGTCCCCACGGCGGCTGCACGGCTGGGTGCCTGCACCGCCTGACTCGTTCCCTTGTCGCTTCTTCTGAGAGGGCTGCGGCGCGCGCCCAGACGCGCCCGCGGATCCGGTCCCCAAGGCGAAGGAGAAACGAGTGGCGACATCCGACCACGACGTGACACCGCACACCGAAGCACCCGCGACGACGATCGACCGCGGTCGGTTCGGCGCCGCGGAGCGGCGCAAGCCCCGGCCCGACGACGGCAACCGGGCGCCGATCTCCAGCGCCGAGCTCAGCAAGGGCCCCACGGAGCTCGCTGAGGACCGCGGAGCGCGCGTCAACTGGCGGGTGTTCATCATCTCGGCCGCCGTGATCGTCGCCTTCTCGCTGTGGGCGATGTTCGCGCCCACCCACGCCTCGAGCGTGATGAAGGACCTCGTCCAGAAGATCGCGACCAACCTCGGCTGGTTCTACGTCGTGACCGTCGTGCTGGTGATCCTCTTCGTGCTCTGGGTCGCCTTCTCCAAGGAGGGCCGGGTGCGCCTGGGCCCGGACCACTCCCGGCCCCAGTACAAGCTGTTCACGTGGGTCGCCATGCTGTTCGGTGCCGGCGTCGGCATCGACATGCTGTTCTACTCCGTGACCGGGCCGATCGCGCAGTACATGATGCCCCCGGCGGGCGACCCGCAGTCGGCCCAGGCCGCCCAGGACGCCGTCGTGTGGACGATGTTCCACTACGGCATCTCCGGGTGGGCGATGTACGCCCTGCTCGGCATGGCGATGGGCTACTTCGCGTACCGGTGGGGCATGCCGCTGTCGATCCGTGCGGCCCTGTACCCGCTGCTCGGCAAGCGCGTGCGTGGCGCCGCCGGTGACGCCATCGACATCTTCGCCCTCATCGGCACCGTCTTCGGTGTCGCCACCTCCATGGGCATCGGCGTCGTCCTGCTGAACGTCGGCTTCTCCTGGCTGTTCGGCCTGCCCGAGGGTCTGTCCCTGCAGATCGCCCTGGTCCTGGTCGCGGTCGTCATGACGATCGCCGGCTGCCTGTCCGGCGTCGACAAGGGCATCCGCCTGGTCTCCGAGCTGAACATCGGGATCGCGGCCGCGATGATGCTCTACATCCTGGTGACCGGGCAGACCGCGTTCCTGATGAACGCCCTGGTCACCAACATCGGCCGGTTTCTCGGCACCCTGCCGGAGCGCACCCTGGAGACCTTCGCCTACGAGTCCGGCGGCGCCGAGTGGATGGGCGGCTGGACGCTGTTCTTCTGGGCGTTCTGGCTGGCGTGGGGCCCGTTCGTCGGACTCTTCCTCGCCCGCATCTCCAGGGGCCGCACCCTGCGCGAGTTCGTCATCGCCGCCATCACCGCCCCGGTGCTGTGCGACTTCGTCATCGTCTCGATCTTCGGCAACTCCGCCCTGTCGGTCGTCATGGGCGGTGACACCGAGTTCGCCCAGCTCGCCATCGACCAGCCGGAGCAGGGCTGGTACGCCCTCCTGGAGATGTTCCCCGGCGCGGCGTTCCTGATCGGCCTGGCCACGCTGTCCGGTCTGCTGTTCTATCTCACCAGCGCCAACTCCGGCGCGATGGTGATGGCCAACTTCTCCTCCACGATCCCCGACCCCGCCCAGGACGGCGCGAAGTGGCTGCGGATCTTCTGGGCCGTGCTCACCGCGCTGCTCACGATCGCCATGCTGGTCGCGGGCGGGGTGACCACCATGGAGTACGCGACGCTGATCTTCGCCTTCCCGGTGACGATCATCGCGTACCTCGTCATGGCGTCGTTCTCGAAGGTGCTCCGCATGGAGCGGGCGGAACGCGAGGGCCAGATCATCCGCCGGCGCTCGGCCGCTGCCCACGGTGGTCAGGTGCCTGAGAAGACATGGAAGCAGCGCCTGGCGCTGCTGCGTTCCTACCCGTCGCAGCGGACCGTCTCCCAGTTCATCGAGCGGACCGTGGACCCGGCGCTCAACGCCGTCGCCGCGGAGTTCCGTGAGCTCGGCTACGAGTCGACCCTGTCCACCAGCCCGAACGCCGAGAACGGCATCGAGGAGCACACGCTGATCGTCAACATGGACGAGCACCGCGACTTCCACTACCAGGTGGCCGCGGTCGAGGCCCCGGTGCCCCGCATCGGTGGCCGGCCCATGTCGAAGGGCGACGACCTGTACTACAAGGTGGAGGTCTTCACCCAGACCGGCACGGAGGGCTACGACCTGATGGGCCTGACCCAGCAGCAGGTCATCAGCGACGTCCTGGACCGGTACGAGGCGCACCTGTCGTTCCTGCGTTACTCCAGCGAGCACGACTACGCCTCGGTCCTGACCCCCGCGGCAGGTCCCACCCCGCCCGTCCCGGCGGTCGCCGACGATGTGGAGCGCATCGCGGACTGAGCCGATCACGGGCCTCCTCGGGGCCGCGGCGCGTCAGGGCAGCACGTGGCGCAACGCGGCCTCGAGGGTTCGGTGCCGGAACCGGAAGCCGGCCGCCACCAGCTTGTCCGCGGACACCCGCTGGCTGGCATAGGCCAGCTCCGCGGCGCCCTCCTTGCCCACCACGAGGCGGGGCCCGAAGCGCGGTACGGGCAGCGCTGCCGGACGGTGCAGCACCCGGCCCACCGTGCGGGCGTACTCCCGCCCACGCACCGGCTCCGGGCCGACGGCGTTGAGGGGGCCGCGCAACCGGTCGTCCAGCGCGGCGTGGGCGTAGACGGCGGCGATGTCGTCGACGGAGATCCAGCTCTGCCACTGCCCGGGATCGAGCGGCCCGCCCAGCCCGGCGGCGAACAGTGGCAGCAGCCGGGCCAGCGGTCCCTCCTCCGGCGTCTGCACCAGGCCGGTGCGCACGTTGACCACCCGGACGCCGGCGTGGGCGGCCGGGTCTGTAGCGGCCTCCCAGGCCCGGCAGACTGCGGCGAGGAAGCCGGGCCCCGACGGTGCGTCCTCCGTCAGCGGTGCCGGGTCCGTCTGCGCCCCGTGCGGCTGCGGACCGTAGTAGCCGATACCCGAGGCGCACAGGAATGCCCGGGGACGGCCGTCGGCCGCGAGGTCGGCGAGCGCCCGGGCCAGCACTCCGGTGGTGTCGACGCGGCTGCGGCGGATCTCCGCCTTCGCCTCGGCGGTGAACCGGCCACCGATGAACCGTCCGCCGAGACTTACGACGGCGTCGACGTCTCGCAGCGCCTCGACGTCGAGCACGCCGCCGGTGGGATCCCAGGCGATCTCGTCCGGCGCGGCCGCGCGACGCCGGACCAGGCGAATCACCCGGTGCCCGCCGCCGCTCAGCAGCGCGCACAGCTGGCGCCCGATGAGCCCGGAGGCGCCGGCGACGGCGACCGTGCGGGTGCCGGCGGCGGCGTGCGCGGCGTGGAAGTCCAGGTCGGCGCGGACCTGGGCCGCGCGGTAGGCGAAGATCCGCTCCAGCGAGGGCCGCACCGCTCGGGCCGCGATGTCGGCAGCCCGGCCGGGCAGCACCTTCTCCCCGGGCGCGCCGAAGGCGACGTGGTCGGTCATCGCGGTGCCGCCGTCGGCGGAGTCGTCGAAGCGGTGCGTGTGCACCCAGTGGCCCATGGGGCCTCGGACCATGGTGTCGCGGAACATCCGCGGCGGGTCGTACCGGTCGTGCCGGGCGGTCCAGTCCAGCTCCGGACGGCGCAGCCGGGCCGGGATGGCGTCGGGCCACGGGACGGCGCGGGCAAGGGCCCCGAGGCCGGCGCCGAGCACCCCCGGGGCGCCGATGCCGAGCCGCGCGACCGAGCCGTCACGGATGCCGTCGCTGGGCTCGGCCAGCACGCTGCCCCCGAACGGCGGGCTCAGCCGCACGAGCGCGCCGGGACGCTCGAACCACGCGAAGACCTCATCTCGCGGGTGGGGCAGGACGGTCGTGCGCTCGAAGACGGCCATGGTGGCCATCGTGGCAGCGTCGTATCGAAGCCGCGCCCGCAGCGTCGTATCGGCCCACGGCCCCTCAGTAGGACGGGCGTGCGTCCCGGTTGGCAGCCGGTACGTATCGGGCGGCGAGCGCCTCGGTGCTGCGGGCCAGCAGGGCGACGTCGGCGCCGACGAGCACGAACGTCGCGCCGGCGTCGAGATAGGACTGCGCGACGGCCGGGTCGAACGCGTTGACGCCGACGGGTTTTCCGGCGGAACGCACCGCCTCGAAGGCGCGGCGCACCGCGGCCGTCACGTCCGAGTGGGTCTGCTGACCGATCAGGCCCATGGACGCGGCGAGGTCGGACGGACCGACGAACACGCCGTCGACCCCGTCGGTGGCGGCGATCTCCGCTGCCGCCTCGACACCGTCCACCGTCTCGATCTGGACGAACAAGGACACGTACCGGTCCGTGTTCATGAGGTAGTCCTCGACGCGGTTCCAGCGTGCCGACCGGGCGAGCGCCGACCCCACGCCCCGCACGCCGCGCGGCGGGTAGCGCACGGCGGGTAGCGCACGGCGCGCACGACGTCGCGGGCCTGCGCCGCCGAGGACACCATCGGCACGAGAAGGTTCTGCGCGCCAAGGTCGAGCACCTGCTTGATCGTCACCGCGTCGTCCGACGGCACACGCACGACGGGGGTGACGGGGGTAGGCGGCGACGGCCTGCAGCTGCCTGAGGGTGGACTCCAGCTGGCTCGGCCCGTGCTCCTGGTCGATCAGCAACCAGTCGATCCCCGACCCGGCCACGATCTCGGCGACGAGCGGGCTGCCCGAGCAGACCCAGATCCCCGCCAGCGGCCGGGACGTCCCGGCGAGCGCCTCGCGGAGCGTCGGTGTCAGCTGAACCGGCATGTGATCGTCCCCAGCTCCCGGAAGTCGGCGAGCACGGTGTCGCCCTTCTCGACCCACATCGGCCGGGTGAACGACCCGGCCAGGATGATCTCCCCGGCCTCGAGGCGGTCGCCGTGGACAGCGAGCTTGTTCGCCAGCCACGCCACACCCGTCGCCGGGTGGTTCAGCACGGCGGCCGCCACCCCCGACTCCTCGATGACCTCGTTGCGGTACAGCAGCGCCGAGACCCAGCGCAGGTCGACGTCACCGACCTTCACCGGGTTGCCGCCGTGGACGAGGCCACCGAACGCCGCGTTGTCGCTGATGTTGTCGACGATGGTGCGGCCCGCGAGCTCGAGGCGCGAGGTCAGGATCTCCAGTGCCGGCACGACGTAGTCCGTCGCCCGCAGGACGTCGAAGACGGTGACGTCCGGGCCCTGCAGCGGTTCGGCCAGGACGAACGCGAGCTCGACCTCGATCCGCACGTTGGACAAGCGGCTGTGCTCGATGACGGAACCGTTCTCGACACGGCGTCGGCGAAGATCGCGCCGTAGTCCGGCTCGCTGATCCCGGTCGCGTTCTGCATGACCTTCGAGGTCAACCCGATCTTGCGACCCACCAGGCGCCGTCCGGCGGCGATGCCGCGGCGGCGCCACTCGTTCTGCACCGCGTACGCGTCCTCCACCGTCATGCCGGGGTGCCGCGCGGTCAGCCGGGGCACGGTGGACCGGTCACGCTCGGCGACCGCGAGCTCATCGGCGATCGCGACGACGGTCTGGGGATCGAGCGTCACCGGGTCTCGCTCTCGAAGCGGGCCCGCCAGGCGGCGTCCATCGGGAACAGCCCCTCGACGGCGTGGCCCTCGGCGACGCGCTCCGCGATCCACGCGTCCTCGTCCTCCTGGGCCAGGCACGCGTCGACGACCTCGTCGGCGATCGCGGGTGGGATGACGAGGACGCCGTCCCCGTCCCCGACGAGGATGTCGCCGGGTTGCACGGTGGTGCCGCCGCAGCCGATGATCACGTCCGCCTCCCACGGCACGTGCTTGCGTCCGAGGACGGCGGGGTGAGCGCCCGCGGAGTACAACGGGATCCCGACGGCGGCGACCGCCGCATAGTCCCGGACGCAGCCGTCAGTGACGATGGGCGGCGCCGCGGGCGTGGGCGCGGATGGCGAGGATGTCGCCCAGCGTGGCCGAGCCGGTCTCGCCGCGCCCCTCGATGACGATGACCTCACCGGTCTCGACCGCGTCGAACGTCCGCTTCTGGGCGTTGTAGCCGCCGCCGTGACTGGTGAACAGGTCCTCGCGGTGGGGCACGAACCGCAGCGTCCTGGCGGTGCCGACCAGCTTCGCCGTCGGGTGCATCGGGCGCACGCCGTCGATAGTCATGTTGTTCAGGCCCCGCTTGCGCAGCTGCGCGGAGAGCCCCGCGACCGGCGCACGCTCGAGCTTGGCGCGCAGCTCGGCCGGGAGGGTGCCGGGCTGTGCGTGCGTGCGGTCAGATGTGGTGGTCATCGTGTGATCTCTTTCGTTGGCCGGCTCAGTGCAGGGCGAGGTACGCCTCGAGCGTGGGCGGCGCCGCCTGCAGCAGCGGCTCCCGCACCGGCTCGCCGGGGAACTCGCTCGCCTCGAAGAACCACCGGTTCGACGCGGGCATGCCCCACAGCTGGGCCCGCCTGGCGTTGCTGATGTCCCAGCGGATGGGCGGGGTCTCCAGGTCGATGAACTGGTAGTGGGCGTTGAACAGCTCGATGCGGTGCTGGTCGGGGTCGCGCAGGTAGAGGAAGAGCGCGTTGCTGATCCCGTGGCGACCCGGGCCGCGGTCGATCTCGTCCCCGAAGCCCATGGCACCCGCCACGTCGGCGGCGTGCAGCAGGGAGGTGCCGTCGGGCACCGCGTAGGCGAAGTGGTGCAGCCGCGGACCGCGCCCCTTGGTGAAGACCAGGTCGTGCGTGTTGCCCTTGACCTCCATCCAGGTGCCCCACAGCTCGTCCGTGCCGTCCTTGGCCGTGTACTCGGAGATCCGCATCCCGAGCCCGGTCCAGAAGTCCGTCGCGGCCTGCACGTCGTAGGTGACGACCTGGTAGTGGTCGAGGCGCTGGGGGAACCCGGCGCGGTACTCGTCGAAGTTCTGCATCTTGCGCTCGACCACGTCCATCGAGGAGGTGAGCTCCATCAAGGTGCCGACGGGGTCGCGGAACTGCAGGGTCGGGCCCTGGTGCGCCCGCTCCACCCGCTGGTGCTCGATGCCCGCGGAGACGAAGAACTTCTCGGCTGCGGTGATGTCCGCGTCGGCGCGTACCCGCAGGCCGATCCGGTGCGCCTGCGCCGCGGCGGCGCGCTCGAGCACGAGGCTGTGGTGCGCTGCCTCCTCCAGCCCGCGCAGGTAGACGGCGTCGTCCGTCTCCTCCGTGACGACGAGACCGATGACGTCCCGGTAGAAATCGCGGCTCTTCTCCAGATCGGTGACGCCGAGCGAGACGTGGCTGGCCCGGGTGAGCATGAACGCCGACTCGGGGTTTGTGATCGGCAACATCGGTGACTCCCGTCATTGGGGTTCCTGGTCCCTGTATCGGTGTCAGCCTGGCATTCCCATGACCTGGCGGGAATCGCACACCGAAGCACGAATAGTGCGCTGAAGCACGCAGCACCGTTTCCCGGCGAGAACGCACCGACCATTGTCAGGGGATAACCCCGGTCGAGTGACGAACTCCCACCACGACGTAGGAGAAATGGCATGACCGGAAGAAATGTGTTGGTTGTCGGTGGCGGTATCGGCGGGCTCTCCGCCGCGATCGCCCTTCGTCAGGCGGGCCTCGCCGTCACGGTGCTCGAGCGCCAGCACGACCTGCACTCGTCGATCTTCGGCGTGGGCATCATCCAGCCCATCAACGCGCTCCGTGCGCTGGACGCGCTCGGCTGCGCCCAGGCCTGCATGGACGCCGGCTACCCGGCGTCCGAGTGGGGCGCGATGTACGACGTCGACGGAAACCACCTGCACCCCTGCGGGGCACGCCGATCGAGGGATCCGACCTGCCCCCGCTGAACGGGCTCACCCGGCCCAAGCTCCACGAGATCCTCACCGAACGCACCCAGGAGGTCGGTGCGGAGATCCGGTACAAGTCCACGTTCTCCGAGCTTCAGCCGGACGCCGACGGCGTGACGGTGGTCTACCCGGACGGGACGACGGAGCGGTTCGACTACGTCGTCGGCGCCGACGGCGTCTACTCGCAGGTCCGAAGCTACGTGCTCGACCAGACGCTCGCCCCCCGGTACATCGGCCAGTCCGCTTACCGCCTCAACATGCCGCGCCTGCCGGAGATCGACCGGATCATCCTGCAGAAGGGACCGAAGGGCATGGCGGGCTTCGTCCCGATCGGCCCGGAGCTGGCCTACTTCTTCTACAACACGGACATGCCCAAGCAGGAGCGCTCGCAGGTCGAGTGCAGGGAGCAGCTGCGCGAGCACCTCGCACCCTTCGGCGGCCTGACCGGCCGGGTGCGCGACGAATTCCTCACCGAGGACACCGAGATCGTCCTCCGGCCCGAGGAGTCACTCATCTCGCCCGCCCCGTGGCACCGCGGGCGCATCGTCCTGATGGGCGACGCCGTGCACGCCATCACGCCCCACCTGGGGCAGGGCGCCGCGCAGGCCATCGAGGATGGCGTGGTGCTCGGCGAGGTCCTGGCCAAGTACGACGACGCCGAGCAGGCGTTCGCCGAGTTCACCGAGCGGCGCTACGAGCGCTGCAAGCTCATCGTGGAGACCTCGCTCGCGATCGGTGAGTGGGAGATGGGCCGGCTGCCGGACTTCGACAACATCGCTGCCACCAACCACGTGCTCGAGGTGATGGCGCAGCCGCTGTAGCGCGAGCTGGTGCTGCTGGAGCCGGGGCCGGAGCCGGTGGGCAGGCGAGCGAAGGGTAGGGTGTGGCCGCACATGTCCACGCCCCTCGACGCCCCGCACCCCACCGACTCCGGCGCGCCCACGCGAGGCTCCGACCTCGAGGCGCTCTCGACGATCCTGCGTGAGGTCGCGTGGGTGATCCACCGCTCGGCCCCGGAACGGGCCGGCGTCGGGCCGATCCCCACCACGGAGATCGCACTGCTCAAGCAGGTTCTCGATGCGCCCGGCTCCACCGTGGGCGAGCTCTCCCAGGCGCTCGGCCTTCGGCAGCCCAACACCAGCGCCGCGATCACCGGCCTGGTCCGGCGCGGCCTCGTGTCCCGGGCCAAGGACCCGGACGACCGGCGCATCACCCGCATCATGCCCACCCCCGCCGGCGCCGAGGAGCACGGGGCGATCTCCGACGCCTGGCGGAGCCCGCTCGTGGAGGCACTCGGCGAGCTCGACCCGGACCAGCGGCGGCGCCTGACCGACGCGACCGCGGCCCTCGCCGAGCTGTACCGCCTGCTTCGTCCGGGGCACTGAGGCGGCCGCGCCGCCGGCCCGCGGCCGGACGACGTGGAGCCTTCGCCCGACACCGCATGGCCCAGCCGTACCAATTGTTTGGGTACATGCGCCGGACGTCACCTAATAAAGCACGAGGGGCCGTTCCAATTGCGTCAGGCCCCGTGTAGGGTGGCCCGGAGAAAGATCTCAGTTCCGATTCTGCGTGGCCCGGAGAATTCGTCCGGAGATTGAGGCCCCGGCCCGCACACCCGTCCGCGGGGGAGCGGCCGGCTCGGCGAGAACGAGCAGGTGCCGGCTCCGCCGGAAGCCACCACGGCATGCTGAGGACGCCCCCCCGCCACGCCGTGCAGGGTCGTCACCCACCGACGGAAAGGGAAAGGGGAGACCGGGTGCCAGACGGCGCCGTTCCCCGACTGCCGATGAACCCCATCTCACCCACACTCACCCGCGAGCGGGTCCGCCACGAGTTCGCCATCCGCCCGATGACCGTCGCCCGCTGGCGTGATCTCACGCCGCGCATGCGCCGCGTGACGCTCTCCGGCCCGATGGACGGG
Organism: Georgenia yuyongxinii; assembly: GCF_006352065.1. Lineage (NCBI taxonomy): Bacteria > Bacillati > Actinomycetota > Actinomycetes > Allobogoriellales > Allobogoriellaceae > Georgenia > Georgenia yuyongxinii. The sequence continues at coordinate 3,853,376 of NZ_CP040915.1, read as the reverse complement.
TTCGCCAGCACCGGCCCGGCCGACCACGTCAAGGTGTTCTTCCCCAACCCCGCCACCGGCGAGCTCCACGCACCGCGGCTCACACCCGCCGGCATGGAGCGGCCCGAGGGCGTCGAGCTCATCAGCCGCGACTACACCCCCCTCGTCAACGGCGACGGCGAGCTCGAGCTCGACTTCTTCCTCCACGACGACGACGGACCTGCCGCCGGCTGGGCCGCCAACGTGAGCGAGGGCGACCAGATCGTCGTCGCGGGCCCGCGCGGGTCCAAGCTCGCGCCGACCGGCGCGGACTGGTTCGTGCTCGGCGGCGACGAGACCGCGCTGCCCGCCCTGGCCCGTTGGCTGCGCGTGCTGCCCGAGTCCGCCCGGGTGACCGTGCTCGTCGAGGCCCAGGACACCGCCGACGAGGCCTACCTCGAGGACCTCGCCGGCCCGCACCGCCAGATCCACTGGCTCCACCGCGGCGACGCCGCCCCCGGCACCACGACGCTCCTCGAGGACGCCGTCCGTGCGCTCCCGCTCGCCGAGGGCACCGGGTACTGGTGGTTCGGCGGGGAGGCCGCCATGCTCAAGCCGGTCCGCCGCCACCTGCGCCGCGAGCTCGGTCTTGACGCCTCGACCGTGGAGTGCAGCGGCTACTGGAAGCGCGGCACCGCCGGGCACGACCACCACGCCCCGATCGACCCCGAGGACCCGTGAGCAACGCCGTCGGCCACTGACCTCCGGCCGGCTCACCGCAGCAGCGACCGCATCGTCTCCAGGCTCTGCGGAGCCACGAGAATTCCGGTCTCGCGGCGCACCCACCACTGGCGGGTGCGCCGCAGCTCCTCCCAGGTGGAGTACCGGTAGCGGAACACCCGGGCGCGCACGTATCGCGGCTGACGGCCGGTGAACGGGTCGCGGCGCAGCAGCCGCAACGTCGGGACGTCCGCCTCCAGCAGCCGGAGCAGGAACACGGTGAACCACCGGTGCTGCGAAGGGGAGCCGAGCGCGAGGAACCACATCCCCCAGTCCAGCCGCAGGTGGTAGGGCGCCCACTGCCGCGGCATCCGCCCGGTCGGGCCCGGCTTGCCCTTGAACTCGTACTCGTGCCAGTCGGTGGTGAACGGGTCCTCGTCCTCGGTGCCCTCGACCACCACCTCGTTGCGCCGCCGGGTGATCGACCCGAATGCGCCGTACGCGCCGGCCAGGTGCCACCGGTTGAAGGATGCGTTCATCTTCTGGTGGTGGTCGAGCAGGTTGCGCGCGGGCCACCAGCTGAGCACCACCATCAGCGCGGTCATCGCGAGCACGACGACGGCGAACCATTCCGGCATGGGTGCGTGCCCCGGCGTACCCACTGACCAGGGCAGCACGGCGTCGAGCTGCTCGTCGCCCACCGCGCTGAACGCCAGCAGCATGGTCAGGGCGTTGAGCCACGCGAAGTTCCCCGAGAGCACCAGCCAGGCCTGCGTGATCACGATGACCGCCGCGGCGAACGTGGCCACCGGCTGCGGCACGAACAGCAGGAACGGGACCACCAGCTGGGTGACGTGGTTGGCCGCGACCTCAGCCTTGTGCAGCGGGCGCGGCAGATGGTGGAAGAACCAGCTGCCCTGGTTGGGCATCGGTTGGGTCTCGTGGTGGTAGTACAGGCAGGTCAGGTCCCGCCAGCACGGGTCGCCGCGCATCTTGATCATCCCGGCCCCGAACTCCACCCGGAACACGAGCCACCGGAACAGGATGATCACCGTCACCGGGGCTGCGACGTCGTCCGAACCGAGAAACGCGGCGAGGAAGCCGGCCTCCAGCAGCAGCGACTCCCACCCGAAGCCGTAGAAGACCTGCCCGACGTTGACGATCGAGAGGTAGATCGCCCAGGCCACGGCGAAGGCGAGCAGCGGCAGCCACGGCGGCCCCGACTGGGGGAGGCCGACCACCAGCGTGGCCGCCACCGTCAGGCCGAGCCAGGCGAGCGCGACCAGCAGGACGTCGGAGTAGTGCCGGTGGAACATGCTCGGGGCCAGGCGGGCCGGCACCCGCGCGACGAAAGCCGGCACGGGCAGCAGCCCGTGCTCACCGAGGAGGGGCCGGAACTGGCGCAGCGCGGCGACGAAGGCCAGCACGTAGACCAGCGCGACGCCCCGCTGCAGCACGAACCGTGCCGCGTCGGAATTCTCCGCCCCGAACCAGTCCACGGCCCGGTCCCCTTCCCGTGCGCGTGGTCCCATTGCACACCCCGCCCCGAGCGCCCGCGAGATGTCATCTTCTCCGCGACATGTCCTGACATGTCGCGGAGAAGATGACATCTCGCGGAGATGGGCGCCGTCAGCCGGTGCGGCTCAGGGGCGTGAGACCCGCACCGCCGGCAGCGTGGACTGGATGACCTGGCCGACCAGGAGCGCGTAGGCGAGCGTCATGAGGCCGATGGTCCCGCCGAGGAGGAAGCCGACGCCGACGGCGACAACCTCGATCGTCGTGCGGATCGCGCGGACCGACCGGCCGGTCCGGGTGACGAGCCCGGTCATCAGCCCGTCGCGCGGGCCCGGCCCGAGACCGGCCCCGAGGTAGGCGGCGGTGCCGACGCCGTGGGCGAGGATCCCGAGGATCGCGGTCGCCACGCGGACCCACAGGTCGTCCGGGGCGGGCAGCAACCAGAGGCCCAGGTCCGCCCAGATCCCGGCCGTGAAGGTGTTGAAGACCGTCCCGGTGCCCGGTCGCTGGCGCAGCGGGATCCATGCCAGGAGCACGAAGAGGCTGGCGATCGTCATCCACGCACCCAGCGTGAGCGTCCCCGAGACCAGCCACAGCCCCTCGTGGAGCACGTCCCAGGGCATGTTGCCGACGGTGGCGTGGACCATGAGCGCGGTGCCCTGGCCTTGGAGCGCGAGGCCGAGGAACAGCTGGCTGTAGCGCCGGACCGGCCGGTGCCGGGGCCAGAGCCAACCGCGCCAGCCGGCGCCCGAGTCCACCCGTCCGGTGGGGTCGGGGTGTGGGCCGGTTCGCTCGCTCGTCACGGATTCGATCGTCGCACGTCCGCCGGTGGCGACCCGGGAGAGTTTCGTCACCGATCCCTAGGGCGCGCCCTCATCGCGGCGCGACGCCGGCGCCCTCCGCGTACCGCAGGGAGGACCGGCTCGCCGGGCACTCCGTACCGATGTCCATCGCGGCGATCCGCCCCGCCGCCCGCAGCTCACGCAGGCGCGGCACCACGCGGTCGCGCATGGCCCAGGGGTCGAGCGTGTTCAGGTAGATCTTGGTCCCGCCCTCGAACCCGGCGATGGTGGAGACCCGCCACTTGAGCATGATGCGCCAGGGCATGGCGGTGGCGACGTCGGGCGGGCGGTAGTGCCACTCCTCGTTCGTGGGCACGTCCGCACCGGTGGCCGCGTGGCAGGCGTGGAGAAGGTCGGAGATGCCGCGCAGCTCGGCGTCGTCGTGGTCCCAGGGCAGGTGACGCCGGCTCTTGGAGTAGATCTCCAGCGTGGGGAAGTGGTGCCCGAACCCGGCGAAGGCGACGGCGTGGTCGTTCTCGGCGACCACGAGGCCGGCGTCGAGGGCGTGGTCCACCACGGTGTTGAACAGCTGCGGGTCGGTGGCCAGGCGGGCGACCTCGGCGTCCGTCTGGCCGCCGTGCTCGTCGATGGCTACGAGCTGCTTGTGCAGGTGGTCGAACGAGGCCCCGGCCGGCCGCAGCCAGTTCTGGAAGACGGCGACATAGCGAGCGAAGGGGTTGGCCGCGTAGAGCGCGCGCTGGCTCGTGACCGTGAACGTGAGGAACCGGTGGTGCTCCGCGGGGGTCAGGGTGCCCGACCCGGCCAGCTGGTCGTTCGTCGTCGCGCCGTCGACGAAGTGGCGGCGGGCGATGACCACGTCGTGCCCGCCGGCGAAGAACCCTCTCGCGTGCTTCAGGCGTTCGCCCTCCGGCATCCCCGCCCACTGGGCCTCGGTGAGACCGCCGGCCCGCAACCGGTCGTGGACGACGGCGAGCACGTGCGCCCGGCCGGCCGGCGTGGCGAGGTAGTCGCGCTCGTGCTCGACGGCCTCGGACGGGGCGGTGTAGCCGTAGTTCACGCGCCAGTAGTCGTAGGACAGGATCGCGAAGAGGTTGGGCACCCGCCGGAACTCGGCGACGGTCGTGTCCAGCTCCGCCGCCGTCAGCCGTTCCAGCAGCTGCCACCCATGCTCGCCGTCGCCCTCGGTGGGGCCGGAGCGGACCAGGCGGGACCGCTCGGGCGGGGTCTGCCGATAGTTCTCGTGGCAGAACGCGCAGTAACGCCCGGCGGCCGCGGGGTCCACCGGTGCCGCCGCGGCCGGACGCACGCCCAGGGGCCGGTCGGCGCGCCCGGGCACCGACCACACCTGCGTGCCGGTCAGCGGGTTGACCTGCTTGACCGTGCCGTCGGGAAGCCGGGTCAGCGACGCCGCCTGGTGCGTGGTGCGCATGTGCGCACGGTACGCCCACGGAATCCTCCGGCGGCGGTCCGCGTTCGAGGGGTATGGACATGGTGGTCCGGCAAGCCGAGGAGCAGTTCGAGGCGTGGGTCGAAAGCCGGTACGCCGGTCGCACCCAGTTCATCGACGACGGCGGACGCCGCATCTTCTTTCACACCGAGGTGGCGCCGGAGTTCGGCGGGCAGGGGGTGGCGCAGCGCCTGGTCGGTGGCGCGCTCGCGCAGACGTGGGCGGCCGGGCTGCGGGTGGTGCCGGTGTGCCCGTTCGTGCGCGGCTACCTCACGCGGCACCCGGAGCTCGACGGCACGGTCGAGGCGGTGACCCGGGAGACCTGGCACCTGGTGCGGGACCTGCTGCCGCCCGAGGAGCGGGCCGCGGGGATGCCGGTGGTGGAGCCGACCTGAGCGTCTGAGCGTCAGTTCTCCAGCTGTTGCGCCCGCTCGGCGTCCCGTGTCTTGATCCGGGCGTTCTCCTGCCGGACCTCGGCCTGGGTGCGACGCTCCGCTGCGAGCCACGGCGGCATCTCCTCGAGCAGGGCCTTGATCTCGGCGGTGGTCAGCGGCTCGCTCACGCCGCCGCGCGCGAGGCCGGAGACCGAGACACCGAGGCGGCGGGCGACTTCCGGGCGCGGGTGCGGACCGTTGCGGCGCAGCTCGGCCAGCCACTCCGGCGGGTCGGCCTGCAGGTCGCTCAGCTGCTCCCGGCTGACCATGCCGTCCTGGAACTCCGCCGGGGTGGCGGCGAGCAGCACCCCGAGCTTGCGCGCGGCGGTCTGGGGCTTCATGGTCTGCTGCTTGGGGGCGCTCATGGCTGGCAAGCGTAGGCGGTGCACCGGCCCCGGCGGGCACTAGCCTTCTCGTGGGCAGCAGGACGTCGACCGGAGGGGCCGAGATGAGCGAGCCGTTCCGGATCGGGTACGCACCAGGGGTGATCCCCGACAAGTGGTCGCGCATCTGGGCCGAGCGGCTACCCGGCAGCCCGCTCGAGGCGGACCCGGTGGACGACGGCGTCCGCGCGCTGCACACCGGCGCGGCCGACATGTGTTTCGTGCGCCTCCCCGTCGAACGCGACGGCCTCCACGTGATCCCGCTCTACACCGAGGTCCCGGTGGTCGTGGTGGCCAAGGACCACCCAGTTGCCGTCTTCGAGGAGGTGGCCGTCGCTGATCTCGCCGACGAGCACCTGCTGCAGGACCCCGACGACGTGCCCGCGTGGCGCGAGGTCGCCATCGAGCTGCGCGAGGGCAGCCGCGCCGACGTCCCGGCGATGAGCATCAAGCAGGCCATCGAGGTGGTTGCGGCGGGCGCGGGCATCGTGATCGTGCCGATGTCCGTCGCGCGACTGCACCACCGCAAGGACGTGGTGCACCGGCCCGTGAGCGACGTGGAGGGCGCGCAGGTCGCGCTCGCCTGGTTGGTGGATAACGAGGATCCACGGGTCGAGACGTTCGTCGGCATCGTGCGGGGGCGGACGGCGCGTAGCTCACGCGGCGGCGACGACGGCGGGTCGCGCGAGAGCAGCGGGAGCAGTGGGACCAACGGCCGCGGCGACCGGCGGACGGCGGGACGGGCGGCCTCGGACCGGCGCCCCGCTTCGCGGGGTCGCAAAAGCCCGCGACGGGGCCCGGGCGGCCACCGGTAGGTGCCGGCACGGGGCTGTGGCTGGGCGCCTCTCGCCGCCGTGGAGCGCCTCAGCCCTGCGGCGGAGCGCCTCAGCCCTGCGGCGGAGCGCCTCGGCCCTGCGGCTGCCGCGCGCGTACCCGGCTGGCCGCGACGATGATCTCCACGGCCGTGTCGAGGTCGAGCCGCCCGGTGTTGATCACCAGGTCGTAGTACTCGTCCTTGCGGGGGTCCCACCCGTACAGGTCGATCGACATCACCGCACGGACCTGGTCCTCGCGCTTCTGCCGCTTCTCGGCACGTGCGAGGTCGATGCCGCTGTCCCGTGCGGCCCGTTCGAGGCGCTGCTGCAGCGGCCCGTCGAGCCGGACGTGCAGCGCACCCGGGCGGTCGGCCAGGATGAACGCGCCGTTGCGTCCCACGATGACCCCGCCCTGCGCGGCCTCGTCGAGCACGATCCGGGTGTTCTCCATCGTGAGCTCGTAGCTGTCGCGCTGCGCGGCGGTGACGTCGCCGACGTCGACACCGCCGTAGGACGTGCCGAGCGCTCCGAACACGCGGGAGATCAGACCCTCGTTCTCCCGCCGTGTCTCCCCCGCCTCGATCTCCTCGGAGGAGAACGCCTGCTGGTGGAAGGGCAGCCCGAGCGCCTCGGCCACCTTGGGACCGACAGCGGCGGCGCCGGAGCCGTACGACTCGAAGAGCGTCACGACGGGCAGGGTGCGCCCAGTCGGGGTGTCAGCGGTCATGGCAGCCTCCCTTGGTCCCGAGCCCCATGCTACTGAGCGGCACCCACACGGAGCGGGACTTCCGCCGTGGCAGGCACCGGCCTCGTCGGGGGAGACGGATATGGTGCGAGCGGAGGGCCGTCGCACTGCCGGCCCGGGTGAGAACCGGAGGAGCACGATGGGCCAGGTGCCGCAGGTGACGCTGAACGACGGGAACGCGATCCCCCAGATGGGTCTCGGCGTCTTCCAGGTGCCGCCGGAGGACACCGAGCGGGTGGTGACCGAGGCCCTCGCCGCCGGCTACCGGAGCATCGACACGGCCGCGCGGTACGGCAACGAGCACGGGGTGGGGGCCGCCGTCGCCACCTCCGGGCTGGACCGGGACGAGGTGTTCGTGGCGACGAAGCTGGCCAACCCGGACCAGGGGTACGCCTCCACCGTGACCGCCTTCGACGCCAGCGCCCGGGAGCTGGGCCTCGACGTCGTCGACCTCTACCTCATCCACTGGCCCGCACCGGCGCGGAAGGAGTTCCTCAACTCGTGGCGGGCGATGGAGGAGCTCCGCGCCGCCGGCCGGGTGCGGTCCATCGGTGTCGCGAACTTCTTGGTGCACCACCTCGAGGAGGTCCTGAACACCTCCGGCGTCGTCCCGGCGGTGAACCAGATCGAGCTGCACCCCTACCTCCAGCAGCGTGAGCTCCGTGCGTTCCACGCCGAGCACGGCATCGTCACCGAGGCCTACAGCCCGCTCGGCCGCGGCGGCGTGCTCGCCGATCCGGTCATCACCGGCATCGCCGAGCGGCTCGGCCGCACCCCCGCGCAGGTCGTGCTGCGCTGGCACCTCCAGCTGGGCAACGTGGTCATTCCCAAGTCCGTCCACGCCGCGCGCATGGCGGAGAATCTCGATCTCGGCGGGCCGGAGCTGTCGGAGGACGACATGACCGCCATCGCCTCGCTGGACCGCGGCGGCCGCACGGGCTTCCACCCGGACCGCTTCAACGGCTTCCCGGAGGACTTCGCGGAGGCGACGCAGCCGGTCGCGTGACCCACCCGCCGGCACGCGGCGGCGGGTCGAATCAGCGCACGAGGTCAGGCTGAGGGGTCGAGGAGCGTCGCGATCGGCGCCACCCGGACGACATCGGCGACGGCGGCCGAGAGGTCGGCGCTCGCGGTCACGAGGGCGTCGGCCTGCAGCTGCGTCAGCGCCACGTACTCGGCGTCGAAGGTCGACGCCCAGCCGAGCTGGTCGGCCACCTGCCACGCGCGACGGCGCAGCGCGGAGTCGCCCAGCAGCCGGATCCGCATCCGCCCGATCCGGTCGAGCCGGTCCCGGGCGGCGACGGCGGACAGGTCGCCACGGTGGACCGCCTCGTGCAGCAGGGACAACGTCTGCGAGCGGAGAAGCGTGGGGGCAAGCAGCTCGTGGGCTGCCGGCACCTCGGCCCCGCTCGCCACGAGGTCGAGCACGGCTCCGGCGTCGACGACGAACCTGGTCACCGGTCCCCCTCTCAACAACGGGCGAGGCAGGCGAAGACGGCCGGGTGCCCGACCGGTGCGGGCGCAGACCCGCGCCTGCGAGGAATCTAACTTGACCCGCGAGGAGTGCAGCGGCGGATGTGACCGATTGGTGGCGCTCCCGAGTGGCCGCGCTCCCCGTACCGGGAGCAGCATGGTCCGCATGGACGCGGACGACCAGGCCAAGGCCGGCACGTCAGCGGGGGTGCCGCTGACCGGCGAGCCCGGTGGCAAGACCTTCTTCGGGCAGCCTCGCGCACTGGCGAACCTCTTCAGCGTGGAGCTGTGGGAGCGGTTCTCCTTCTACGGCATGCAGGGCATCGTCCTGCTCTACATGTATTTCGAGGTCACCGAGGGCGGTCTCGGCCTCGACCAGGCCGCGGCCGCCGGCATCGTCGGCGCCTACGGCGGATCGGTCTACCTGTTCTCCGTCCTGGGCGGCTGGGTGGCGGACCGCCTCTTCGGCTCCGAGCGCACCATGTACGCCAGCGCCGTGCTCATCATGCTCGGTCACATCTCCCTGGCGCTGCTTCCCGGGGTACCGGGACTGGCCCTCGGGCTGATCTGCATCGCCGTCGGCTCCGGCGGGCTGAAGGCCACGATCACGAACCTCGTCGGTTCGTTGTATGCGCCCGGGGACACGCGCCGCGACGCGGGCTTCTCGATCTTCTACATGGGCATCAACATCGGCGGCCTCCTCGGCCCGCTGCTGACCGGTCTCGCCCAGCAGCGGGTGGGCTTCCACCTCGGCTTCGGCCTCGCCGCCATCGGCATGGCCATCGGCCTCACCCAGTACGCGTTAGGCCGGAAGAACCTGCCCGAGTCGGTCCACCACGTGCCCGACCCCCTCCCGCGCAGCAAGTACGGCCGGGCCATCGCCGTCGCCGTCGGCGCCGTCGCGGTGATCGCCGTCGCCGTGGCCACCGGGCTGCTCAACCCCGACAACCTGGCCAACGTCGTCGTGGGCGCCGTCGCGGTGGCGGCGGTGGTGCTCTTCAGCGTCCTGCTGACCAGCAAGCAGCTCGACGCCGACGAGCGTTCCCGCGTGTTCTCCTTCATCCCGATGTTTATCGGCTCGGCCGCCTTCTGGGCGTTGTTCCAGCAACAGTTCACCGTCATCACGATCTACTCCGACACCCGGCTGGACCGCGAGTTCACCGACCTGCCGCTGCTCGGGGACTGGACGATGCCCATCCCCTGGGTGCAGTCCTTCAACCCGTTCTTCATCATCGTCCTGGCGCCGGTCTTCGCTGCGCTGTGGACGAAGCTGGGGGATCGGCAGCCGACCACCCCCGTGAAGTTCAGCATCGGCATCGCCCTGATGGGGGCAGCGTTCCTGCTCTTCCTGCCGATGGTCGGCGTGGAGGCGGTCCCGGTGCTCTGGATCGCGGTCATCATGCTGGTCGCGACGCTGGGTGAGCTCATGCTCTCCCCGGTGGGCCTGTCGCTGGCCACCAAGCTGGCCCCCCGCGCCTTCCCGGTGCTCATGGTGGCGCTGTTCTACCTGTCCGTGTCGCTCGGGACCGCGCTGTCGGGCACGCTGGCCGGCTTCTACTCCGAGGACAACGAGGCGGCCTACTTCGGCATTCTCGGCGCGGTGACCATCGGGATCGGCGTGATCCTGCTGGTGCTCTCGCCGCGCATCTCCCGGCTGATGCGCGGCATCCGCTGATCCTCGTTCGCCTGGGTACACCGTTGGCAGCATGGAGGAGAGGTCCGCGATGAGCGATCCGTGGGAGCCGGCGGCCCTTCGCACACGGCTCGAGAAGACGACGAAGCTGGCCGACGACGCCGGCCTGGACGCCCTGCTCGTCACGCCCGGCCCCGACCTGCGCTACCTCTGCGGGTACGAGGCCCTGCCGCTGGAGCGCCTGACCTGCCTGGTGGTGCGCACGCAGGGCGACCCGGTGCTGGTCGTGCCACGGCTCGAAGCGCCGGCGGCGGCCGCCTCGCCGGCCGGCGCGCTGGGCCTGGACGTGCTCACCTGGGACGAGACCGCAGACCCGTACGACCTCGTCGCGTCCCTCCTGCCGGACGGGCGGCGGGTCGCCGTCGACAACCACATGTGGGCCGAGAAGGTGCTGAACCTGCGTGCGGCCATGCCGGGCATGGAGCAGCGGCTGGCCGGCGACGTGCTGCGCGAGCTGCGCATGCGCAAGAGCCCCGCGGAGATCCAGGCGCTGCGCGAGGCGGGCGCAGCGATCGACCGGGTGCACGACCAGGTGGCGCAGTGGCTGCGGCCCGGCCGGACCGAACGGGAGGTGGGCGCGGACATCGCTGAGGCGATCCGGGCCGAGGGGCACGCAGAGGTCGACTTCGTCATCGTCGGTTCCGGGCCGAACGGCGCGAGCCCGCACCACGAGGTCTCCAACCGGGTCATCGAGCCGGGGGACCCGGTGGTGGTGGACATTGGCGGGACCACCCCGGCGGGGTACTGCTCGGACTCCACCCGGATGTACGCCGTGGGCGACCCGCCCGCAGATTTCCTCGCCTACTACGACGTCCTGCAACGTGCCCAGGCCGCGGCGGTGCACCATGTGCGGCCCGGTGTCACCTGCGCGTCCGTGGACGCCGCGGCCCGGCAGGTCATCACGGACGCCGGGTACGGCGACCGGTTCATCCATCGCACCGGGCACGGCATCGGTCTGGAGACCCACGAGGACCCGTACATCGTGACCGGCAACGACCTCCCGCTGGAGCCGGGCATGGCCTTCTCGGTCGAGCCCGGCATCTACCAGCCCGACCGGCACGGCGCGCGCATCGAGGACATCGTCGTGTGCACGCCCGACGGCGTCGAGCCTCTCAACACGACCACGCACGATCTCGTCATCCTGCCGGCGTGAGAGCCGGGTCGCACGGCCGCGCCGCGGCCGATCGCCGACGGCGGCAGGTCCGCACTCAGGAGTACGACGGCGGCGCCACGGGCGGGGGTCGGTCGGGACGACGTCCAGGAGCGGATCGTCGAGGAGCTCGTCGATGGCCGCCTGGTCAGGTAGTACGCGGTGCTGGCACCCGCTGGCAAACCCGGCATGTCGGGACGCCGTCGTACAGTGACGGCATGGGCACGGCCGGGCGGCGGGTCGGCGAGGGAGCAGACCATGGGCACGATCAGCGCTGTTGAGAGCATCACGCTCGACGGGGTGATGCAGGCGCCAGGCCGGGCCGACGAGGACACCCGAGGCGGCTTCGTGCACGGTGGCTGGGCGGTGCCGTACGCGGACCACGTGGCGATGGAGTTCCTGGGCCAGGGCATGGGAAGAGCGGGCGACGTCATGCTGTTCGGCCACCGGACCTACGAGGACGTGCTCCACCATTGGACGACGACGACCGAGCCCAACCCCTTCACGGACGTCCTCGTGAAGACCCCCAAGCTTGTCGTCTCCCGCTCGAGCGGAACGGTGCTCGAGTACCCGAACTCTCGACTGCTGGCCGGCGAGGCGCTCCACACGGTGGCGCAGGCCGCGGCGGATGTCGGCGGCACCCTGGTGGTCCTGGGCAGTGGTGAGCTCGTGCGCGCACTCCACGCCGCCGGCCTGGTGGACGAGTACGTCCTGCAGATCCACCCCATCGTCCTGGGCTCGGGTACCAGGCTGTTCGCCGACGGCGAGCGCGCGAACCTCACGCTCGTGCGGTCGGTGACGTCGACAACCGGCGTGCTCCTCGCGCAGTACGCGGCCCGCTGAGCGCACGATCTCCGGTCTGCGCGACCACAGCACGTAACCTGACCACGGCCGTCACCTGGCTGCGCCAGCTCTCTGTCCCGCCAGTCAATGGCTGCGCCTCGTCACCTGAAAGGCCCCACATGAAGCTCGTCCTGGCCCCCGACTCCTTCAAGGAGTCCATGACCGCTCAGGAGGCCGTCGAGGCCATGTCCCGCGGGGTGCGCGCCGTCTTCCCCGACGCCGAGCTCGTGGCCGCTCCCATGGCCGACGGAGGGGAGGGCACCACCGCGGCGCTCACCGCGGCACTGGGTGGCGAGCTCGTCACCACCGCGGCCCACGACGCGCTGGGCCGGCCGATCACGGCGACCTACGGCTATGTCGCGGCCGAGCAGCTCGCCGTCGTCGAGGTGGCCGCCGCGGCGGGCATCGACCTGGTGGCCCCGGCCGAACGGGACCCGTTGCGGGCCTCCTCCGCCGGCGTGGGGGAGATGCTTCTCGACGCCCTCGACCGCGGCGCACGCCGTGTGGTGGTCGGCCTTGGCGGGTCGGTGACCAACGACGGCGGCGCCGGCATGCTCCAGGCCCTGGGTGTGCGACTGCTCGACGCCGACGGCGCCGAGCTCCCGCCCGGCGGTGGGGCGCTGGCTCGCCTGGCCGACATCGACGCCACGGGCCTGGACCCCCGGCTGGCCTCCCTCGACGTCGAGATCGCCTCGGACGTGACCAACCCGCTGTGCGGCCCCGAGGGCGCCAGCGCCGTGTTCGGCCCGCAGAAGGGTGCGACGCCGGAGATGGTCGCCGAGCTCGACCGGGCCCTGGGCGTCTTCGCCGAAGCGGTGTCCTCCGCGACGGGCCGGGACGTGGCCGACCGGTCCGGCGCCGGTGCGGCCGGCGGGCTCGGTGCGGCGTTCCTGGCGTTCTTCGACGCCCGGCTGCGCCCGGGCGTCGACGTTGTCATGGCCGCGGCCCGGCTGGAGGAACGGATGGCGGGCGCCGATCTGGTCCTGACAGGGGAGGGCGGCGTGGACGCCCAGACCCTGCTCGGGAAGACACCCTTCGGGGTAGCCCGCGCCGCGAGCCGCCACGGCGTCCCGGTGATCGCCTTCGCCGGCCACGTGGGCGACGGCGCGGAGCTGCTCTACGACAACGGCTTCGCCGCGATCGTGCCGATCGTGCGGTCGGTCACGGACCTGCCGACGGCGCTGGCGCAGGGGCAGGTCAACCTCGAGCGGGCGGTCGAGACCGTGTGCCGGGTGCTGGCGTTGAGCGGTCGCGGCTGACCCGGTTTCCCGGCTGCGCCGGTCGTGGTCCTCGCCTGACTCAGGTACCGAAATGAGCGTGCCTTAGGACGACGACGCGCCCGGAGACCAGCAGCGGCATCCGGACGCATCGACGACGTAGTGGGCTCAGCCCTCGGCGACGATCCGGTTCTCGATGGCGCCGAGCCCGTCGATCTCGGCGCGGACGACGTCGCCCGCCTTCAGGAAGCGCCCGGTCGGGGCGCCGATCCCCGACGGCGTTCCGGTGGCGAGGATGTCCCCGGGCATGAGCGTCATCACCTGGGTGAGGTAGGCGATCTGCTCGTAGATGTCGTAGATCATGTCCTCGGTGCGCCAGTCCTGGCGCACCTCGCCATTGACGGTCAGGCGCACGCGCAGCGCGAGCGGATCGTCGATCTCGTCATCGGTCGTCAGCCACGGGCCCATCGGGCCGTGCGTGTCGAACGACTTGCCGAGGGTGAAGGTGGGGGAGCGCTTGGCCAGCCAGTCGCTCAACTGCACGCTCTCGGGCCTGCGCGGAGGTGTCTTCGCCTCGGTGCTGCCCGTCATCGCACCGGACATCCCCTGGAACAGCGGCATCATGCGCGCGATCAGCGTGGAGGCGCCCGAAGGCCTGGTCGTCAACGCGAAGCAGCCCGCCCCCTGCGGCGGTGCCACCGTCGGCGGCGCCTACATGGTGAAGAACACGGCCCACTCCGTCATCTCCGCGCTCGCGACCGCGGACCCGTCCACCCGGGACGAGGCGATGGCTGAGTCGACCGGTTCCATCCAGGTGTTCCACGTCGGCGGCCTGAACCAGCACGGCTACCCGTTCGGTGGTGCGGTGACCGAGGCGCTGACCGGTGGTGGGGGTGCCACGGCGCACCACGACGGCATCGACTACGCCGGTCCGCACGAGATCCTCTCGTACCAGATCACCAACGTCGAGGGTGACGAGTCGAACTTCCCGCGGCTGTGGCTGCGTCGCGAGATCAACACCGACAGTGGTGGCGCCGGCCGTCACCACGGCGGCTCGTCGCTCAGCAGCGCCTTCACGGTGCACGACGCCAACTTCGTCCACGGCGTGCTCATGGCCCACAGCCTGTCCATGCCGTCGTCGACCGGTCTGCACGGCGGCCTCCCGGGCGCCACCCACCACGTGCGCCTCGCGCGCGGCACCAACGTCAAGAAGGCCCTCGCGTCTGGGGCGGCACCCGTCGGCGTCGGGGACCTCGATGGCCCCGTCACGGACTACGCCGGCAGCCCCGGCGAGCTGTTCCTCACCCCGGGCGACGTCGTCGACTGGTCGTTCCACGGCGGCGGTGGGTGGTGTGACGGGATCGACGCGGACGCCCAGAGCGTGGGCGCCGACGTCGCCCGGGCACGCATCTCCGTGGAGGGTGCGGAGCGGTACTACGGGGTGGTCGTGAAGGACGGCGAGGTCGACGTCGCCGCGACCACGCGCAAGCGCGACGAGATCCGCGCCCGGCGCATTGCCTGGCCGCGGTCAAGGTCCGGGGACGTACCGGCGGTCGCCACTCGTGCCGGTGCCCGGCGGATCGGTGACAAGCTGCTCCTCGCCGAGGCCGCAGGCGGTGGCCTGGTGTTCGCGTGCGACTGCGGCCACGTACTGGCTCCCGGGTCGGAGAACTGGAAGACGTTCGCCGGCCGCGCGACGCTCACCGCAGAAGACCTCGGTGCCAGGGTGAGGTTGCATCCCGAGCTGGTCGCCGACGGCTACGCCTGCCCGGGCTGCGGGTCGCTCCTCGCCGTCGAGGTTCGCTGGCAGCGCGACGAGCCGCTCCACGACGTCCAGCTGCAGCGGCTGTCGTGAGCGGCGACGACGAGGTCAGGGCAGCGGCCGAGCGCCTCATTCGTGCGGCGCAGACGAGGCAGACGTGCCCGCCGGTGCGCGATCTCATCGGGAGCAGCGACCTTGCCGCCGCCTACGCGGTCCAGGATGCGATCGCGGCCTGGCGCACGGCCGAGGGCGCCGTGGTGGTCGGCCGCAAGATCGGCCTGACCTCCACGGCCGTCCAGGAACAGCTCGGCGTGGACCAGCCCGATCTGGGCATCCTCTTCGAGGACACCCAGTACGCCGACGGCGAGACCGTCCCTTCCTCCCGGCTCATGCAGCCCCGGGCCGAGGCAGAGATCGCGTTCGTGCTCAAGGAAGACCTTGCCGACGGCGACCTCGGGCTCGACCAGGTGGCGGCCGCCGTCGACTACGCGGTCGCTGCGATCGAGGTCGCCGACAGCCGTGTCGCGGGCTGGGACATCACGTTCGCCGACACCGTCGCCGACAATGCGTCGTCGGGCGTCTACGTGCTCGGCAACGAGCGCAAGACCCTCGACGAGTTCACACCCCGAGATGTCGAGATGACGATGACGGTCACCGGCCAGGAGGTCTCCACGGGCAGCGGCGCGGCCTGCCTGGGTGACCCGCTCGTCGCCGTGCAGTGGCTCGCGCTCAAGGCGCGTGACTTCGGGCAGCCGCTGCGTGCCGGCCAGGTCATCCTCTCGGGCGCCCTAGGGCCGATGCGGGCAGTTGCTCCCGGAGCGACCGCGACCGCCACCATCGCCGCGCTCGGTTCGGTCACGCTGCACTTCACGGAAGGTTGACCACTCGGCCACGACGGTCGCGGGTCAGCGGGTGACTCAGGCGCCCGCCCGGTAGTCACGTCCGAGGTCGTGCGGCGTCGTCGGAAAGCTCGACGGTGTAGGAGGTGATCGCGGTGACGACCGCGCCGTCGAACTCGAAGATGTCGCAGGAGGACACGGTGGAGACTCCGTCGGGCCCCGCGTAGCGGCCGATGGCGTCGACGGCTACGACGTCACCCGTGCCGGCGGAGACGAACCGCAGCCAGGTGGTCTCGACGTCGGCGTTCGCCTCAGCGGTGCCGCGGCAGGCTTCGATAATGGCGTCCCGGCCCTCGAGGAGCGCTTCACCGACCAGGGTCCAGCTCGCGTGCGGCGCGATCCGGTCGAACGTCTCCTCGAAGCGGTGCCCGGAGAAGGCGCGGGCCAGCTGCTCGTTGCTCATCTGGGTCTCCTCGACAGTGGGACTGGCGAACGAGGTGACGTCGGACCGGTCTGGCTCAGGTGGGGGGTCGGTCCCGGCGCGGCAGGCTGCCCACCACCGTCTCGTACGAGGCGTCGACCGCCTCGAGGATCTCCGCGTCGGGAATCGCCCCGCCCGTGGTCAGCGTGTTCCAGCCGGACCTGCCGATGTACGCCATGACGACGGCGTCGTCGGGGTAGACATGCAGCCACTCGTCCGCCTCCTCACGGGTGCGCCCACACTTGAGCCCGACGGCGCCGCGCGAGCCGTTCCCGAGGAAGGCGAAGATCTTAGGGCCGACCTTGACGACGACGTCGCCCGCCCACGGCTCGTCCTGCCAGGCCCCAGGCTTGCCCAGGCAGTAGGTGCGCAGCTCGTCGAAGGTCACCCGTGCGCCACCTAGGGGGTCCTGTTCGAGGCGCGCCGCTCGGGGTGAGGGCGGACATCGTGCACGTCCACCGCCCGTCGCGTGGCGCCGCCACGGGTGGCACGGCCGAAGAGGGCGTCGTGGGCGTCGCAGACGCCCACGTACTCGTCCTCGACGCCACGCAGCGGCGCCGCCGTCGAGCGTTGGCGCCAGACGGTCTGCGGGTCCATCTGCCCACGGTAGGCCGCGGTGCCTGTGCCCGCACCGCACAGGTGAGGGTGAATGGACTGTGTTCAGGCGTGCAGGGTGGGCCGGTACGTGAGCTCCAGGATGTGGCCATCAAGCGTCCGGCTCTCGATCAGCTCGAGGTCGAAGTCAGCGGCATCCTGAAAGATGGGCGCCTCCCCGGTCTGACCGGTGATCACGGGGAAGAGCGTCACCTGGACGCGGTCGACCAGACCAGCGGCCATGAGCGCCCGGTTCATCGACAGGCTGCCGTGGGAGCGCAACCGCACGTCGGACTCCGCCTTGAGCCGCGCGACGACGTCGATGGCGTCACCCCTGACGAGGGTGGCGTCCGGCCAGTCGAGCGGTTCTTCCAGCGTCGTCGACACCACGGTCGCCGGCAAGCTCCTCATCCGGGTGACCCATGGGTCACCGACGCCGGAACGCTCGGTGCTCGGGCCCAGCATCCGCACGAACTGCCGATAGGTGTTGGCCCCGAAGACCATCCGCTGCTCCTCGCCGTACAGGGCGAGGCGGTGGTCGAGCAGCTCGGGGCCTTGCTTGCCCCAGTAGCCGCCCCAGTCGCCGCGGTGGGAGCCGAAGCCGTCGACGCTGGAAAAGACGTCGAACGTGTAGGTGGCCGTCATGATCGTCTCCTCAAGTGTGGCTTGATCTGGTGTGGAGAGGCGGCCCCTCACGCTGGGCAAGGACGGTGGGCACGTACTCGAGGAGCTGAATCCGGCCGTCGAAGGTGCGGCTGGCGACCATCTCGAGGGCGACGTCGGGGTACCCGTCGTAGATCCGCTCTCGTCCGGCGCTGCCGGTGATCACCGGGAAGACCACCACCCGAAAGCGGTCGACGAGACCGGCGGCGAGCAGGGACCGGCACAGGGTGAGGCTGCCGATCGTGCGTAGCCCGGCGGTGTCGTCCTGCTTCATCGACCGGACCGCCTCGACGGGGTCCTTGGCGACCAGGCGGGTGTTGGCCCACTCCAGCGGTTCCTTCAGGGTTGAGGAGAACACCACCTTGGGCATCGCGGTCAGCTCGGCGGTGCCAGGCTCGTCAGCGGCCACGAAACCGGACATCAGCCGGTAGGTGGTCGCGCCCATCAGCGTGGTGAACTCGCGTTCCGGTGACTCGTCGAGCCACGCCAGGTACTCGGGCCCCTCGAGGCCCCAATAGCCGGGCCAGCCCTCGGCCGAGGCGAAGCCGTCGAGCGAGGTGATGAAGTCGACCAGCAGCTCTGGCATCGGGTTCTCCCTTCGCAGGGCTCTCCGTCATCGTTCACGCGGAAGTACCCCACGGCAACTTCATCGGCGCCGCCGTCCTGCAAAGACCGGGAACCACACGCGCATGTGCCGCGTCACGAGGTCGGTCAGGAACTGAGAAGCACGCTCCGCAAAGCCGCAGCTAATGTCACCAGAGAGCAGACAGGCCGGGGTGTCGTCCACCAAGGATCACCCTCGGCCCACCCGAACCGCAGGCGTCCGCCAACTGGCGGTGGGCGACCGAACGAGAGGACACATGATGAGCGCGACGCCAAGGCCGAAAGGAAAGAGCTCGGGGTTCTCCGAGGTCGAAAAGGCGGCGATGAAGCAACGCGCCGCTGAGGCGCGGGCGGACGCGCGCAAGGAGAAGGGCAGCGCCAAGGCCGAGGCCGATCGGCGCGCGGTCGTCGCGAGTATCGCCGAGATGCCCCAGCCCGACCGCGGACTCGCCGAACGCGTGCACGAGATCGTCACCAGCACGGCACCACACCTAGCCCCCAGGACCTGGTACGGCATGCCGGCATACGCCCTCGACGGGAAGATCGTGTGCTTCTTCCAGAGCGCGGCGAAGTTCGAGAGTCGCTATGCGACGTTCGGCTTCAACGACTCCGCGCAGATCGACGACGGCCACATGTGGCCGACGAGCTACGCGCTGACCCAGATCGGCGACGCCGAGGCTGCCGCCATCGAGGCACTCGTCAGGAAAGCGGTCGGCTGATCGACATCAGTCGCGGGATCGCTGGGCGGCTTCGCGCTCGGGTATTGACCCACGACGCCGGCGGGCCGGTGGCGCCGATCGTCTCGATCGCGGTGGCGGACGCGTCGACGGCGTACGAGGAGGCCATCCTCCTCCATCGAGAATGACGCCGGGCGACTCGGCCATCAAGGGCGTGCGCCCTCGACAATGTGGGGCTTCGACGCCCGCCCGGTCTCACGGCGCGGCTTCTGCATTGGGAACAAACTGCCCACCACCGTAGTTGAGCCACATAGACTCAAGTTCAGCCGCTACGGGTTGACATCTGCTCAAGACGACGCAGACTTGAGTGCATCTGACTCAACATGCCGGCGATCGTCGTCGGCCGCACGACGAAGGAGCTACGCACATGGCACGAGCAGTAGGGATCGACTTGGGCACCACCAACTCCGTGGTGTCGGTCCTCGAGGGCGGTGAGCCCACCGTCATCGCCAACGCGGAGGGTGCGCGGACCACCCCGTCCGTCGTCGCGTTCAGCAAGTCCGGCGAGGTTCTCGTCGGCGAGGTGGCCAAGCGGCAGGCGGTCACCAACGTCGACCGGACCATCAGCTCGGTGAAGCGTCACATGGGCACCGACTGGAAGGTGGACATCGACGACAAGACCTACACGGCGCAGGAGATCTCCGCCCGGGTCCTCGGCAAGCTGAAGAAGGACGCCGAGTCGTACCTGGGTGAGCCGGTCACCGACGCCGTCATCACGGTCCCGGCCTACTTCAACGACGCGCAGCGTCAGGCGACCAAGGACGCGGGACAGATCGCGGGCCTGAACGTGCTGCGTATCGTCAACGAGCCGACCGCCGCCGCCCTCGCCTACGGCCTGGAGAAGGGCAAGGAGGACGAGCTCATCCTCGTCTTCGACCTCGGCGGCGGGACCTTCGACGTCTCCCTGCTGGAGGTGGGCAAGGACGACGACGGGTTCTCCACCATCCAGGTGCGCGCCACCAACGGTGACAACAAGCTCGGCGGCGACGACTGGGACCAGCGTGTCGTCGACTGGCTGGTCAAGCAGGTCAAGAACAAGGACGGCGTGGACCTGGCCAAGGACAAGATCGCGCTCCAGCGGCTGCGTGAGGCGGCCGAGCAGGCCAAGAAGGAGCTCTCGTCCACGACGAGCACCAACATCTCCCTGCAGTACCTGTCGATGAGCGAGGCCGGCCCGATCCACCTGGACGAGAAGCTCACCCGGGCGGCATTCGAGGAGATGACCTCCGACCTGCTGGCCCGGACCAAGACCCCGTTCCACAACGTCATCAAGGACGCCGGGATCGCCCTCAGCGACATCGACCACGTGGTCCTCGTGGGTGGTTCCACCCGCATGCCGGCGGTCACCGAGGTCGTCAAGGAGCTCACCGGCGGCCAGGAGCCCAACAAGGGCGTCAACCCGGACGAGGTCGTCGCCGTCGGCGCCGCGCTGCAGGCCGGCGTCATCAAGGGCGACCGCAAGGACGTCCTGCTCATCGACGTCACCCCGCTGTCCCTCGGCATCGAGACCAAGGGTGGCGTGATGACCAAGCTCATCGAGCGCAACACGGCCATCCCCACGAAGCGGTCCGAGGTCTTCTCCACCGCCGAGGACAACCAGCCGAGCGTGCTCATCCAGGTCTTCCAGGGCGAGCGCGAGTTCGCGCGGGACAACAAGGCGCTGGGCACCTTCGAGCTGACCGGCATCGCGCCCGCCCCGCGGGGCATGCCGCAGATCGAGGTCACCTTCGACATCGACGCCAACGGCATCGTCCACGTCTCCGCCAAGGACCGTGGCACCAGCAAGGAGCAGTCGATGACGATCACCGGCGGCTCCGCGCTGCCCAAGGACGAGATCGACCGCATGATCAAGGAGGCCGAGGCCCACGCTGCCGAGGACGCCCAGCGGCGCGAGGAGGCGGAGGTCCGCAACACCGCCGAGCAGCAGGTGTACTCCACCGAGAAGCTCCTCACGGACAACGCCGAGAAGCTGCCCGAGGCGGTCACCTCCGAGGTGCGCGACGCCGTCGACGCCCTGAAGAAGGCGCTCGAGGGTGACGACCTCGAGGCGGTCAAGTCGGCGCAGGCGGACCTGACCACCAAGAGCCAGAAGATCGGCGAGGCGCTCTACGCTCAGCAGTCGGCCGAGACCGCCAACCCCGGCCCCGACGGCGCCGCCCACGGTTCCGCCGCGGACGAGGACGTCGTCGACGCCGAGATCGTGGATGACGAGGAGAACAAGTGACCGACGTCAACCGCGAACGCGAGGAAGAGGTCGACGTCGAGAAGCCCGTAGTGACCGACAAGCGCCGGATCGACCCGGAGACCGGGAAGGTCCGCCAGCCCGACGCCGCAGCCGGGACGACGGCGGAGCCCGGGGCCGCCGCGGCCGCTTCGGCCGCGGGGCCCGGCACCGCCGGTGGACCGGCGACCGAGAGCGGGCCGGACCCGCTCGAGGCCGCCCGGGCCGAGTCGCTCGACCTGGCCGACCAGCTCGCCCGACGCAACGCGGACATCTACAACCTTCAGCAGGAGTACAACGCCTACGTGCGCCGCTCGAAGGCCGAGGTGGCCAACCACAAGCAGGCTGGCGTGCACGACGTGGTCGAGGCGCTGCTCGGCGTGCTGGACGAGCTGGAGCTCGCCCGTCAGCACGGCGACCTCACGGGGCCCTTCGCGGCGATCGCGGAGAAGCTCGAGGGGACGCTGCGGCAGCGGTTCGACGTCGAGCGGTACGGCCAGGTGGGCGAGGAGTTCGACCCCGAGGTCCACGAGGCGCTCATGCACCAGGCGGACCCCGCCGCGACGGCCACGACGGTCTCGCAGGTGCTCCAGCCCGGCTACCGTGCCGGGGAGAAGGTGCTGCGCGCCGCGCGCGTGGGCGTGACCGGCCCGCAGTGACGGCCGAGAACCATGAGGGCCGGTGCCGCGGCGGGTTTCCCGCCGCGGCACCGCACGATCGAGGAGGTGAGGCGAGATGACCGGCCAGGACTGGCTCGAGAAGGACTTCTACGCCACCCTCGGCGTCGCGAAGGACGCCGACGCCGACACGATCAAGAAGACCTACCGCAAGCTCGCCCGTAAGTACCACCCGGACCACAACCCGGGGGACACCAAGTCCGAGGAGCGCTTCAAGTCTGTCGGTGAGGCCTACGCGGTCCTCTCCGACCCCGAGCAGCGCAAGCAGTACGACGCGCTGCGCGCCATGGCCGGCGGCGGGGCGCGCTTCTCCGCCGGGTCCGGTGGCGCCGGCGGCGCCGGCTTCGAGGACCTCTTCGGCGGGATGTTCGGCCAGGGGGCCGGCGCGCCCGGCGGCACGCGGGTGCGCTACTCCGGCGGGCCCACGAGCACGGGCACCGGGACCGGCACCGGTGGCTTCGAAGACATCCTCTCGGGCATGTTCGGCGGTGGCGGCTTCGGCTCGCGCCGGCGGGCGCAGCGCGGCGGCGACATCACGGCGACGACGAAGCTGCCCTTCCGGCAGGCGGTCACCGGTGCCACCGTCCTGCTCACCGTGGACGGTCGCACCATGACCACTCGCATCCCGCCCGGGGTGCACGACGGTCAGAAGATCCGCTTGCGCGGCAAGGGACAGCCAGGGACCGGGGGCGGCGAACCCGGCGATCTCATCGTGGCCGTGCAGGTGGAGCCCCACCCGGTGTTCTCACTGGACGGCAAGCACCTGCGCATCACGGTGCCCATCACGTTCGACGAGGCCGCCCTGGGTGCCACGATCGACGTCCCCACGCTCGACGGGCGCACGGTGAAGGTCAAGGTCCCGGCGGGTACGCCGTCGGGCCGGACGCTGCGTGTGCGGAGCAAGGGCCTGAACATCCCCTCCGCGCCCGACGGCGACCTCCTCGTCACCGTCAACGTGGTGGTGCCGAGCCGGCTCAGCAGCGCGGCGAAGGCCGCGGTCAAGGCGTTCGCCGAGGCCAATGACGGGGTGAATCCCCGGTCCGGGCTGGCCGAGGCCGCCGCGAAGTGATCCCGTGGCGGGCCGGTGACCTCCGGCCCGTCACGGCGAAGTGCAGATACCGGAAGGAGGGGCCATGACACCGACGAACCCGCGCGAGGACGCACCCGTCCTGACCATCTCGGTGGCCGCGGAGCTCGCCGGCATGCACCCCCAGACGCTCCGCCAGTACGACCGGGTCGGGCTCGTGGAGCCGCGGCGCACGCCCGGTCGCGGACGGCGGTACAGCCTTCGTGACGTCGCCATGCTTCGAGAGGTTCAGCGGCTGAGCCAGGAGGAGGGCGTCAACCTCGCCGGGATCAAGCGGATCCTGGACCTGGAGCGCGAGCTCGCCCGGATCCGCGCCCAGCTCGACTCGCTACGTTCGGTGGTCGACCCAGGCCACCGCATCTTCGCGGCAGGCCCGACAGGTGACGTCGTCGCCGTGCCGCGCGGCACGCGGGTGCGCCGGGTGACCACCAGCAACGGCGGTGCCCTCGTGCTCTGGCGACCGACCCAGAACTGACTGCCTTCCAGCGGGGGCCCTCAGTCGCGGCGCCCCATTCGCGGCGATGTCAGGCTCGCCGAGCGGCAGGTCGGGCCCAGGAGAAGCGGTGGGAGGTCTGCGACGGAGAGCCGGGGGAGGACCTACCGCCCCAAGGCACCGCGCAGCTTGGTCGCCGCCTCGTCGAGCTCGTGCCGCGTGGGCGGGTGATGCCGCTCGTCCGTGATGCGCAGGCCGTCACCGCGAAACCGCGGAATGACGTGCAGGTGCACGTGGAAGACGTGCTGGCCGGCGGCGGCACCGTCCGACAGGTGCAGGTTCACGCCGTCGGACCATGCCGGGTCGTGCCGCAGGGTGGTCGCGATCTCCTGCGCCAGCTTCCACATCGCCGCGCCTGTCGCGTCAGGCAGGTCCGCGAGACCCACGACGTGTGTTCGTGGCACCACGAGCACATGCCCAGCGTTGACCGGCTGGTGCGTGAGGAACGCAAGCACCTCATCGTCCGCTCGCACAATGCTCGCGGGTTCGGCACCACTGGCGATCTGGCAGAACACGCACTCCCCGGCGCCGCCGTCCGCGACGCTCACGTCAACCGCTGCCAGAGGAACTCGAACGCAAGCGCCTGCATGAACGCCGCCTGCGCGTTGGTCGCCGCACCGCCGTGCCCGCCCTCGATGTTCTCGTAATAGGTGACGTCCTTGCCGGCCTCGAGCATCTTCGCCGCCATCTTCCGGGCATGCCCGGGGTGGACGCGGTCGTCGCGGGTCGAGGTTGTGAACAGCACCGGCGGGTGAGCCACGGCCGGGTCGAACAGGTGGTAGGGCGAGAACGTGCGGATGAACTCCCACTGCTCGGGCGCGTCGGGGTCGCCGTACTCAGCCATCCACGACGCCCCGGCGAGGAGGTGCGAGTACCGCTTCATGTCCAGCAGCGGCACCTGGCACACCACGGCGCCGAACAGCTCGGGGTACCCGGTCAGCATGTTGCCCACGAGCAGCCCGCCGTTCGACCCGCCCTGCGCGCCGAGGTGCGCAGGGTCCGTCACACCGCGGGCGACCAGGTCGCGGGCGACGGCGGCGAAGTCCTCGTACGACCGGTGTCTCTTCTCCTGCAGCGCCGCCTGGTGCCAGGAAGGTCCGTACTCGCCCCCGCCGCGGATGTTGGCGACGACGTACACCCCGCCCCGCTCGAGCCACGAGCGCCCGACCGAGCCCGAGTACCCGGGAAGCCGGGAGATCTCGAACCCGCCGTAGCCCGTGAGCAGCGTCGGCGCGGGACGCACCTGCGCGTCATCGGCCACCGGTTCGCGTGAGACCTGGAAGTAGGGCACGCGCGTGCCGTCCGCCGAAGTGACGAAGTGCTGCTCGACGTGCAGCCCGGTCGCGTCGAAGAACGCCGGCAACGCCTTCAGCGGCTCGACGGCGGTGGTGGCGCCGTCGGTGTCGAGGTCGAGACGCGACAGTGTTGTCGGGGAAAGGAAGCCGGAGGTGGTCACCCACAGGGCGTCCTCCTCGTCCGGGTCCACGGCGCCGACGGCGATCGTCGCCAGCTCGGGGAGCTCGACTCGCGTGCTACCGCCGCCGAGGTCCAGCGGTCGCCGGCGCCAGGGTGCCCCGGCGCCGGTGGGCGGGGTGAGCACCTCGAGCCGGTTCGTGACGTCGTCCAGGATGTTGAGCACAAGGTGGTGGCGGGTCCAGCTCATGCCCGCCAGCGACGTCGTCGCCGTGGGGGCGTAGAGCACCTCGAAGTCCGGGGCACCGGCGAGAAAATCGTCGAACCGGACCGCGAGCAGCGCCCCGCCGGGGTACGTGCGTCCCGCCACCGCCCAGTCCTCACGCAGCTCGACGGTCAGCCACTCACGGTGCACGCCGGGCTCGCTCGAGCGCGGCACGTCCAACCGTGTGAGCACGTCGTCGTCGCCGAGCAGGTAGGTGTCGGAGTCGTAGAACGCGCGGGCCCGCACCACGAAGTCGCGCTCGAAGCCCGGGGTCGTGTCGTGCACGGCGGCGATGGACAGGTCGGTGACCTCACCGGCGAAGATCTCGGAGGACTCGGCCAGTGCGGAACCGCGCCGCCAGCGGCGCACGGTGCGGGGGTAGCCCGACGTCGTCATCGAGCCCTCGCCGACGTCGGTGTAGACGAACACGGCGTCGCCGGTGGCGTCGGCCCAGCCCATCCCGCCCTTGGACTCCGGGCGGCTGAACCCGTCCTCGACGAAGGACCGGGTCGTCAGGTCGAACTCGCGCGTGACGTCCGCGTCGGCGCCGCCGCGGGAGAGTGCGACCAGCGCGCGGGTCAACGACGGCCGGAGCACCCGGGCGCCGTGCCAGACCCAGCCGACCCCCTCGGCCTCCGCCAGGGCGTCGACGTCGATGAGGACCTCCCACTGCGGGTCGGCCGTGCGGTATGAGGCCCAGGTGGTGCGCCGCCACACCCCCCGGACGTGCTCGGCGTCGGTCCAGAAGTTGTAGAGGTGCGCGCCGCGCTGGGCGACGGCCGGGATCTTCTCGGTCGAGTCCAGCACCTGCAGGATCCCGCTGCGCAGCTCCTCGAACCGCGCCGACGCCGCCAGCGCCGCCTCGGCATCGGCATTGTGCTCCCGGACCCAGGCCAGCGGCTCGGTGCCGTCGACGTCCTCCAGCCAGGCGTACGGGTCGGCGGTCTCGACGCTGGTGGCGGCGTCGGACGCCCTGGTCGTGCCGTCGGGCGCGGTGGTGCTCGTCATGCCTGCTATCCCATCACGCGGCGCGGTCATGAGGGCGCACGGCAGCCAAGGCAGGGCGCGGACAGCCAGAACCCGGCACACCGGGCCGAAAGGCGGTACGCGGGCGATCTACGCACCTATCGTGCTGGCAGGGCGGCGACGGCGCCGTCGAAGTGGGGGAGAGACCATGACGGTTCACGAGTTCGACGTGACGACGGACCGGCTGCGCGTGCACGTGCGCGCGACCGCCGCCCTGGAGGACGGCGACCATGCCACCCTCGACGGCGACACCTGGGCCGCCCGCACCCGCGATCAGCCCACGGTGATCCTCGTGCACGGCAACTGCTCGTCGTCGGCGTTCTTCCAAGGTCTGCTCGAACGGCTGCCCGCCGGCCATCGCGGCGTGGCACCGGATCTGCGCGGGTTCGGCGACACGGAGCCCTTGCCCATCGATGCCACCCAGGGCATGGGTGACTTCGCCGACGACCTGCTCGCGCTCATGGTCGCGCTGGACATCGAGCGGGCCGACTTCGTGGCGCACTCCGCGGGCGCCGGCGCCGTGCTGCAGCTGGCCATCGACCACCCGGAACGGGTGGGCGCGATCGTGCTCGAGGCGCCGATGTCGCCCTACGGGTTCGGCGGCACCCGCGGCACCGAGGGGGCCCCGATCTGGGACGACCACGCCGGCTCTGGCGGCGGCACCGTGAACCCCGAGTTCATCGCCGCACTCGCGGCCGGCGACCGCACCGCCGAGCACCCGCACTCCCCGCGCAACGTCTTTCGTGCGTTCTACGTGGCCCCGAGCTTCTCCGGGGACGACGAGGACCTGCTCGTCGACTCCGTGCTCTCCACCCGCACCGGCGACGACCACTACCCCGGCACGGTCGTGCCCAGCGAGAACTGGCCGGGCGTCGCGCCCGGCACAACCGGCATGAACAACGCCCTCTCCCCGGCCTTCTTCGACGTCAGTGACGTCGCCGAGACACCCGGGATCGGGCCGGTCACCTGGATCCGTGGCGACGTCGACGCGATCGTCTCCGACGCCTCGCTGTTCGACTTCGGGCACCTCGGTGCGCTGGGCGCCGTGCCCGGCTGGCCGGGGGAGGAGGTCTACCCGCGCCAGCCGATGGTGGCCCAGACACGGGCCGTCCTGGACCGGTTCGCCGCCAACGGTGGGTCGTACGAGGAGGTCGTGCTCGAGGGCATCGGGCACAGCCCACACCTGGAGGTGCCCGACCGGTTCCTCGAGCTGCTCACCGGCGCGCTGGCCGCAGCCCGCGAGGTCGCGGCAGACCGCACGTCGTAGCGCGAGGCGGCACCACTGTTCCCGGGTCGCCCCAGCCGCACGCCGTCCGATCTCCCGCATCACCAGCGGACGGCGGCGAACGCCCGGTGCGTCAGTGACGCACCGGGCGTTCGTGGTCCCCTCGGGCGGTCAGGCTTCGAGGAGGAGTGCTTCGCCCTGTCCGCCGCCGCCGCAGAGGGCGACGGCGGCGCGTTGGACGTGGTCGGCGTGGAGCTGGTGGGCGGCGTGGACCACGAGGCGGGCGCCGGAGGCGCCGATGGGGTGACCGATCGCGATGCCGCCGCCGTGGGGGTTGACCTTGGCGGGGTCGACGCCGAGCTCGGCGGTGGACTGGGCGACGACGGCGCCGAAGGCCTCGTTGATCTCGACGAGGTCGAGGTCGTGGGCGTCCCAGCCCTGCCGCTTGAGGGCGGCCTCGATCGCCCGGGCCGGCTGGGCGTGCAGGGAGGTGTCCGGCCCGGCGACCTGCCCGGCCGCCCGCACGGTGGCCAGCACCGGCCAGCCCCGCTCGGTGGCCACCTGGCGGGTGGTCAGGACCACGGCGGCGGCGCCGTCGGAGATCGGGGAGGCGTTCCCGGCGGTGATGGACCCCTGCGGAGTGAACGCGGGCCGCAGCTTGGCCAGGGTCGCCACCGTGGTCTCGGGCCGGATGCCTTCGTCGGTGTCCACGACCGTCTGCCCCTTGCGGGTGGTCACGGTGAGCGGGACCACCTCGGGGGTGAACGTCCCGTTCTCCCACGCCTTGGCGGCGCGCTGGTGGGAGGCGGCGGCGACGCTGTCCTGCTGCTCTCTCGTCAGCGGGTAGCGCTCGGTGGTGTACCGCTCGGTGGAGGTGCCCATGGCCTCATGGTCGAAGGCGTCGGTGAGCCCGTCGTGGGCGGTGTGGTCCAGCAGGGTGACCGGCCCGTAGGCGTACCCGGCCCGCGAGCCCGGCAGCAGGTGCGGGGCGTTGGTCATCGACTCCATGCCCCCGGCGACCACGACCTCGGCCTCCCCGGAACGCAGCAGCCGGGCGGCGTCGATGACCGCGGTCAGCCCGGACAGGCAGACTTTGTTCACCGTGGCGGTGTGCGCGGACCAGGGGATGCCCGCGCCGATGGCGGCCTGCCGGGCCGGGTTCTGCCCGGCCCCGGCCTGCAGCACCTGACCCAGGATCACCGCCTGCACCGCCTCGGCCGGCACCCCGCCCTGGGCCAGCGCGCCGCGGATCGCGGCTGCACCCAGCTCGGTGGCAGCGAAGGACGCGAGCTGGCCGCGGAGCTTGCCCTGCGGGGTCCGCGCCGCACCGACGATGACGACGTCGGCGGGCCCCTGCCCGTT
The DNA here is from genome assembly GCF_006352065.1 of Georgenia yuyongxinii. NCBI lineage: Bacteria > Bacillati > Actinomycetota > Actinomycetes > Allobogoriellales > Allobogoriellaceae > Georgenia > Georgenia yuyongxinii. The sequence goes on along the minus strand of NZ_CP040915.1, from coordinate 3,824,732 downwards.
CGACGCGGCCCCGGCCGCTGGCGTGGTGATGGGGTCGGTGGCGCTCATGCCCGCACCCCCACGGTGACCAGGTCCGCGGCGACGGTCAGCGCCGGCTCGGTGCGCTCACGCACCTGCTCCACGGACACCCCGGGGGCGGTCTCGACCAGCACCAGCCCCTCGTCGGTCACGTCGATGACGGCCAGGTCGGTGATGATCCGGTCCACCACCCCCCGGCCGGTCAGCGGCAAGGAGCACTCGGTCACGATCTTCGCGTCACCGTTCTTGGCGTTGTGCTCCATCAGGACGATGACCTTCCCGGCGCCGTGGACCAGGTCCATCGCCCCGCCCGGGCCCTTGACCATCTTCCCCGGGATCATCCAGTTGGCCAGATCCCCTCCGGCGGAGACCTGCATGCCGCCCAGGATCGCCACGTCGATCTTCCCGCCGCGGATCATCCCGAAGGACAGGGCCGAGTCGAAGTACGCCGCACCCGGCAGGGTCGTCACGGTCTCCTTGCCGGCGTTGATCAGGTCCGGGTCCACGTCCGCGTCGACGGGGTACGGCCCGACGCCGAGGATCCCGTTCTCCGACTGCAGCACCACCTGCCGGCCGGCCGGCACGTAGTTGGGCACCAGGGTCGGCAACCCGATCCCCAAGTTCACGTAGGACCCGTCGGCCAGCTCCAGGGCCGCCCGCGCGGCCATCTCCTGCCTGGTCAGCGCCATCAGTTGCTCCCCTCACGCACGGTGCGCTTCTCGATCCGCTTCTCGATCCCGCCGCCCACCTCGACGAGCCGGTGGACGTAGATCCCCGGCAGGTGCACCTCGTCCGGGTCCAGCTCCCCCGGCTCGACCAGCTCCTCGACCTGGGCGATGCACACCCGCCCCGCCATCGCCGCCAACGGGGAGAAGTTCCGGGCCGCCTTGTTGAACACCAGGTTCCCGTGCCGGTCCCCCCGGATCGCGTGCACCAGGGCGAAGTCGGTCGTGATCGCCTCCTCCAGCACGAACTCACGGCTACCGCCGGCGAAGTCGAACATGCGCACCTCCTTGACCGGGGACGCCACCGCCACCTGGCCCGCGCCGTCGTACCTGCGCGGCAGACCACCCTCGGCCACCTGCGTGCCCACCCCCGTCGGGGTGAAGAACGCCGCGATCCCCGACCCACCCGCGCGCAGCTTCTCCGCCAACGTGCCCTGCGGGGTCAGCTCGACCTCCAGCTCCCCGGAGAGGAACTGCCGCTCGAACTCCTTGTTCTCCCCCACATAGGAGGCGGTCATCTTCGCCAGCCGCCCGGCGCCGAGCAGGATGCCCAGCCCCCAGTCGTCCACCCCGCAGTTGTTCGACACCACCTCCAGGCCGCTCGCACCCTGCGCCAGCAACGCCTCGATCAACGCGATCGGGTTGCCCGACAACCCGAACCCGCCCACCGCCAACGACGCACCGTCACCGATGTCCGCCACCGCCTCCGCGGCCGAACCCACCACCTTGTCCAACCCGTCCACGCCAGGACCTCCTCGTCGCTCGTGCCGATTCACTGTGCCGTCCCCGCCTCGTCCGGGGAACCTCGATGTGCGAATGCCAGGTATGACCGCGATCGTTGCTTCGCTCCGCGACCCGCGTCTGGCGGGTCCGTCCGACGGAGAGGGGGCGTTGCGAGTCCGCTCATGGGGTGCTCGCTGCCAGGTGCCGCGTGATCTCGCGGACGACGGTGGCTGCGCCCGGGGGCGTCATGACGATCGTGTAGTGGTTGACGTCGGGCACCTCGACCGACCGTAGGGTGGGCAGCCGTCCGCGCCACTCTTCCACCGTTCCGGGCTGGTAGAGCGGGTTATCGGCCATGAGGCCGAACGGGGCGCGCAGGAACGTGGTCGGCACCGCGAGGGCGGACAGCGCCGGCAGCAAGGATTCCCCGGTGAACAGCTCGCGCTGATCGCCGGTCATCGCCTCGAGGCGGGCCGAGGCGCGGAAGACGCCGTCGACCGGCTCGAGGTCGTAGTCGAAGTAGCCGCCGAGGTCCTCTGCCCAGCACGTGGCGAACGCCGGATGGCTCCGCCAGAACTCTCGGTAGGCCGCGTGATCCGGAAAGCTCATGGCCAGCCGCTCGGCGGCCGGGCCGAGGACCGCCGTCATGGCGGCGTCGGCGTCCAGGCCCGCCGGCAGGGCCAGCGGCAGGCCACCGTCGACCAGGACGAGCGAGCGCACCAGGTCCGGGTGGCGGTGGGCCAGCACGACGGCGACGAAGGCGCCCATGGAGTGCCCGGCGACCACCACCTGCCGTGCGCCGACGTCGCGCGCCAGGGCGGCGACGTCGTCGGCGTGGCGCGCCATGCCGAACGGGCCGGTGAGTGTGTTCGAGCGGCCGCGGCCGCGCAGGTCGGGCGCCACCACCCGGGTCCCGGCCAGGGCCGGGGCCACCCAGTCCCAGGCGCGGTGCGTGGCTGTGATGCCATGGATCGCGAGGACGGTGGGGACGCCGTCCGAGGGCGCGCCGGGCTCGCCGTCGGTCGCCGCGCGGGACTCGTCATGGGCGCCGCGGGGCTCCCACACCCCGGCGTGCAGCATGCCGCCGTCGACGGCCACGTCGAGCTCCGTGTAGGTGTGCGTGCGGGGCGCGCTGTCGATGCTCATCGTGCGTGCCACCCCCCGTCCAGCGTGTAGGAACCGCCGGTGGCCATGCCCGCGTGCGGGCCGGTCAGCCACACCACCAGGGAGGCCACCTCCTCCGGCTCGACGAGGCGCTTGACCGACTGCTCGGTGAGCAGCACCTTCTCGACCACCTCGGCCTCGCTGATGCCGTGCACCCGGGCCTGGTCGGCGATCTGCTTCTCGACCAGCGCGGTGCGCACGTATGCCGGGTTGACGCAGTTGCTGGTGACACCGTGCGCGGCGCCCTCGAGGGCGGTGACCTTGCTCAAGCCCTCCAAGGCGTGCTTGGCGGTGACGTAGGCGACCTTGAAGGGTGACGCGATGAGGCCGTGAACCGAGGACAGGTTGACCACCCGGCCCCAGCCCCGGGCGTACATGTGCGGCAGGGCCGCGCGCACCAGGAGGAACGGTGCCTCGATCATGAGCCGCTGGATGCGGCGGAAGTCCTCGGGGTCGAACTCCTCGATGGGGCGCACCACCTGGATGCCGGCGTTGTTGACCAGCACGTCGGCCTCGAGCGCGAGCCCGTCGAGGGCGCGGGTGTTGTCGAGGTCCACCACCCAGGCCTCACCGTTCACCTCGTTGGCGACGGCGGTGGCGGCGGCTTCGTCCCGGTCCGCGACGACCACGTGCGCGCCCTCGGCGGCCAGGGCGCGGGCGCAGGCGGCGCCGATGCCGGCGCCACCCCCGGTGACGACGGCGCGGCGGCCGGCGAGGGACGTGGAGCTCATGAGGACCGTCCTTCCGTGGTGGACCCCTCGCCGGGCAGCGGCGTGAGGGCCCGTTCGATGAGGCGCATCGTCGACTCGAACACGTGCGGGGGCATGGTCGCGTGGCCGTTGCCGTTCTCGTGCTCCCACAGCACCCAGCGCAGGCCGACCAGCTCGCCGATGCCCATGAGCGCCCAGGCGGCGACCTCCGGCTCGATCGACTCGGCCAGCTCGCCGTGCTGCTGGGCGTCCTGCAGGCCGGCGACGTACCCGGCGGCGATGCGCTCGTAGTGCTCGCGGAGCACGTGCGGCGCGACGAACTCGGCCTGCCGCATGATGCGGTAGAGGGCCGGGTTGTCGGCGGTGAAGCGGAAGTAGGCGCGGAAGCCCTCCCGCTCCGCGGCCAGCCGGCCGGCCTGACCGTTGGAGGCCTCGAACATCGCCCGCCGCACGCGGGAGTTCAGGTCGCGGACCACCTCTTCGAACACCTCCTGCTTGGAGGCGAAGTAGAGGTAGAACGTCCCCTGGCCCACCCCGGCGGCCTCGGTGATCTTCACGATCGAGGCGTCGTGGTAGCCGCGCTCGGCGAAGACGGCGGTGGCGACCTCGAGGATCTTCGCGCGGGTGCGGCCACCGCGCTCGGTGCGGGGCAGGGCGCTCATCGGGCCGCCCCCTCGTCGCCGGAGACCAGCCGCAGTGCGGCCGCCGGCTGACCCGTCGCCGGCCGACCCACCACCGGGTGACCCGCCCCCGGCTGACCCGCGGGCGGCTCTCCCGCCCGGCCCGCGGTCGGTGCCGGGCGGGGGAGCGCGCCGCGCCGCACCTTGTGCAGGGCGGTACGGGGCAGCTGGTCGACGAAGTCGACCGTGCGGGGTGCCTTGAACGCGGCGAGCAGGGTGCGGGTGTGGGCGATGACCTGCTCGGAGGTCAGCCGCGACCCGGCCGCCCGGACCACGTACGCGTGCCCCACCTCGCCCCAGCGCTGGTCGAGCACACCGACCACGGCCGCCTCGAGGACCTCCGGGTGGGCTGTCAGGGCCGCCTCGACCTCGGCCGGCGCGATGTTCTCCCCGCCGGAGATGTAGATGTCCTTGATGCGGTCGACGACGCGGAAGAACCCCTCGGCATCGCGCTCGACGAGGTCCCCCGTGTGGAGCCAGCCGTCCCGCAGCGTCTCGGCGGTGGCCTCCGGGTCGCGGAAGTACCCGGCGAACACGTTCGGTCCGCGCACGAGCAGCTCGCCGCGGCCGCTCCCGGGCAGCACCTGCCCGGTGGCGGGGTCGGTGACGGTGACCTCCACGTGCGGGTAGGGCTTGCCCACCGACCCCAGGTGCGCGGCGGCGTCGGAAGCGGGCAGGGCGAGGACGTTCGGTCCGGCCTCGGTGAGGCCGTAGCCCTGGGTCACCCGGACTCCGCGATCGTGCCAGGTGCGCAGCAGCGCCGGGGGCATCGTGGCCCCCCCGACGACGGCGTGGGTCAGGCTCGACAGGTCGGCGTCGGCGAACGTGGGGTGCTCGGCGAGGAGCCGGTAGATGGTCGGTACGCCCATCGTGGTCGTGACCCCGTGCGCGGCGATCGCCGCCAGCGCCCGGCCGGCGTCGAACTCGGGCTCGAGGACGACGGTGGCGCCGGTCCACCACGCCAGCAGCGGCTGGATGTTCCACCCGCCCACGTGGAACTGGGGGAGCACGGCGAGGACGACGTCGTGCTCGGTCAGCCCGATCGCGCCGGAGAGGGACAGGTTGGTCCAGAAGCAGTTCGCGTGGGTGAGGATCGCGCCCTTGGGGGCGCTCGCCGTGCCGGAGGTGTAGACGATCAGCAAGGGGTCGTCGTCGGCCACCGGTCGCTGCGGCCCAGGCGGGGCGGGATCGGTTCGCACCGGGTAGGGGACGTGCTGCTCCACCCCGTCGGCGCCGAGGAGCTCGACGGCGGGGGCCGGGTCGAGCCCCGCGAGCGCGGCCCGGGCGCTGTCCGCGAGTGTGGCCTGGACCAGCACGAGGGCCGGGCGGGCGTGCCGCAGCTGGTAGCCCAGCTCGTCGGTCGACAGGCGCCAGGACAGGGGCACGAGGACGAGGCCGGCCTTGGCGCAGGCGAAGAAGAGCACGACGTGGTCGGTGCTGTTCCGGGTCAGCGTGGCCACCCGGTCCCCGCGGCCGTACCCGGCCCGGACGAGGCGCTCGGCCAGCGCGGTGGCGCGGGTGTCGAGGCGTGCGTAGGTGGTGGCGTGGCCACGTTCCTCGATCGCGACGGCGTCGGGACTGAGCCGGGCGCGGTCGGCGGTCCAGCGGCCGATGGTGTGCCGGTTGTCGCTCATGCGAGCTCCTCGAGGCGCTGCCGCTCGGTGCTCTCCGCGGCGGTCTCGCTGTGCGAGCCGGCGGCCCGGCGGCCCTTGCCGACGCGGCGTCTGCCGCCGTGCCCTGCGCCGCCGCGGCCCGTGCCGCTGCGCCCCGAGCCGCCGCGGCGCAGCCGGTCCACGGCGCCGGCGATGCCGCCGGGCATGAACAGCACCACCAGGATGAACAGGACGCCGAGGATGAACAGCGGCTCACCCAGCGGTACCCGCAGCACCGCCGGTAGGGAGTCCACGAACGCGGAGGAGGCGAAGACGCCCAGGCGCTGGTCGAGCAGCGTGTAGACGACAGCCCCGACGATGGCGCCCCACCGTGAACCGACACCGCCGAGCACGACCATGACGAGCACCGTGATCGTGAAGTCGGCGGAGGAGATCTGCGGTACGGCCTGGGACTGCAGCACGAGGTAGGCCATGCCGATGAGGGCGGCCAGGGCGCCGGCGATGACGAACGTGAGCAGCCGGATGAGGTACGGCTGCTGGCCGATGACCCGCACGCGCATCTCGTTCTCGCGGGTGGCCTCGACCACGTGACCGGCCCGGGAGCGCTGCACCCAGGTGACGACCACGTAGACCACGAGGAGCACCGCGAGCGCCACCCAGTAGATGGTGCGGGTGTTGACCACGCCGATGAGCGCGTCGGGCACGTTGGTGGTGCGCAGGCCCACGCCCTCCTCGCCGCCGGTGAGGCCAGCGGTGTTGCGGCGCGCCAGGACGTTGCCGGCCTGGGCGAAAGCCAGGGTGACCATCGCGAAGGAGACACCGCTGACCCGCAACGAGATGGCGCCCACCACGTTGGCCAGCACGATCGCGCCGACGAGCACGAGCGCCCCGGCGGTGAGCAGCCCCAGCTCCGTGCGGTCGAGCAGGATCGCCAGCCCGTACGCGCCGGCGGCGAAGTACAGGGCGTGGCCGAAGCTGAGCATGCCGGCGACGCCGTAGAGCAGGTGGTAGCTCAACGCCAGGGCTGCGAAGAGCAGGCACAGGGCCAGCAGGTGCAGGCTGCCGGGGGTGTAGGTCGGCCCGGGCAGCACGCCCGGCAGGGAGAGGTTGAGCAGCGGCAGGCAGAACATGACCACGGCCACGCCGATGCCCACCAGCCAGGGCGTCAGGCCCCGCCGGGACACCTGGCCGCCGCGGGCGCGGCGCGGCTCGGGCGTGGATGCGTCGGTGCGCTCGGGCGCGTGGGTTGAGGTGGTCATGCCTTCGCTCCCATCAGTCCGGAGGGTCGCAGCAGCAGGACGACGGCGAGGGCCAGCACCGCGATGAGGTCGCCCACGCCCCAGTAGTAGTTGGCGAACTGCTGGGGGATGGCCACGAGCACCGCTGCCGCGGCCGCCCCGCCCAGGGAGCCGAGGCCGCCGATGACGGTGACGATGAACGCAAAGATCAGCAGCGTGGCACCCAGGTGCGCGGAGACGTAGTCGAAGTACTGCGAGGCGAGCACACCGCCGAGGCCCGCGGCCGCGCCCCCGATGGCGAACACCAGGGTGAAGGAGCGGCGCACGTCGATGCCCAGCGCGGTGACCATGGCGCGGTTCTCCACGCCCGCGCGGATGATGAGCCCGAACCGGGTGAACTTGAGGAAAGCGACCAGCGCGGCCAGCACGAGCACGGCGACGGCGATCGCCAGGAAGCGGTCGTTGGGCACGCGAGCACCAAGGATGGTCGTGGTGCCGCTGAGCCACTCCGGCCCGGAGATGTTGATCGCGTCCGTGCCCCAGATGCCC